>JACQWT010000238.1 GCA_016209145.1 Deltaproteobacteria bacterium | reverse complement strand
CACCAGTTCGACTCGCGAGATTCTGCGGACTTCTCCGCCACCGTTCCCGCCCCAGGCGGTACAATCAGGACCGGCGCTGCACGGAATTCCCTAGCAACTTCGCCGCCCTAGACCGTTCCAACCGACGTTTGACGCCGTAGGGACGAGGACTACCGCTCCGGCGGCAGGTGGGACCACGCCACGTCCTCCTCGGCACGATCCCAGTCCTCGGCCAGGGCCCGCTCGCTGAGCAACGCCGTCTCGTCCGTCCCGGTCAGAGCGGCATCATCGAGGATCGTGACGAGGGCCCGCCGGTGGGCGGGTAGACGCACGCGCTCGAGCACCCGGACCCGTCCCTCGGCATCGATCACGGCCTCAACAGTACGGATCATGATCGGTCTCCAAGATCATCATAGCGCGGGCTTCGCCCGCAACCCAAGGGTGAGACCGATACGCCAGCGCGAACGCAGCGGGCCAACGCAAGCAGCAACGCCCCGCGGCCGTTGCGCGCCGGGCACGCCCGGGCGCCGGCGGGAGCCCGGCCAGGGCCGGGCCGTGGTAGCCTCGCGGCGTGTGGGTGCGCAAGGCCGCGATCCGGCCGGTTCCACGTCACGCCCTGCTGCCGGCGGAGGCCATGGAGAGCGCCGAGCAGTGGCTCGCGGGCGAGGAAGATCGCGGCGAGTACCGGGTGGGCGAGGCATTCGAGCGCTTCGGGCAGCGGCAGCCGGAGCTGGCGCAGCGCGTCGGCCGCGCGTTGGCGCGAAGCGGCGACGAGTTGGCCGCGGCGCTCGGCTACTTCGTGGGAGCGGCGCTGTGGCTGGCGTTCGATGACGCCTTCGGCGACCGCCTCGACCGCGTGACGGACACGGCCGCGGCCGGCGTCGAGGAGGCTCTGTCCCTGGACGAGCAACTGCGCGGCGCCGATCCGCACGAGGCCCTGGAAACCGACGACGTCGTGGCCATGGAACAGCCGCACGCGGTGGGCTTCGTGCGCGCGCACCTGGAGAACGCGCTCGGGCTGCACAGCGACGCCGACGTCGACGCCCTGCACGCCGTCTACCGCCTCTTGCTCCTCGAGCTTCTGGCGCTGAGCTACGCCGTGCGGGAGCCCGCGGGCCTGGGTGGCTCGTCGAGCGAGCTGTGCGCGTAGGGCGGCTACGGCACGGCGAGCACGATCTTGCCGAACACCTGCCGGCCCTCCAGGGCCCGGTGCGCGGCCGGGGCTTCCCACAGCGGCAGCACGCGGTCCACGACCGGCCGCAGCCGGCCGCCCTCGATGAGCGGCAGCGCCGCGCGCAGGTCGCCTATGCGGCCCATGGTCGAGCCCAGGATCTCGATCTGGCGGAAGAAGATCTGGCGCAGATCGATGCGCGGCACGAAGCCCGCCGTGGCGCCGCAGGTGACGATCCTCCCGCCCCAGCGCACCGCCAGCAGGCTCTTCTCGAAGAGCTCGCCGCCCACGTGGTCGAAGACCGCGTCCGCCCCGACACCGCCGGTCAACGACTTGACCTCCTTGGCGAGATCCCGCTCGGCAGTCACCACCACCTCGTCGGCGCCCAGGAGCTCGGCCCGCTCGACCTTCTCCGGGCTGGCGGTCGAGGCGAGCACGCGCGCTCCCGCGAGCTTGCAGAGCTGGATGAGCAGGCTCGAGACGCCGCTGCCCGCGGCGTTGACCAGCACGGTCTGTCCCGGCCCGACCTGGCCCTTGCGGAAGGCCATCTGCCAGGCCGTGAGCGTGCATAGCGGCATGGCCGCCCACTCGGCGTCGCCGAGCCCCTGACCGACGGGCAGGCAGTTCACGTCCGGCACGACGATGTGCTGTGCGTAGCCGCCCTGGGCGTTCTCTCCCAGGATGCGGTATTTGCGGCACAGGTTGTCGCGCCCGCCGAGGCAGGCGTCGCAGGCGCCGCATGAGACCGCGGGGTGCAGCAGCACCCGCTGGCCGGCGGCAAGCCCGCGGGCGCCGGGTCCGAGGGCCTCCACCTCGCCGACCACGTCCGAACCAAGCCGGTGCGGGTACTCGAGCTTGAACGCCGGTCCGCCGCGGCGGACCCACAGATCGAGGTGGTTCACGGCGACGGCGCGCACGCGCACGCGCACTTCCCTCATCCCCGGCTCCGGCAGCTCGATGCTCCGGCGCTCGATCACGTCGGCTCCGCCGTGCCGCTCGATCACCATCGCTTCGCTTCTCATGGCCCGGAGCGTACACAATACGTGCAGGCTGCGCCTGCCGATCGAGGGTGAAACCGATACGCCCGCGCGAACGGAGCGGGCAGACGCGACCGGCAACGTCCTGCGGCTGTCGCGCACGGTGGACACTGGCGTGCCGTCCGCGGCGAGAATTCCACGCTGGGGCTCCGCCCCAGACCCCGCGAACGGGGCCCCAACCCCGTTCGCCCTGACCGGCAGGTCCTTGCCGAAACCGCGTACCACGACCGCGCGCGGTGTATCATGGGAGCCGCGCCGAGGCCGCGCCTGGCCTGGGAGCGGCGGCGGCGTACGAGAAGGCGGTGATGGGCATGACCAGATTGGGCCTGCGGGAGTCGCTGGGACCGCTAGTGGCCGTGGCGTCGGTGCCGCTGTGCGCCATGGCCTGGAGCAACTGCGCGGCGAGCACCAGCGGCACCGACCAGGGCTCGGGCGCCGCTGCGGGTGCCACCGGGACGGGCGCCGGAGCGGCAGGGGCCGGGACCGCGACCGGCTCGGGCGCGGGCGGGGCAGGCACAGGCGCGAGCGGGGCCACCGGCGCAGGCGGGGCCGCGGGCGGGGGCGCGGCCACCGGCGGGGGCGGGGCCACGGGCGCGGGCGGGACCGCGGGCGGCGTGCCCTGGCCTACGTGCGGCGACAAGCCGCCGGACGCGCCGCAGAAGACGATCGCGCAGATCTGGCAGGACGATCCCAGCCCGCCGGCCAAGGTGTGGGTGCCGGCCGTCATCGTCACGGCCGTGAGCCGCGGCGCCTGCTCCCCCAAGCAGGCGTGCCAGATCTTCGTGCAACAGGACAGCACCTACCCGAACCTGGAGGCCGGCAAGCACCAGGCCATCAGGTTCTTCGTGTCCGCGGCCACGGCGGAGCACTTCCTCGGCACGAAGGTGGGCGACGTCGTGGACGTGCTCGCCCACGCCTGGCGCTACACGCTGGATGGCTCCAACGAGGTGCTGCTCCAGGTCAACACCAAGCTGCCGGGCTGCGCCAAGGCCGTGGGCACCAAGACTCCGGTGCCGATCGGGAACGTCAAGCTCGACGATCTGACGGTGCAAGCCTACGAGTACGACGTGGGCCCGCTGCTCGTGAAGGTTTCCGGGGTCTCGGGCAAGCCCGGGGCACAGGACGAAACCTTCGCGCTCTGGACCACCGGCGTGTTCAAGGACGGGAGCGTCGAGGACATCGTGAGCCTGAGCCCCTTCTTCCTCTCCGAGGCCAAGTTCGTAGGCCTGACCCCCGACCAGAAGACCGATTTCACGTCCGTGGCCGGGGTGTTCGGCCTGTTCGTACCCCCCGTGGACGCGGGACCGGCCAAGAAGTACCTGGAGATCTATCCGCGCACGATGGGCGACGTCGTGGCGAAGCCGCAGTAGCCAACGCGTGCGTCTAGCGCGCGTGCCGGACGAGCACCTGGGCCAAGCCATCGATGGCCTGCTCGACGTGGGTCTTGGCGCTCGGCCGGAGCTTGGCGTAGGTGCTGCGCACCAGCCCCTTCTTGGCCTTCTCGGCGCGGCCGTCGGTGACCGACAGGAGCGCCTCGGCCACGGCGGCACGTTCCCGGTCCAAGTGCTCGGCGGGATCGACGCCCCGCTCCTGCGCCGCCGCCCAGAACGGCTCGAGCTTGGCCACCCATTCGTCGAGGAACGTGTCCACCGCCGCGCGGATGGCCCCGGGCCGGATGCCCTTGAGCGCCCCGTAGCCGGCTCGGAGCACCACGCCCGAGAGTCCCGTCTTCGCGCCGAGCTCGGCATCGAGCAGGGCGCAGCAGTCGGCGATGACCGCGTCGCGTTTGCCGGGCAGGCTCAGGATCTCGGCGAGTGTTGTCATGTGCTACTCTGCCGCCCTCTGCGGCTCTCCTTCGGCAGCGGCGAGCAAGATCCGCTCCAGGCACGTCGACTTGCCAGAGTTGTTCTTGCCGACGAGAAGCGTGAGCGGGAACAGGCCGTCGAGGACCCCCTCGACGATGCCCCTGAAGCCATGGATCTCGAGTCGGTCTATCACCGGTCGGCACCTCGCCTTGTGCGTTCGGCCCAGCCGCAGCGCCGGCTGCGCACGGCAGATCGTAGGCGAAGGCGCGGGGCAGATCCACAGGCGCCAGATCAGGATCGCGCTTGGCGAAGCAGCCGAGGCTAGCCGCACGGCTACTGGAGGGGCGAGGCTCCGCAGAGCGTCAGGATTCGATCGAGGAGCGCGCGCAGCTCCTGGCAGGCGCGCGCGGCAACGGCCAGATCTTGCCCCTCGAGGATCCTGCGCGCGTCGCGCGGCTTGACGTAGCTGTGGCGGGTGCGGCCCGCCTCGAAGATCTCCTGGATCCACCTGGACGGAGGCTTGTCGTGATCGACCTGCTCGGGGAGGCCCGGCGGCGCGCCCCGGTTGTGGCCCGCGAGCTCCTGGATCCGTGGCCAGTAGGGCAGCAGCCATGCCTCGAAATCATGCTGGGCGGTGTGCGCGAAGAAGCGCGGTTGCGTCCCCACCCACTCGTGCATCTTCCGCTTGGCATCAGTCGCGTCCTCGAGCTCGCGGCGGCCGGTGTAGACGTCGGTCAGCGCGATCACACCGACGTCTTGCCGCTTCCGTTCACGCCGATCAGGACCTGAAAGGGTCGCAGCTCGACGTCGATGTCGAGGAGACGGCGGTAGCCCTGAATGCGCAGGCGCGACAGATGTATCGAGCTCGGCGGTAGCCGACCGTGCTGGGTGCGCCAAGTCGGATGCGGCGATGGCGGGCAAGCGGCTCCTGGGGCTATGCGCGTGCGTGCGGGGGTTGGCGCGGTAGGCGGGGGGCGGGCCGCGGGTGCCGCCGAGGCAAGCCCGCGCGCCGCCAAGCGGGGCAGAGCTAGTCGTAGATCGCGGCGCTACCCCGGGCTTCGAGGCCACATGTGCCGTCCGCGCGGAGCCGCACCACGACGACGGCATCGCCAGCGGGGTTCGACGGCGGCCTGCCGCCGGGCGAGACGGTCGCGGAGCACGGCGTGCATCGCGAACCTGGCGTGACCCGCCCCCCGCATCTCGGCGAGGGCGCCGCTCTGGCGCAGCGTGGCCAGCGCGTGGGCGGGAATGGCGAGGGCGCCCCGTCCTCGGGTGCGGAATGGCCCGGCGCCCCCGTCGATCGGGTGCTCCTCGCGGAGCAGCGCCAGGCGGCGCAGCACGCCTCGGGCGGTCGGGCCCACGACGTCCTCGAAGGCGGCGACGAGCGCGTCCTGCGGGTCGTCGGCGTCGGCGAGCAGCCGTCGCAGGTGCCTGGCGTCGACGCGGCGCTGCGTGACCAGCCACTGTGCCAGGGGCTGGAGGGCGGGCGCCAGCTCCGGGATGTCCGTCGCCTCGCCGGTGGCAACCTCGCTGTCGATGCCCCGGCCGGCCATCGCGTCAGTCACCTCGGGACGCGGCGCCACGCGCACGAAGATCCAGCCGCGCTTGGCGCCGACCTCGAGCAGCGTCGCGAAGAAGCTCGCGCGCTCCCGGGCACTCGTGCAGTCGTCGAAGGCGGCACCGCCCGTGGGCGCGGGCGTCCAGGCGGCGTCGGGGTCGACGATGACCGCAGGCGCGGCGTCCCCGTCGCCGGTGGCACGGATCAGCGCTGCGCAACGCGCCCGCCACGGAGTGCCGGGGGCGAGGGCCGCGTCGCGATCGGCGCCCTCCGGGGCCGCTCGTGCGGCGAGGAGCACGGCGAGGCGGAGATGGGCGTCGCTTCCGCCGCGGGCTAGCACTACGGGCGAGCCGGCGGTGTCCGGCAACCGGGCCGTGATGACGGCGCGCGCGGTCATGGATGCACGATAGCCGACTCGGGGATCGCGCTCAACCACGGCGCTGCTCCTTGCAGGCGTGATCGTTGCTTCGCGGAATCGACTTCCAGTTCCCGCGGCTGTCTCACCCACGTTGGCACGGAGGGGAACGTGGCGCCGGCATGACCGTCGTCCCTTGTGCCTCAGGGCGGCGCTTCCTTGACCCCGTTTCGGCAACTCGGGGCCCGCCGCGCGAAATGGCGGGCGGAATAGCCCGGCTCCGGGTAGCGTTTCCCGGGGCAGCTTTGCTTCCCCGACCGCTTGCCCTGTGGTTTTGCTGTCCGCCGGGTGCTGAGGAGCGGCATCGTCCGTGCAGTTGTGGCGGTCACCATGGCCCTACTCCACTACGAGAACCTCGGTGTCCACCGTCCCGACGTCCTGCTGCGGCTTGCCTTCGGCGGGCTGCGCGACTTCTACGAGTACCTGAGTCGAACCATTCGTCACCTCGAAGACGAGACCGCGGTCCTGCGTCTCGGCTGGAGCCCGGCGCGCGCGCCGGCATGGTTCCGCGGCGATGCTGACGGCGTCTGGATCGAGCTCCGCGAGCCGGACGGCTGGCACGACGGGCCCGAACAGATCTTCGACGCCTTCCTCGACGAGGATGTCCGCGAGTTGTTCGAGATCGAACTTTCGCGAGACCCCGATCCATCTCGGTCGAAGCGGGTCGGGCTCGGGCCCGAGCATCGCTTCGACGTGCTCGACCGCGATCCGGATTCCAACCGGCTGCTGCTCGACCGCGAGCCGCATCTGCCCGGACTCTTTCTGCGCCCCAACACCGCCACGCAGCGTCGGCAGCGGGATGCGGTCCAGCAGCTCCAGGACGCTCCGTCGCCGTCGCACGCACCGCTACTCCGTCTGTTCGAACAGACGCACCACGCGCGCTGGCCGCCCGTTCCGGCGGCGGGCGGCCAGCCGAAGTGGCAGTTGCTGCTGGACGAGCGTCGGCCCGGGACTCTCGCGCAGCGGGAGTTCGTGGGCGTCGCGCTGCGGGCACCGGACTTCGCCATCCTCGAGGGACCCCCCGGCTCGGGGAAGACCACCGCGATCTGCGAGCTCGCGCTGCAGCTCGTGGCCGAGGGAAAGCGCGTGCTGCTCTGCGCTTCGACCCACGTTGCCGTGGACAACGTGCTGGAGCGGGTCGGACCGCTTTCGCTGCGCGACGAGAGCGATCTCGTGCCGGTGCGCGTGGGCGAGCGGCGGAAGATCTCCGAGAAGGCGCGGCGCTTCCAGCTCGACGAGCTCGCGCGCACCGAACGGCAGCGCCTGCTCAAGTTCTTGCGCGCGATGACGCCTCGCAGCGAGGCTCAGGATGATCTGCTCCACACGCTCTCGCGGGAGGCGCCTCCGAACGAGCCATCGGCGATCGAGCGGATGATCCTCGACGCCGCGAATCTCGTCTGCGGCACGACCGCGGGGATCCTCCGGCACCCCGACATCCGGGCTGCCGACGCCGCCGGCCGGGCTGGCATGTTCGATGTCCTCATCCTGGATGAGGCGTCGAAGACGACCTTCCATGAGTTCCTCGTGCCCGCGCTGCTCGCCAGTCGTTGGATCATCGTCGGCGACGCGCGCCAGCTGTCCCCGTTCGTCGAACAGGCGGCGGTGGCGGCAAACCTCGTCGCAGCGGCGCCCGACGAGGTGACGCGGAACGCGTGCGTCGACGCCTTCCTCGCCGGCCACGGGGATCCGCGCAGGCGGCGGGCAGCCGTCGTCGCGGACGGTCGAACCGAGGTCCATCAGAAGTATCGCCTGCAGGCGGCCGCGCGAGAGGTGGAGGTCCGCGCTCCGGGCGATGCGGACGTCGGGCTGGCCCACATCATCCTCGGCGAAGCGGGCGCGGCCGTCCGGGACCGACTGCCGGTGGATGTTGGTACCATCCGGGGCGTCGCTGACGACGTGACCGTGCGTCGAGCAGCCGCGTATCGCCGCAGCATCGACGTGCGCGACGATGATCCGCCCTGGTGGGAGGAGGAGCTCTGCTGGCGCCTCTGTCGGCACTACGAGTTGCACCAGGCGCGCGACTCCAAGACGGCGGCGCGGCTGTTCAAGGACATCGAAGCGCTTCTGCCGGTCGGGGCTGCAGGTGAGCGAAACGGCGCCGCCGAGCGCATCGACCGCGTCCGACGCGTCGCATTTCCGTCGGTGCTCGAGTCCCTGCAGCACGGCTTCGAGCGTCGCAAGGATCAGCGGGAGGGCACCGCGCTCACCGACGGTCTGCCGAAGGACGTCTTCGCCGAGCGCCACGTGCTCCTCGAGTACCAGCACCGGATGCACCCGGATATCTCCGCGCTGCCGCGTGAGCGGGTCTATGGCGGTGCCGCGCTCAAGGATCCGCCGGACATGGCTGATCGCCGCGCCTGGAGCTACTCCGGCTACCAGCGACGCGCCGTGTGGCTTCACGTTGCCGGGCGCTTCGAGAACGGCCGCAATTGCAACCTCGACGAAGCAGAGGCAGTGCTCGCCGAGCTCGATCGATTCCGCAATTGGGCCCGAGGAAATCCGAGACCGGGCGGGGACGGTGGCGGTCAAGGGGAGCCCTGGGAGGTGGCCGTACTCACGTTCTACCGTGGCCAGGAGCGCGCCCTCCGGGAACGGCTGCGACGCTACGCGCAAGCGCCGGACTGCGTCCGACACTTCGACCTTTCCACGCATGGACGGGTCGAGGTCCGCGTCGAGCTATGCACCGTGGACGGCTTCCAGGGGCACGAGGCGGACATCGTGTTCCTGTCCGTCGCCAACGTCCGGCCCACCAGCTTCCTGGAAAGTGTGAACCGGATGAACGTCGCGCTCACCCGCGCGCGCTACCAGCGCGTGGTGGTCGGCGACCGCAACCGGCTGCGCAGGCACGAAGGATCGCTCCTGCATCACCTCGCCGCGGACGAGCCCTGGGAGACGGTCTTCGGAGGTACGCCATGAAAGCGCCCATCATCCTCCAGCGCTCCCTTGTGCTTCAGGGCTGGCGAGTAGCCGGCACGGTCGCGTTCTCGACCCGGCGCGAGTGGGAACCGGCAGTCCTCAAGCTCGCCGTCCAGCACGGCGCGCTCACGCCGGAGATGGTCGCGTCGGATCTCCTCGGCGGTCGCTTGGGCATGGCCAGGCGGCTGGTCGACGTCTGCATCCGGCTCGAGTTGCTCGAGCGGACGAGTCCCGCGTGCCTCCCGACGGCCGCCGGACGGCAGACCGCGGAAACGGGGATGGTGCTCGTCCCCGAGCGGGGCACGTGGACGGTGTGGGGGTGCGAGGATCCGCTGCTGTCGTCGCCGATCGTCGCCGTGGAGCCCTGGCGCGAGCCGTCGGCCAAAGACGAGCGCGGGAAGGACACACGCCGGGTCTTCGCCAAGCTGCCGCAGTGGCTGACCGCGACGCTGGCCCGCGAGTGCGAGCCGCTTGGGGGCGATCACCGTGCGCTGCGCATCGACGATCTCGGCAAGGAACAGAAGGGCGAGGCGGTCGACGGCGCCCGCACGCTGCGACTCACGCTGGCCATCGAGCTCGCCGACGCCCGGGTTAGGATAACAGGCGACCTCGGCGGAGAGCCCATCGACGCGGACGTGGCTGCTCCCAAGCTGTCGCACGATGCCGCGTGGACGACCCTGCTGCAGCAGGCTGGCCTCGCGAGCGGCTGGGACGCCCACCGCCGGGCCCTCTGGGTGGCCTTCAAGGAGACGTCCGAGCCGGAGCGCTCGACCCTCAAGCGGGCCGTCCGACTCGCTCGTCCCGAGTTGTCGGGGGTGGGGTGCTTCGACGACACCACGATCGAGGAGGTTCCGCTGCGCCCGCGGTCGAAGAGCGACGCGGCGGAGTGGGCGGAGTGGCGGTTGGTGCACGAGATCGGTGGGTACGCCATCGGTGACGCGCTGGAGGTTGCCTACCGCAAGGCCGTGGCGTCCTTCGAGGACATGGCCCCGCCATGCCCATCGCGTGCGGCTCTTGCCGAGCGCCTGCGCGGCACTGACAGGCCGCCGCCCACGTACTGGCGCCTGCAGGCGCCAGCCGACTGGGCGCTTGACGGGAGGGACGGCCGATGAGCTCGTGGACGAAGACCAACCGGGCGACGGTGGATCAGCGTGGCGAGGTGTTGCCGTCGACGTGGTGCCCGCGCGCGGCGGACGGCGAGGCAGCGCCAGTCGCGGTGAACGGCGCGATGCGTGCCGACTCCGATCGGCACCTGGCCCGCACGTTGTGCGGGGCCATCGACGTCGCGACGGAGATGGTGGTCGCCGCCAGCTTCCTGCTCGCGGACCACGACGTCGAGCAGGCGCTCCTGCGCGCCGCACGGCGTCGCGTCCGGGTGTACCTGCTCCTCGCCACCGAGGCGCGCCTCGAGAAGGAGCCCCGCGAGGACTCCGAGTTCGACCAGCGCGCGTTGGCCGAGCACGAGCAGATGCTCGGAGCGCTGGCGGGCTGGGCACTCATCCGGTCGGCGCCGAGCTTCCACGCCAAGGTGGTGCTCGTCGATCCCGCGCAGGGCGGCCGCGGCTTCCTGCTCACCGCGAACCTCACGCGCGAGGCCCTCTCCCGCAACGAGGAGCTCGCTGTCGAGCTGACGACCGCGGAGTCGCAGGTGGCCTTCGAGAACCTGCGCTGGGCTATGTGGGAGGCGGCAGAGCACGAGATGATCGAGCCCGGCCGCCTCCCGGTAGCTCCGATGCCGCTGAAGCAGGTCGAACGGCCGGCGGCTCGTTCCGATGTCGTTGCGACCCTGGGGCAACCGGGCGCCATCCGGACAAAGGCCATCGCGCTTGTTCGTGCGGCCCAGCGCGCGATCACGGTTGTCTCGTTCGGCTGGGATGCGGACCATGAGGTGGTCCAGGCGATCTGCGCCCGCGCGCGGGAGGGCGTGAGCGTCACGGTGCTCGCGCGTGTGCGGCGGGCCGCGATGCCGGCGCTGCTCGCGCTGGCAAAGGCGGGGGCGCGAGTCCTCGGCTACCCCTGGCTGCACGCCAAGGCGATCGCGATCGACGAAGGAGCCGTCCTCGTGATGTCTGCGAACCTCGAGCGCCGCGGGCTGGACGACGGCTTCGAAGTCGGCGTCGCGCTGGACGGTCCGCGCGCGGCCGGGCTTCGTGAGATCCTTCGGGGCTGGATTGCGCAGGCGCGCTTCGAGCTGCGGCTCACACCGACGCTCGGCGAGGTCACTGGCGAGGCGCAGGTGTGGGTCGACAAGAAGCTCGTCGCCTTTGCCGTCGCCCCGCAGGCCGCGGTCACCCTCGACAACGTCATCGCGGCCTCGGCCGACGACCTGGAGTCCAGGGCGCCGCGGGCGGCCGGGAAGTACGGGCTCCCGCATCCGGCTCACGAGCTCGAGATCGCATGGGACGTGGATGCTCCTCGTCTCGCCTCGAAATCGAGGCCTCTTGAGGCGTGGCGGTCCGATCTGCCGGCGAGATCGCGCGCGCTCGCGAGATCGCCAGGCAGGTCGGGGCCACGGCGATCGTGGTTCACGAGGGACAGCGATGAGCAACCGTCCACGGCTACTTGTCTGCTGGCACTCCGAGCGTGCTGGCATCGACGTCGTCAGGAACACGGTCGCGGCGCTGCGAAACAAGCATCTTGCGCCGGACCGCGTGATCTACCTCGTCCAGAAGAGCCGGCCGCCCAACCTGCCCGAGCAAGTCGATGGCGTCCCGCTCGATGTGGTGCCACTTGCCGTCGATGATCCCACCCGCCACGCCTCCGCCTACGCGGCCGTGGTCGCCGAAGTGTGCCCGCGCCTGGTGGGCGAGGTGCACGTCAACGTGTCTCCTGGAACGCCGGCGATGCACGCGGTCTGGCTCGTGCTACACGCGGGGAATGCCCTGCCGGTGGGAACGCGGCTCTGGTCGTCGCAGCGGAATCCCGAGACCAGACGCACGCGGCTCGACGCGGTCGACTTCCCGGTCACAACCTATCTCGGAGAGATCCGGCGCCGGCGCCGCGCCGACCCCGATGTCGCCGCCTACGAGACCGAGGCGCGGTCGCCCGCACGGCGCGCGGCTCTCGAGCGGCTCGCGAGGTACGCCGGTGTTGCCGGCGCGCCGCTCCTCATGCTCGGCGAGCGCGGCACGGGCAAGACTCGCCTCGTGGAGACGCACGTGGGTCCGCTAAGGCAGCGCGAGAAGCTGGTCACCCTCGCCTGCGGCGGGCTCGACTCCACGCTCGCCGAGAGCCTCCTCTTCGGGCACCGCAGGGGCGCATTCACGGGCGCCGCGACCGATCGCGCCGGCTTGCTGACCGAGGCGGACGGCGGGATCCTCTTCCTCGACGAGGTCCAGGATCTTCCGTCCGCCGCGCAGCGGAAGCTCGTGCGGGTGCTGCAGGACCGGCACCGGCGCTACCGGCCGCTCGGCGCCGACAGGGAGCGCTCCGTGGACGTTGAGCTGGTGTGCGCGTCCAACCTGGAGCTCGCAGCCCTGCGGTCGCGGCTCGACGCCGACCTCTTCGACCGTGTCAGCCACCTGCAGGTGCGGATTCCGCCGCTGCGGGAGTGCCGGGAGGATCTCCACGACGACTGGCAGCGTGTCTGGCGCGAGCTCCGCCGCGACGCCGCCATGCCGACCACCGCGCCCTGGACCCCCGAGATGGAGCGGGCACTCGCCGCCGACCCTTTGGCAGGCAACCTCCGTGATCTGCAGCGGCTCGCGCTGCTCGTGCTGGCGTGGGGCGCGGGTGCGCACGACCGCTGCGAGCGCCCTCGACTGCGACGAGAAGACGTTGCGGCAGGACGCGGGTGAGCGGAGCGCTCGACGGTAGCGGACAGGCGCGCGGCCCGGCCCGGCGTTGCCGGGACGGCTCCCTCGGCCCCCGGGGCTCAAGGAGTCGGCGGCTCGGATCCACCCGACCCGGCGGTCGCGCCCGGGTGCGCTCCGGCGGATCCATTGCGGTGCCGCAGCCGACAGCTTCCCCACGCACGACGACTTCATCGCGGCCGCTGAGAGCATGGAGCAGGCCTTGGAGGCTGCGGGCGAGCAGCAGTGGGCCAAGACCGCGCTCGGCCAGCTCGCGCCGGCGGTGGACGGCGCGGCCAAGGAGTACACCGAGCAGGTGGCCGCCGGCCGCGCCCTGCAGAAGGCGCAGGCCGCGCGCGGCCGCGCCAGCGACGAGGCGCGCGAGATCCTGGTTCCCTTCCGCAAGGCCGTGCGGGCGAGCTTCGGCCGGACCTCGAAGGAGTACCGGGATCTGCGCGACCGGCGCCGCGGGCCAGGTGGTGACGAGCCGCCGCCCGCGCCCCCGGGGTAGCCTGGTCGGGCCGCCGGCGCCGCCCTGCTGGGCCCGCGGCTCGGGATCATGGTGGAGTGCTTGGGGAGAACGTGGAGACGGTAGCCGGATCTGCGGAGCCGGCTCCGGCTGGCGTGCCGGCGGCTCCGGGAGATGCCCTGGCGGTTCCGGACGATGTGCCGGCACCGCCGGGAGACGTGCCCGCGCCGCCGGAAAAGGTGCCCGCGCTTTCGGGAAATGTACCGGCGGCTCCGGGAGATGTGCCGGCGCTTCCGGGAAACGTACCGGCGCCGCAGTTTCGCGTAGTTGGATGATCGGGGCCAACCATGGCAACGACGCTCTGCTTCTTCAGATCGCCGCGGACAAGCAGCTCGCCGACGAGCGCCGCGAGCGGCAGGCGCGCGCCGTGCGCGCCATCGTGCGAGCCCGCTTCCCGGGCGAGAGCTTCGAGACCGAGCTTTTCGCCGTGGTCGGGGACCTGAACGACCAGCCCGGCTCGCGGTGGCTGCGCCCGCTCGTCACCAAGGCGGGCCTGCACGACGCCCTCGCCGACCTGCCTGCCGCCGAGCGCTGGACCCACTGGTGGAAGAGCGAGAACCGCGCCGCCCAGCTCGACTACCTGCTCCTGTCGCCCGCGCTGCGGCGGGCCACCGAGCGGCGCGGCATCCTGCCGCGCATCGAGCGCGGCGGCATCGGCACCCGCGGCAAGCTCGCCGACGGGTCGCCCGCGCCGCGCACGACGAGGATCTTCCGCGCGGACGACGATCCCGAGCCGGAGAGGATCGAGTTCCAGTTTCCGCGGATGGAGGGCGTCGTGGAGGAGGGGATCGCGGCGTCGGATCATTGTCCGGTGTTTTTGGAGGTGGCGGGGTAGACGGGGGCTGGACGAGGAGACGGTAATGGCGGCGAGAAGCGGGCGGGAGCGGGAGGCGAGAGAGCGGGGCGCCGAGCGGGGCACTGCCCGTTGGCGTCACACCCTTGCCCGCTCTGAGCGCGGCAGCCCGCGCTACGCCAACCTCGCGAGATCATGCACCCCGACCTGCGACGAGAAGCCGGGTTTCCTTTCCCCCTGCGCGAGCTGCTCCGAGAGCTCCGCGAGCTGTGTCAAGTCCCTCACGACGTGGTCTGCGTCGATGCTGGGTCGGTGGCCGCCGCGGTCCAGCAAGCAGGCCCGGACGCCTGCGGCCCTGGCGGCCTGCACGTCGATCTCCCGGTCCCCGACCGCAAGGGATCGGGCCAGGTCGATGTCGAGATCGCCCGCAGCACGCAGGAACAGCCCCGGCCTCGGCTTCCTGCACTCGCAGCCAGCGTCCGGAGGGTGAGGGCAAACGTAGAACCGGCCCTGCGGCAGGTCGACCCCGCGCTGCCGGAGTTGCTCCGCCAGCAGCGCGTTGAAGAGGCGGCTCTCTTCCTCGCTGAACAGACCGCGCCCGATGCCGCTCTGGTTGGACGTGACGACGAGGATGTATCCAGCCTGCTGGATACGCCGGAGCCCGTCGGCAACGTCCGGGAACAGCGTTGCGTCGGCCGCCCGATGGGGATAGCCGACGTCGGGGTTGAGCACGCCATCGCGGTCGAAGAAGACGCCTGGCCGCGCGCTCATGGTTCTATTGTTACGGCTTCTTCGTCTTTTTTCCAGTCGGTATGTTCCTTCCGCAGGTGCGGTGTGTAGCGGTCCGCCGCGCCGGGGAAGTCCTTGCAGCGAACGACCGTCGGCTCCGCGAGTCGCTCGACCAGCGCCACGAGCTGCTCGATGCTTCGTGGTCCGTGGCGAAGATCCGACAAGGCCAGCAGTTTCAGAACTCCGCGCTCGATCTGGCGCGCACGGGGAAATCGACGCAGCAGCCTGTCGACCGCGATGTGAATCGCGTCGGTGCGGCGTTTCGTCAGCGGAGGGATCTCCACCGGGGCAGAGCACAGCCGGGACACCAGATCGGCCAGCTTCGCAGGGGCATCCAGCTTCGCAGGAGCATCCAGCTTCGCAGGAGCATCCTGGATGGGACCCAGGAGGTCATCGCGGGTCGTCCAGTGCAGGTCGCTGCCCGCCAGGAGGAACACGCACCGGCCGAGCTTGCGCGTTTTGCCTCGGAACTGGTAGGCGCCGTCCCAGACCGGCGCCAGCAGCTTCCCGTAGACAGGGGCGCATTCGACTAGGGCGTCTACCTCGTCCAGGAAGACGAGCGCGGTCCGGCGGCGCAGCCGCGCGCTGCGGACTAGCTCGCAAAGCTGGAAGAGGTCGTCGAAGGAGGTCCACTGCGCGACGTTGCTCTCGATCGGCTCCAAGCCGGTGGCGGCCGCCAGCGCCGTGGCCAACGCCGTCTTCCCGCTGCCCGGCTCGCCACAGATGGCGCCGAGGAACGGGCGCTGCTGCTTGCCGCCCGCGTACGCGGCAATCTCCCTACGAAGCCGGACGATTTCGCTGCCGAGGCACTTGTCAACCGTCTGGAACCTCGGCAGAAACCACCCCCCGGTGTGAACCTGGAACGAACTCAGTTCGCCTTGCTCGAGTATCTTGTCGAGGTTGCGGGCCCTGTTGGCGCTTTCCTCCTGTTCCTGCAGACTGCCGGGCGGCTCCGGAGCGATCGGTGGGTCGCCGGCTTCAAGCTGGACGTCCGCCGCGCCGTACCAGCCGGGCGTTGCGTCGATGGCCTGGGCCTTCTCGCAGAACGCGGTGGCCTTGCCAACCGCCTCCTTCGCGGCGGAGACGATGTCCTGCTTCCTGGCCAGCGAGACCGCCAGGTGCGCCATCAGACAGTCGCCGGCCCCTACGCCCGCCCAGGGGCCGCGGGCCGACTCAGGAACCGGCAGCAGGTGGACCCGCCCCTCTTCGTCCAGCAGGACCGCACCCTCCTCGTCCAGCTTGAGCAGGATGTTCCGGTTCGGGTAGGTGCTCCGGACCTTGCACAGCGCCTCGACGACCGACGGCGCCAGTTTCCAGCCGTCCTGCACCTTCCTCAAGACCGGGGGGTCCAGAGGTTCGCAGTCCACGAGTCTCTGGAAGTCCTGACGGTTCGGCAGAAGGACCGTCCAGGGCACATCCCTGAAGACCGGGTCGTCGGCAGTCCGCTTGGCCCGCAGCAAGACCGGCTTGCCAAGGTACTTCCCAAGTTGACGGCGCAGGCTGGCCTGGTCAAGCAGCCCCTTGCCGAAGTCCGCGACCACGACGGCGTCGACCGCGTCGGGAGACGGTAGTGGCCTTCCCGTGGACTGATACTCCATCGTCGGCGTCAAGTCCCGATCGAACCGGCGCGTCAGACGGAGTTCGGGCGACGGCTTCTTGCGGTCGTAGTACGGCTCGTAGACCCGCCACTTGAGGGTCGTGAACGGGGTCTCGAAGAGTGGCAGCACGGTGACGCGATCCCCGCTGGGGAGGGCGTCGAGCGGGCTGTCCGTCGAGGCCCACGCACCCGCGAGCACTACGGAGACAGGCTCGAAGCTCCCTTGGAGGATCCGCGCGACCGTGCCGGCGCCGCCGAGCAGGTCCGTCCTTCGCCGTGGCTCGATCAGCCGATACGGCATGACATCGCCGTGCGCCTGGCTCGTTGACCCGCGCGGAGGCTCATCGACCAACCAGGTTCGATCGATCATGATATCGCCGACAATCAATACGCGAGTCGTCGTCATGGGGTTGCTCCCGGCTTTGTCCCGATGGGCCCCGGGACCGTTTTCATTCCGCCTGGCGGCCCAGCGTGCGACGCGGGGAGGGCGCCCGACCCCGGGGGCGGGCCGCTGCCGCAGTCGTGGCCGGTGATCGCGGTGGGCCACCTTGCGCTGCCCGCGCCGGTTGCATGCGGTGCGCTGGAATGCCGTCTCGAACGACAGTGGATCAATCAGCTAGTCTCCGGTTGCCCTATGTGGCTCTGGCGAGCTTTATCTTCCGCCGTTCCAGTTTCACGATCGCCCCGCTGATGGTCTTGAGATCGCCGGCGACTTCCTTCTCCTTGTCTGGGTCGAGGTCTTCCCTGCTCAGCTTGGCTTTCAGCTCGCTCCTGATGACCTTCAGCTTGTCAAGCGCGTTCAGACAGTTCTTGAGCTTCCTCACTTTCGCGGCATTCGCCATCGCTGCGTCTCCTTGATGTCCGTACCGTAGCCGCCCACGACGCACTTGTCGATCCCCCAGCGGAACGTGTCAACATCCTCTCCGTGGGACTCGCGCGACTACAGGGGGCGGTCCGCCAGGCGCGGTCTTCCCGCCTTGGGACCGCCCGCTGCCACAGCCGCGCGGACAACGGGGGCCTGCTCGAAGTCTGCGCCGCCGCGAGCGAGGATGTCAGCCAGGTGCCCGGCGAGTGTCACGGGGACTGCGATCACCAGCAGGCGCTTGGCGCGCGTGAGGCCGACGTAGGCGACGCGCTTCTGCTCGCTGTCGGTGCGCGCTTGCCACTCCCGGAGAAGGTCGGCCGAGGGCGAGTGCGCAGAATTCGGCGGGATGACGAAGAGCACCGCCTCGAATTCCATGCCCTTGGCGCGGTGCACGGTCAAGGCTGGGAGGCCACTCGCCGTCACGGGCTTGCATCCCTCCCAACGCGACGGGCGCGGCAGGACACTGCCGGGAGGCCGGACCCAGGAGTGGCCTGGAGGCGCCTGCGTCGCCCCGAGCAGCGCCTGCGCCGCCTCCACCCACGCGCTCACCGCCTCCTTGCACGCGGGCGGCTCCGGCAGGCGGGAGAGAAGCCCGAGCGCCGCCCGGCGAAGCCAGCGCAGGTCGATGCCTTTCTTCTCGGCCACGACCTCTGGATGTTGTTCTTCGGAGTCGAGGGCGAGGCGGTGCAGAAGAACCCGCTCGGCCGCGTCGAGCGCGGCCAGCCTCCTCCGAGGATCGCGTTCCGCCTTCAACTCCGCGGCGGCGTGGACGAGGGATCCAGCGCGGCCTCCTGTCGTGCTCTCCTCTTGTGACGCAAGGCCAGCGGCGTGCCTGGCATGGGTCGCGCCATGCGCCAGCACAACCGCGTTCGCCAACGGGATGCCGAGGCGGCTGCACTGCGCCGAGAAGCACTCGCCCACCTCCTTGGGAACCGCCCGCCCTTCGTAGGGGAGGAGGACTACGGGGGCGTCCTCGTCCGCGCGCGAGCCGAGCGCTCGGTCTGGCGTCGCGCCAGTTCTCGCGGTCGCGGCCACGGCGCAGATCCGACGGGTGCTGCGGAAGTTCCCGGTGAGCGGCCGTACCTCCATCTCGTGCGCCAGCTCGCGGAAACTCGCCGGACGCGCGTCCCGGAACTCATAGATTGCCTGGTCGGGGTCCCCGACGACGACCAACCGGATCCCCGCGTCTCGGAGCCATCGGATGACCTGGAGGTCGTCGTCGTTGCAGTCCTGCGCTTCGTCCACGATGATCTCCTCGAAGCGGGCTTTGAGGGCTCGGGCGAGGCCCGGGCCCTCGCTGGGATGTCGCATGCGCACGAGGGCGCAGTGTCGCGCATCGGCGCAGCTCATGTAGCCAGCTCGAAGAAGACCGTCCCTGCGCTGCTGGGCCGCGCGCTCCCAGGCATCCTTGTTCCCCGCGACCTGTGCGCGAATCCCACGGCCTACCCGCCGGTCGATGTCGAGCGAGGTGCGGCCATCCGGAGCGATGACGAGCTCGTCGAGTGTCAGGCCCTCCGGGGCTCGGGCAGCGCGCGGCCGCACCTCCACGCCCAGCCGTGACCAGGAGTCCACGATGTGTGGCCGGCCGTCGAACCACGGACCGCCGAACGGGCTCACGAAGTAGCGGCAGATGAACGCGTCGAACGTGCCTACGAAGTTGGGGGAACCCGCGATCCCTGGGGCGCCGCGGACCTGGCAGCGTCGAGTCACCTCGGCGGCCGCGACGTTCGAGAAGGAGAGGACCGCGACGCCGGCCCGTCCGGTCCGGCCCGTCGCCAGGCGGACGAACCGTTGTGCGACGACCCTCGTCTTCCCAGAACCAGGGCAGGCGAAGACGCAGAACTCTCGCTCGAAGCCGGCGTCGTCGGGGCCGACGATCCGACGCTGTTCCTCGATCAACTGCTCGGGCGTCTCGGGACCGCTGGGCGGTTTGGCTTCAGGCATCATCGGCGACCAGATCCTGGATCGCGTTGGTCAGGTAGGTCGGGACGGCGAATTCGGCTCCGGCGGCGATGCGCTCGGCGAGCGACTGGGCGAAGTCGCCTTTGCGGGTCCGGGTTTGCGCAAGCAGCTCGACGAACGCCCCGGGGCGGGCGTTCTCGGCTTTCTGCATCAGCGTCTCCCAACGATCCGACGACTTGGGGCGGAGATGCAGGAACACGTCCTTCAGGAGATCGGCATTCCCGGCGGCGAAGAGCTCCGCCTCGAGTGTCGGCTTGGCAGCGTGGAGGCGCAGCCGTTCACTTGCCTGGAGCCGCTCTCCCTGCGCACGCAGGAGGTCGCAGCGGTGGGCGTCCTGGTCCTCGTCGGTCACGACCACTACGCGGTCAGCGAGCCGGCATCCTTCCCGAGCCGTGAGAAGGAGGTCGAGGTAGGGCTCGAAGTCGACGCCCTCGATCGGAACCAGTGTCGCCGCGCGGAACCGCGCGAGCGCGGGCGCCCTCGACTTGTCGCAGAGAACGCGCCTCTGCGCCAGAACGGGAAGAAGCAGCGCTTCGGCCATGCCCTCCACGAGCATGACGCGACGAGAGAAGAGCAGCGCGCAGCGCGTGACGTCCAGGTAGCGGTCGATCTTTGCGACCGACTTCTCCGTGAGGCCGAGCTCGCTCACCGAGACCGCGGTCGTGGACGCGAAGCCGGCGCCTCTTGAAGGCTCGGCGGCGAGGACCGGCCGGCGCACGACTACGACGTGCTTGGCCCCCACGGCCGCCGTCAGGTTGGGCGAGTGGGTCGTGACTACGACCTGGATGCGTCCTTCGTGGCCGTCGGGAGAGGGGACGGTTGATGTGGCCGCCTGGTCGCGGAGGTAGCCGAGGGTGAGGGCTTGCAGTTGCGGGTGCAAGTGCGCCTCGGGTTCCTCGACCAGGAAGAGGGTAAGATCAGCGTCCTTGGCGGCCTGAAGCTCTACGAGCACGACCGCGAGGTACAGGAGGTTGGCGTAGCCGAGCCCGGACTCGGCGAGCTCGGCCGTGTCGAGCCCGTACTGCTTGAGGTAGAAGCGGAGGTCCCTTGCCAAGCGTGCAAGGTCGGGCCGCGCGAACCCAAGATGTGCCTCCTGCGGTTCGAGCCCTTCTGTCAGGACCCGTAGCCCCACGGCCACCCGATCCCGTGCCGCTACGACTAGGGGATGACCCTCCAGCGCCTCGAAGGCGTTGCCGGCTTTCGCCTCCAGGTCGTCGACCTGTCCCTCTCCCGCCAGATGGCGGAGCAGGAAGGCGACGCGCCCGCCGCGGCTGGAGGCTAGCTCTCGCTGCGCGTCCCGCAGGGCCGGGAGGTAGACATGCCGGATGCTATGTCGGGCCTCGGGCTCCGGGTCAGCGCCCGGCGTTTTGCCCGCCCAGAAACTCACAGTGCCTCGAAGCGAACCTGGCGCTGGCGTCTTGTACCGCAGTCCGACGATCGCCTCGGAAGCCGTCGGCTCCGCAAGCGCCGTGATGAACAGCCCGCGGAGGGTCTCGCTCATGTGCTTGGCGCCAGCAAGTCCGCAGGCGATCGGGCGGCGGCCCGCGGCGCGGGAAACGTGCAGCCAGGGATAGTGTACCGGAGGTCGCGCGGGGCTCCCAGGGGCGGGTCAGCGCCCCAACGGGCCGACGGCCTTCGGCCTGCGCCCGCCGGGCTCACCCGGCCCCGCCGCCGCTGGGCCTCCGTCTCCAGCAATCCCCGCCCCCTCGCGCCTCCTTTCCACTATCCTCGCCCCCGCCACCATGCCCGACCTCCCCTCCCGCGCCCTGCGCCAGCGGATCCACCTCCCGAGCCAGTTCACCCAGGCGGTGCTGGTCGAGCAGGTCAGCGTGCACGACACCATGGCGCTGCTGCGCGTGCGCCGGCCGGACGGCGGGCTGGAGGACGTGACGGTCGAGCTCGAGGAGCTGGAGCAGGCGCTGGCGAACGCCGCAGCGCGGCCGGCGGAGGTCGTCTCCGGGCGCGAGGTGTTCGCCGCCCTGGAGGCGGTGCGCATCCGGCTCGCCTACGCCTTCGATCCCTACTTCGCGGTCTCGCTCTCCGGCGTGCGCGCGCTGCCGCACCAGCTCGAGGCGGTCTACGAGCGGCTGCTGCCGCAGCCACGCCTGCGGTTCGTGCTCGCGCACGACCCGGGCGCGGGCAAGACGATCATGGCGGGGCTGCTTCTCAAGGAGCTGAAGCTGCGCGGGGCGGTCGAGCGGGTGCTCATCCTCGTGCCCTCGGCGCTCACGCCGCAGTGGCAGGACGAGCTTGCCGAGAAGTTCGACGAGACCTTCGAGATCGTGGAATCGCACGTCGAGACCGGGCAGGTGGCGGGCAACATCTGGCAGCGCAAGCCGCAGTGCATCGCGTCCATCGACTACGCCAAGCGCGACGCCGCCGACAGCCCGTCGGGCCGCTCGGTGCGGGACGCCGTGTTGCAGTGCTCCTGGGACCTCGTCATCGTGGACGAGGCGCACAAGGCGAGCGCGGCGCAGTACGGCAAGGAGGTGAAGACCACCAAGCGCTACAAGCTCGTCGAGGAGCTGTCGCGCTCGGCGCAGGTGCACAACCTGCTGCTGCTCACGGCGACCCCGCACCAGGGCAAGGAGGACCAGTTCCGGCTTTTCCTGCGGCTGCTCGATCCGGATCAGTTCGAGGCCCAGGACATGGAGGAGGTCCAAAAGCTCCTGGCCGACGACCGCTGCCCGTTCTTCCTGCGCCGGGTGAAGGAGGATCTGCGCGACTTCGACGGGCGCAAGCTCTTCGTCCCGCGCAACGCCTGGACGCAGGACTTCGTGCTCTCGGGCGGCGAGCTCGGGCTCTACCAGGACGTGACGCGCTACATCCAGGAGTTTCTCGGCAAGACCTACACCGGGCGGCGCAAGATGGCGGTGACCCTGGCGCGGTCGGTCTTGCAGCGGCGCCTGGCGTCCAGCCTGAACGCCATCACCGAGTCCCTGCGCCGCCGGCTCGAGCGGCTCGGGCAGCTTCTCGCACAGATCGAGAAGCTCCCGGCAGTGGAGCGGGAAGGGCGGCTGCGCGAGGCCGGCGTGCTCGATCTCGACGAGGAGGCCGAGGACGACGAGCGCGACGAGAGCGAGCGGGACAGGGCTGCGACCGAGGTTTCGGTGGCCGAGTCGCTCGACGCTCTGCGGCGCGAGGTGGCGGAGGTCAGGCGGCTGCACGCCAAGGCCGCGGCGCTGCGGGAGGCCGGGCAGGAGGTCAAGCTCGAGACCCTGCGCCGGTGCCTGGAGCGCGCGGAGCTCGCCGAGCTCGCCGAGTCGCACGGGCGACTGCTAATTTTCACCGAGCACCGCGACACGCTCGCGCACCTCGCGAGCAAGCTCCAGCAGTGGGACTACCGCGTGGTGACCATCCACGGCGGCCACAGCCCGCTCGATCGCAAGGAGCGGCGCCGGCAGTTCGAGCAGGAGGCGCAGATCTGCGTCGCCACGGACGCGGCCGGCGAGGGCGTGAACCTGCAGTTCTGCCATCTCATGATCAACTACGACGTGCCCTGGAACCCGAACCGCCTGGAGCAGCGGATGGGCCGCATCCACCGCATCGGCCAGCAGCACGAGGTCCACGTCTTCAACTTCGTCGCGACCAACACCGAGGAAGGCAAGGTCCTCAAAACGCTCATCGACAAAATCCAGCGCATCAAGGAGGATCTGAATACCGACCGGATCTTCGACGTGATCGGCACGTTCCTGAGGCTCAAAAACCTGAGCCCCGAGGAGGTCTTGCGCGACGCGCTGACCAACCCCAAGGGCGCCGAGGACTTCATCCGCGACGTGCAGAAGCTCTCGGCCGCCGACGTGGAGCGCTTCCGCCAGATGACGGACGTGGCGCTCGCGCGCCGCCAGCTCGATCTGGCGCAGCTCAACCGGCGCGCGCAGCTCCACGAGGACCTGAGACTGATGCCCGAGTACGTGGAGCGGTTCTTCGGCCAGGCCGCCCGCGCCACCGGGCTTGCGGTCGAGCAGCGCGCGGATGGGCTCCTGCGCCTCGCCGGCGTGCCGCCGCGCTTCCGCTCGGCGAGCCTGCGCGCGGTGCAGCGCCAAGGCCCGCCCCGCGAGCGCTACCTCAAGGCCACGTTCCGCAAGGAGCAGCGCACCGGACGCAACAGCGACGCCGAGCTGCTCTCCCCGGGCCACCCGCTCTACGCCGCCGTGGTCGAGCTCTACGAGTCGAAGCTCCAGCACGTCGAGGGCGTGACGGGCCTGTTCTGCGACCCTCGCGCCGACCGGGCCTACTACCTGCACGCCTTCGAGGTGGGCGTGAACGGCGAGGTCGCGGGACTGGACGCGCGTGGGGCCCGCACCGAGGCCATCGAGGCTCGCTTCGTGCCGCTCCTCGATCAGCTCGACGGCAGCTTCGAGGTCGGCTCGCAGGACATCCTGCACGACCTGAGCCCGGTAGCCCCGGCCGAGGGCGAGAAGCTCGATCTGCCGGACGGCATGGCCGGGCCCGTGGACGCCGAGCGTGCCCGCCGGGCGGCACAGTGGGCGCGCCTGCACGTGCAGCACGCTCTCGTGCGCGCGGAGCAGCGCCGCCGCGGGGCTGACGCGGATATCCGCCGCGACTACCTCGAGGCCGCGTTCGAGGCGCGCGCCCACCGGCTGCGCCAGAACGAGTGGGACCTTCGGGCCATGGCGGCCGAGGGCGTGCAGGGCGCGGCCGGACGGCTCGCCCAGGTGCTCGACGAGATCCAGCAGACCGAGCTGCGCAAGGCCGAGCGCCTGCGCGCCATCGAGCGGCTGCGCGTGGCCCGGGCGGGGGACGTGCGCCATCTCGCGAGCGCGATCGTGCTGCCGGCCGCGCCGGGCTCGGAAGCCCACGATCTCATGAGGAGCGACCCGGAGGTCGAGCGCATCGCCATGGAGCACGCCATGGCCTTCGAGCGGGAGCGCGGCTGGACGCCCGAGGACGTGCACGATCTCAAGGACGGCCGGGGCTACGACCTGCTCTCGACCGGCCCGGCCGACGCCGACTCCGGGCTGAGCCCCATGCGGCGCATCGAGGTCAAGGGCCGCTCGGCCCCGGCCGGCGACGTGGCGCTGACGCGCAACGAGTGGATCAAGGCCAGCCGGCTCGGCAAGGACTACTGGCTCTACGTGGTCTACGACGCCCGGCCGGGCAGCCCCGGCCGGCCCGTCGCCATCCAGGATCCCGCCCACGCGCTCGCCGCGGCGAGCCAGAAGCTCACCGTCGTCCGGGGCTACCGCATCCCCGGACAGGCTATCCTCGAGGCCGGCGCAGCAGGAGGCAAGTGACATGGCTGGGCGCACACCGAGCGGCTGGGACGAGCTTCTGACCTGGACCTTCGAGGGGCCGAGGTTCGAGGACCATGGCGTCGACCTGCGCGACCTCGCCGACCTCGTCGCCCTGCGGGAGCTGCTGATCGAAACGACCGAGGAGCTGTGGCGCCGCAAGAACCCCGAACGCGAGCGGCTGCTCAAGAACTTCCAGGACCGCATCCAGCTCAAGATCTTCGGGATCGACAAGGGCAGCGCCAAGGCGACCGTGTACGCCCGCGTAGACGAGCTTGCCCCCCAGACCGGCCTGGCTGACATCGGCGACGCCCTCGAAATCAGGCCCAAGCTCCCGCATGAAATCCCGCCGCGCTTGCTGCCGAAGCTCGGCAGGCTCACCGCCAGCATGGGCCAGGACGAAGCCGTCTCGCTCTGCGCGGGCGAGGAGACGGTGCGCGTTGCCAGGGAGGTGAGCGCCAAGCTGCTCGAGTCGGTGCAGCGGCTCTACGAGGACACGGTCGATCTGCTCGGCGAGGTCACCATGGCGAGCCTCAAGGGCCGCGCGACGATCGAGGTCGAGGGCAGGCCGGTCGAGATCCGGTTCACGCCCGAGCAGGAGAAGATGGTGACGCTGGCCCTGCACGAGCACGATCGCGTGCGCCTGGCCGTCAAGGGCAGAGGCACTTTCGAGCTGCCGAGCGGCCGGCTCAAGCGCGTGACGGAGGTGACCGCCCTGGAGCGTATCGAGGGCACGGAGCGGCCCTACGATCCCACGGCCCGGCCCATCTGGGAGGTCATCGCGGAGATCGGCGCCAGCGTGCCGGACGAGGAGTGGGAGAAGGTGCCGCGTGACCTGGCGGAGAACCACGACCACTACCTCTACGGCGCGCCCAAGCCGTCTCGGAGGGACGGGTGATCTTCGCGGACACCGGCGCCTCGACACCATCCCGAGCCTGACGAAGCTCATCGAGGAGGCAGCGGCCACGGTCGATGCCGAGGACGTGAGCCGCGCCATCCGCGAGGCGATCGAGCAGCAGCTCGGCAGCGCGCCGGCCGCCATCCTCTGGCCGGCGGACGCGGGCCGCATCCCGGACGGGCGGCGCGAGTTCCTGTTCGCCTACCTGCCGCTCGAGTGGGCCGAGCTCGATCCGGAGCGGACGCGGGAGGGGGCGCGGGCGCTGCTCGTCGCCAAGGCGGCGGGCGAGAAGGGCGGCAAGCGGCGTTTCCGCAACGGGGTCGGCTTCGTGCTGCCGCAGAAGGCCTACGCCGACCAGGCGCGGCAGCTCTCGCGCAAGCTTCTCGCGCTCGAGGCCCTGCGCAAGGGCGTGAAGGCGAGCAAGATCCAGCTCAGCGACGAGCAGGCCGGCGAGCTCGAGACCAAGCGCTCGAACGCCAAGACGGACTTCACGGGCGCGTGCCGAAGTCTGTACGGCGAGATCCTTTTGCCGGTGCGCGAGAGGCGGGGCGCCGATCCGATCGGCTTCCGCGCGGTGAGCGTCGGCACCATCCCGGTCGGCCACGATCTGCACGCGCGCGTGGTCGAGCTGTGCAAGAACCAAGTCTACGCCGTGCTCGTGCCGGATACCTTGGTCGAGCGCCTGAAGGTGGCGGCGGAGGACGGGCCGCGCTTCGTCCCCTTCTTCTCCCTGCTCGACTACCCGAAGATCCGCGACGAAGCGGTAGTGCTCGCGGCCGTGGCCAAGGCCGTGGCACAGAGGCAGCTCGGATACGCGCCGACGGCCCGGGTGGACGGCGACGCGATCGTGCTCGAGGCCGGCGCGCGCGTGCGCTTCGGCAAGGCCTACGACGCCGACGAGTTCGCCGCCGAGGAGGGCGCCTTCTTCCTCGCCCCCTCCTTGGCCGAGCAGCTCGCCCGCGAGCGGCCGTCCGCGGCGCCGCCCTCGTTCGTCCCGCCACTCGCTTCCTCGCCCTCGGGGCCGGATGCTGCCCCTGCCGCGCCGCCGCCTGCCGGCGGGCTCCTGCCCTTCCCGCCGGTGGCCAAGGGCGAGAAGGGCACGGTGTACGCGCTCCGCGCGAAGTCCGTGGGCAAGCAGCAGTGGTACGCCCTCGGCAGGGCCGCCAGCGAGGTCGTCGATGCCTCGGTCGACGTGACCGTCGAGGTGCACGTGAAGGCCAAGCAGCCCAAGGGCTTCGACCCGGTGTTCATCGCCAACCGCGTCCGGGAGGTGCTGGAGGAGAAGGAGGTGGAGTTCGAGGAGACGCTCGGCAACGAGTAGGCCGGCGGCCCGCGGGCGCCGAGACGTGCCGCGAACCGTCCCCGACGGCTACCTCGCGGTGGGGCCTGTGCCGGATCCCTCCAGCCAACCCAGCGCCGGAGGCAGCGGGAACCGCTGTGGGAGCTCCCCCGCCTTGTCGGCGGCGTCCCCCACCGACATCGGCTCCACGTTGCGCTCCTGGAGGTAGCCCAGAATCTGGTCTCGCAGGAAGTGCTTGTCGTTGCGCGCCACGACGACCGAGCTACCCTGCGTCCGGGCCGCGCAGATCGCGGTAGCCACGACGTGGTGGTCCCCTGGGGACGTCGGGTAGCACGCATCGGCCTCGCACGAGATGTCGATCGGGGGGGTGAGCTTGCCCGGGATCGACTCGATCTGCCGGAGCCGTCGCTCCAACGGTGCGGCCGGGTGGCCACCCTTCTGAATGACCTTCATGTACTCCTTGCGCAGCTCCTGCGAGAGCGCCAGCCGGCAGCAGGCGGCCAGCACGCCGCGGAGCACCTTGCGACCGGCGCTGCCGCTGTCGAAGAGGGCAGGGAACAGCGCGGACGTGTCTAGAACGACCGCATCGCCGGCCTTCACGGCACGCTCCCGCCGACCTTGTCCAGCCACTCCTTGGCCGAGCGGTCCTCGGCGTCGCAGAAGGAGGGCACCCAGCCCTCAACGAGACCATCCTTGGAGATGGGGAGATCCTTGATCTCGACGTCGTCGCCCTGGCGCCTGAAGTGGACCACCTTGATCTTCGTGGCCGGGAAGCCAGCGCCCACGATCCTGTGCAGATCCGCCAGCAGGCCATCGCTGTGCGTTGCCACGATCACCTGCCGGCCGCCCTGCACGGCATCCGCGAACATCAGTGGAAGCTCGGCCACGGCCTGCGGATGCAGGCTGATCTCCGGCTCCTCGACCAAGATCGTGCAGGGCGGCGTCGAGGCGAAGAGCTCGACAATGACCGGCAGGAGCTGCACCGATCCGAAGCCGGCCATGTCGAAGGAGACGACCGTGTCCGTTGCCCCGTCGCGGAAGTCACAAGCGAGCTCCTTTCCGCCGCTCCAGCCGGCGTGCAGGCTGGCGAGGCCGAACTTGTGCGCCCACTTCTGGACCGTGCCGGCGGCGGCGCTCTGCCCCTCGGACGAGAAGAGCCGGGACAGCACGCGCACCGTCGCTTCCCCGCGTTTGCCTACCGTCCGAGGCGGTTTTCCCTCCGTGTTTCGGTCGATCCGCGACGGGCCGCGCTCCGGACCGATGTAGGAAAACCGTTCCTGGCAGAAGCGCCGCCCAGCCTCCAGCGCCGCCAGGATCCCATCGTATTGAGCCCGAACGTTGGGATCTACCTGCGCTGACATGAACGTCTCGGGGCCGAAGACGCGATCCGCAGACCCGCTCGGCCGGAGGTCCACGCCCTGGATCTCGAGCTTGTCGGTCCACGATGCGGTGCCGAACGCCTGCTGCGCCAGCCGATGGACGCGCCGTGCATGGACGCCTGGCGTCAGAGAGATGGCATGCACCCAGTCGCCCTTGCCCCGGTCGTGCAGTCGGTGCTCGACCACATACTCGACGCTCAGCGGGGAGGGTGAGGGCGCGGCCGGGATCTGAAGGCAAGCACCGAGGCGGAGGATCTGCCCGAAGCTCCCGCGGTGGAGGCAGGCCGGCGGCTCCGGCAGCTCGGCCCACACCGGATCGACGAGCTGGCCGCGGCCCCACCGCAACCCACCTTGCGACCACGACGCGCTCTGCGCGAGCAGCGCCATAGCCTCCATGAGCGAGGTCTTGCCCGATCCGTTGGGTCCGACGAAGATCGTGAGCGGCGCTAGCTCGACAGTCTTCCCCTGCGCGCCGAAGGGCTTGAACCCAGCCACGAAGAAACGGGTGATCACAGAAGCAGGCTAGAAGCGCCCTGCATGGGGGTCAAGCCGCAGGCAGGGCCCAGAGACCACGGCAAGGCTCTTGCGACGGCGACCCTGCGCCACGATGGGGGCAGTGCAAGGCTAGACCGAGGCAGTGGCGGTGGGGATGCCCGCCGGAGGCGGGTGCCCCGCCGCCGCGGCCGCCCTGGCACCCCGCGGGCGATGCACATCGGCCTACCTCGGCTGCAAACTATCCCGGCCCACGTTCACGTCCCACTCGTTGCCGTAGCCCTCGAAGTGGACGCGGTAGCGCTCCGGGCCGACTATGCCGACGACGAGGGCCTGGTACTGGTAGCCGTGCCACTCGGCCTTGACCCGGTCGCCGATCTTGTACTGGTTCGTCCTGGCCGCCTCCAGCGCGGTGCGGCGCACCTTGGCCGGGGGCTCCGGAATCGGCACCTCGCCGTCGGTGCGCCCCTTGACGCGGCCGCGCGGCACGACCTCGTCCCAGATCTCGTCGTAGCCGTCGTAGTGCACCTTGAGCTTGCCCGGCCCGGGCACCTCGGTGATGACGGCCGGGTAGACGTTGCCCTCCCACTCGACGAGCACGCGGTCGCCCACGTCGTAAGGGCGGCTGCAGGCCGCCGGGCCGAGCGCCAGAGCGGCGCACAGCAGGAGCGATCGAAACCGCGGGCGCGCTGCCATGACGGGCGGGAGTCTAGCTCATGGCCAAGGTCAGTGCTCGCCCCACTTGGGCGTGCGCCGCAGCCGGCGGAAGCGGCGCGGCGCGCCCCCGTAGAGAGTCTGGACGAGCGGCTCCAGATCGATGCACCACTCCTGGGGCAGCGGCTCGCGCTCGCTCGGATCGACCACGACGTCGTAGCAGGAGTACCGGGCGGCGCGCTTGGCCGCCACGAGCTTGCGCGCTCCCTGCATCACGCCCCAGCTCGGCCTGCGCTCCCAGAGCCAGGCGACGTTGCTCACGGGCACCGGTGCGGTCGTCAGCTCGGGTCGGGTCAGAGGGTGCCCGCGCATGCGGGCGCGGTGGCGCGCCAGGGCCGGCTCGTCCCAGAGGCCGAGCAGATCGAGGACCGTGGGCGCGAAGTCGAGGTGATAGACGAACGCCTCGCGCTTGGCGACAAGGCTCGCCCGCTCCTCGTCGCTGAGCGTGCCCGGGGGCGCATCGACGAACAGCGGCACGTGGATCTCCTCCTCGTACGCGGTGTAGCCGTGCACCGGATAGTGCCCGTGCTCGCCGAAGCTCTCGCCGTGGTCGGAGGTGCCCACGATGACCGTGCGCCGGCCGCGCTCGGTCGCGCGCAGCGCCTGCACGACGCGGGCCATCGCCAGATCGGACAGGTAGATGGCGTTGAGATAGTGGCTGCGCGAGGCGTCCAGTTCCCCGCGCAGGTCCTCGGGCGAGGGCGGGAAGGGCGAGTGCGCCGGATCGACGAGCCGGGGCACGTGCACGTTGCAGCTATAGAGCACGACGAAGAACGGCTCCGCGATTTCCCCGAGGGCGTGAATCACGCGCTCGGCGAGGATCGCGTCGGGCACGCCGTACCAGAAGTTGGCGTCGGGCTCGATGTCCGTCGCGGCGACGCGCCGGCCGGGGAAGTCGTTGAGCAGCAGGTACTGGTTGCCGAAGAGCAGATTGTGGCTGGTGAAGTAGCCCGTCCGGTAGCCGGCCGCGGCCGCATAGTGCCAAAGAAATGGCGCGCTGCCGACGAGCTCGCGTGGCGCCGTGGGGGTGAGCCCGCTGAAGAGAACCCACATGGAGACGGTAGTCGTGGCGTCGTTGGAGCGCGCCTGCAGGAAAGCGTGCCGATCGGGCAGCGCGGCATTGGTGGCGCGGTTGGCGCGATCGCACTTGGCATCGTGCTCTGCGCACACGGCGTCGGCGCGCACGCTCTCCTGCACCAGGCAAAGGACGTTGCGCGGCCGGGCCGGCCGCGGCACGAGCGCGGGCAGCCGGTCCACGCGCCGCGGCAGGATGGCGATGAAACGGCGCTTCTTCTTCAGGCGGTGCGAGCGCTCGACCAGCCCGCCAATGTACAAGAAGTCCCCCGTGGTCGACTGGCGCTCGCGGTAGCTCACGGGCAGGAACGTGGCGCCGTACACCGCCCCGGGCGTGAGCACGATCGCCAGCGCGAGCAGGACGCGCCGGCGCGCGCGCAGCGCGTGGCGGGCCAGCAGCACGCAGAGCGCGGCCACGCTCGCCGCGCCCGCGACGTGCAGGGCGAGCGTGGCGCGCGGCAGCGCGCCCGTGAGGGCCGCCCGCAGCGGCTCGAGGTTCTCGAGCGTATCGCGCGTCGCATAGGCGCCCCAGCGCGTGAAGAAGCCCTGGCTCACGCCGACGAGCCAGCCATAGGCCGCGATGAACAGCGCCGCGAAGACGTGCCGCAGCCATCCGCGGCGCGGGGCGGCGCCGAGCAGCGGGAGCGCCCAGAACAGGCCCGAGAGCGCCAGGGCGCCCAGGTAGCCCAAGGCATGAAGCCAGTCCCAGCGCAGCATCGCGCCCGGCCGGCTCACCACGTCGCGCGCGCCCTGAGCCAGCGCGGGGAGCCACAGCGCCAGCACGAGGAGCACGCGGCGCCGGCGCCGCAGCGCCAGGCGGCGGCGGCGGGCACGCTGGGGCGAACCGCCGCCGGGGGCAGGAGCGCCGCCGGCGGGCGCGTCGGGATCGTCGCCGTGCACCGCGGGCCGCCTACTTCACCCACACCTCGAGCTCGGTGATGTTCCACCCGTTGTAGGACCCGCAGAAGTCGTTCTGGCAGGCGGCGTTGCCGTAGCTGCTCACGCGGCAGTTGTACGTGTAGCCGAGGTTGCAGTAGCCCGTGGTCATGTCGCTGGTAATGTACCAGTCGTGGCCGGCGCCGAAGGTCGGCCCGTAGCTGCTGTTGCAGTACATCTCATAGGGGCACCCGCCGCAGCTCCCGCAGATGTTGCCGCCGCAGGTGTGCTTGAAACCGTTTGTGAGCGAGAACAGGAAGGCGTTGTTGTCGTCCACGTAGCAGGAGCAGTTCGACCACGACTGGGTCACGTACGCCCCGATCTTGCGACCCGTGTTGAGCGAGGCCACAACTACGCTCGGGCCCTTGCCGTTGCAGTTGTTGTGGAAGGTGACGGAATTGGCGCCGTGCAGAGTGCGGCGGTAGCACAGCGTCCACATCTGGCTCGGCGAGCCAATCCAGGAGTTGATCTGGTCGCCCTCGCTCGCCGAGACCACCAGCGAGCCCGGGAACTTGGTAGGCGACACGCACTTGCCGCTCTGGCAGCTCTCACCGCCGGCGCAGGGCTTGTTGCAG
>JACQWT010000064.1 GCA_016209145.1 Deltaproteobacteria bacterium | reverse complement strand
CGCAGCTCGAACGCGCCCTGGTGGGCGCGCACACCAACCTTTGCGCCGCGGCAGCCAGCCAGGGGGCCGACGCCAAGCGGCAGTTCCGGATCGCGCTCAGCGAGGCGGCGGAGGCCGGCGGGTGCCTGGACCCGGCGCTCCTGTTTGGGGCGCTCGGGCAGGCCGAGCACGACGGGTGGCGGGAGCTGCTGCTGCGGCTCTGCGCGTGCCTGCGGGGGCTGGCGCGGTAGCAACGCGGCGGTGGCAACGTGGCGGTGGCAACGTGGCACGGTTGACGGCGAACCGCCCGGGCAGCAACCTGGCCCGGTGCCCTACGAGATCGTCTACGTCCGTGAAGCGCTGGCTGACTTAAAACGCCTGCCCAAGGGGGATCGTCTTGCGGTGCTGGCGCAGATCGAGGTCTTTCTGACCCACGAGCCGGCGAAGGAGAGCCGCTCCCGCATTCGCCGCCTGCGCCGTGGCGTCTTCCCTCCCTATCGCTTGCGCATCGATCCCTATCGTGTACTGTACGATCAAGATGCCCAGACGCTGCAGGTCGTCGTCCACGGTGTCGGCCGAAAGCCCGAGATCTACGAACGCCTGAGGAGACAGGAGGAGCAGATCCAATGAGCCGAGCCAGCGTCGCGGAGGTGCAGAGGGACTTCGTCGGATACCTGGAGCAGGCCCGCCGCGAACCTGTCGAGATCGAGGACGGCGGCGTTGTCGTCGCTTGCCTGGTGTCGGGTTACGATCCCGACGACGAGCTCCTGATGGCCTGGCTGTCGCTGCCCGACGTGAAGTCTCGCTTCGAGGCGTCACGCGAACGCGCGGCCCGCGGCGAGACGGTCGCACGCGGCGATGCCCTCCGGCAGCTCGGCATCACCGAACAGGAGGTGGCGGCCGAGCGCGGGCGGCGGGGCTGACCCTTCGACGGCGGGTTCGGACTGATCCACCTCCGGCGCCGTCCGAGATCCACCGGGCGGCGCCGGACAGCAACAACGCAAGGCTCTTCGGCAACTTCTGAGCCCGCCTGCTTGGAGGTTGCGGTATGATGCTCTCGTGGCGGCGCGAGTTTCCCCTCTTCCGTCGCCCGGGGAGGTCATCGCCGGGCGATACCGGGTCGAGCAGAAGCTCGGAGAGGGGGGCATGGCCATCGTCCTTCGGGTCCGCCACACGCAAACCGACATGGTGTGCGCCCTCAAGTACATCCGCCCGGAGCGCGTTGCGGACCGCCAGATCGTCGAGAGGTTCCTGAAGGAAGCGCGCGTTGCGGGCCGGATCCCGTCGCACCCGAACATCGTTCGCGTGTTCGACGCCGGCGTCGACGAGCTGCGGAGGGTGCCGTTCATCGCCATGGAGCTCATCGAGGGGCCGACGCTGAGCGAGTACGCCGGGGGCAAGCCGCTACCCTGGGGCGTCGTCGCTGACCTTCTCCGGCAGCTTGCCGACGCCCTCGACGAAGCCCACCGTGCGGGCATCGTCCACCGCGACCTCAAACCCAGCAATCTCGTGGTGCTTCAAAACCGCAAGGCAGGCCGCACGCTCAAGGTCCTCGACTTCGGCATCGCCAAGGTCATCGACAACTCCGCCGCTTGCACGGCGACGGCGATCGGCACGCCACAGTTCTGCGCCCCGGAGCAGCTCGGCCCGGCGATGCGCGAGCCCGCCGCTCGGCTTGGCTTCAAGATCGCCAAGACGGTATCGCCGGCTACCGACATCTGGGCCATGGGGCTCATAGCCTACGAGCTCTTCACCGGGTACGACCCCGGCCAGTACTGGAACGTCGATGGGGTCGCAGCCCTGATGGCGAAGATCGCTCTCGCGGAGCGCGAGCGGCCTTCGGCGAGAGCTGGGGCCCGAGCTGTCTACTTGCCGCCCAGCTTCGATGACTGGCTTCTGCGCTGCTTGCACCACGACGCGGACCAGCGCTGGCCCTCCGCCACCTGCGCGTTCGAGGCCCTGAACGCCCTGCTGCCGTCGACCGCCCAGGCGGGTGCTGCCGTGGGCGGCTCCGTGCTCGACGACGAGACTACTCGGCGGATCCGGCCTCCGGCGCCGTCCGATGAACAGCCCACCATGCTCGTGGGCCGTGGTGGGGCTGCTCCGAACAACCAGGCGGGAGCGTACTCGAGCACCGTGCCAGTGCCGCAGCCCGGTCAGCTGGCGGAGGCGCGCGTCGCCGGGGCCGCGTCTCCGACGCACTGGTGGCAGCGCGCGCGGCGCGCCGCCTTGCGGCCACCAGGCGTTGCCTTCACGGCGGCTGGCGCCGTTGCCGTCATCGTCGCTCTTGGGGCGACTGTCACCACCACCCTGTCGGACGGAAGCTCCGTAGCTCCTGGTCCCGCGTCCAGCCCAGCCGACTCGGCAGTTCCCGGGCAACGCCCAAGCCCCGAGCCATCGTCCCCCCGCGTCTGGCCCCTGGCCGGCGACGCGCCGGCCGAGCAGCCGGGGAGCGCCGCGCCGCGGCCCGGCCCACGTTCCCGAGAGCCCGAAACGCAGCCGACTGACTCGGCCGCGACGGCCGTGAGCAGCACGACGCCAGCCCCGACCACCGAGTCCCGCGCCGCAGCTCGACCTGGCACACCTCCGGAAGGCGGCTGGCGCACGAAGCGATAGACACCTCCCACTTCGAACCGTAGCCCCGCCCGTTGCCCATGGGACTGCTCAACCGCATCGCGCTGCCGGTCGCGCTCGCCGTGGCAGCTCCGCTTTCCGCGGCAGCGCAGGCAACTGATCCGGCGACGGCAAGCACCCTTTTCGAGCAAGGCGTCCACCTGGCCAGCAGCGGGAGAATCGACGAGGCCTGCGACAAGTTCGCCGCCAGCATGCGCGCAGATCCTTCCAGCGGCACTCTTTTCAACCTCGCGCACTGCCACGAGCTGCAGGGCAAGACCGCCACCGCCCACGGCGAGTACGAGCGGGCAGCGCAGATGGACCGGCAGGCTGCCCGCATCGAAGAGGCCAACCAAGCCACCGCGTACGCCGCGAAGCTCAAGCCGCGGCTCTCCAGGCTGACCATCCGTCTGTCCGCGGAGGCACCGGGGTTGAGCGTTCTTCGCGACGGCGCGCCCGTCGACCGCGCGGCGTTCGGAGTGCCCGTGGCGGTCGACCCCGGCGCGCACCGCATCGAGACGAGCGGTACCGGGTACCGAAGCTGGTCCGCGAGCATCCGCGTCGAGCCAGACGGCGACCGCAAGGAGATCACGATCCCCGTCGGCCAGGACGCCGCACCCCAGCCCAAGCAAACCGAACGGCCGGCAACCTCCGCCAGGGCCACCATTGGCTGGGCACTCGCCGGAGGGGGCGCCGGCGCGATGACCGTAGCGGCCGCGCTTTTCGGCCTGCGCGTCCAGGACGTCGACGACTACGACCGCGCCAACGCCGACGGCAACAAGGCCGCCTCGGATGCGGCGGTAGACCGCGCCAACACCAAGGCCGCCATCGGCGGGGTCGGCCTCGCCCTCGGCGCCGTGTCGGCCGGCGCCGGCCTGTATCTCTTGCTCTCCCCGCGCACCCCGGACACGACGCCGACCGCGTCCGTCCGCCCTGTGCCGCTCGGTGGCGGCGCAGGTCTGGCTGCAATCGCTCGTTTCTAGGAGTGTGTCGGAGAAAGCGTGCTCGAAATGGTCCAAGTTATCGAAATCGCTCACTTTACTCTGACGCTGGAACCGAACAATTCCGCGCACTTAGTTTTTTCTCCGACAGACTCCTAGCTCTCGGGATCAGGATCCGTTGGAGGTTCTCATGGGCAAGCGTTCGCGGAGCTCGGTTTCACCCAGCTATCGTGCTGGCGCAATCGGCAAGGCTACCGGCCTATGCCTCTGCGCTTGCGTTGGGGCCGTGGCGCTGATCGCCACGGCCACGTCCTGCCTGAGCAAGATCGAGTTCATGGACGCCGACGCCGACGACTACGCGTATGGCGACGTCCCAGAGGAGCAACGCGACTGCGACGACAGCAACCCCAACGTGCACCCTGGCGCGCTCGAGATCCCCGGCAACAAGATCGACGACAACTGCAACGACGAGATAGACGAGCCTACCGACAACAACGACTGGGACCAGGACGGTGTTCCCAAGAAGGACGGTGAGAAGGAGCTTGACTGCGACGACCAGAACGCCTCCATCCACTCTGCGAGCGCCGACGGCGGGGTCTCGCCGGCCCGCGACGTCTGCAACGGAAAAGACGACGACTGCGACAAGGAGCTTGACGAGGACGATCCCGCAGAAGGCGCCGCGTGTGGTGATGCCATCCACGACGGCAAGCCCCTCAAAGGGGAGTGCGCGAAGGGGGTCCTGCACTGCAAGGACGGCGAGATAGAATGCGAGCAGACGGTGTACCCTCAGCCGGAGATCTTCTGCAACGACAGCGACGAAGATTGCGACGGCATATCGGACAAGGACGACAAGCCGCCGGTGGAGGTCTGCGACGGAGTCGACAACGACTGCGACAAGAACGCGGACGAGCCGCCAGCGTGCAACGTGGACGTTTGCTTTGGCACTATCCCTCTCTACCCATTGATGTCGCTGACACCCTGGGGAGCGCAGCGGGGCGCTATGGGTGCAGATCCAGAACACGGGTTTCGTCGACTTGCCGAAGAATCCGGTGTTCAAGTTCAGCGGGAAGTTTCCTGGCGGGACGGACGAGGCTGTGGATCTGGCGCAGTACGGAACAAAGCAGTCGCACCCCAACCTAGTGCTGGAGGCCTATTGTATGGGCGACACCGATAAGGAGGACGTATGCGGCGACGGCATCCCGAGTTGCTCTGGCTGTATTGTCCAGCTTGGCTGCGTGAAGGTGACGAAGAAGCCCTGATGCGGTCGCGAGGTTGCGCTTGCGGCTAGAACCACCACCCTGCCCCGATCTCGCCGTGCCAGTGTGGGTCGATCTCGTAGGCTCGCCAGACCGAGACGCCGCCGCCGCCGCTGCCGAGCAGCTCGACGCTCGGGTGCAAAGTCCAGGCGAGGGTGCCGTTGGCGTCGCCGAAGAAGGCGCTGGCCACCGGGAGCAGGAGGCCTGGCTCCAGGGACAGCTCGAAGCGTAGGGGGGTCGCCCGGACCGAAAGGGCGAGGGCTGCGTTGAGAGGCATGAGGGCCGGGGTAGTGAGGTCGTCGGTGTAGCGGTAGGGGTGCTCGGCGACGAAGACGCCGAGCTTGAGGCCCATGAGCAGGTCGACGTAGCGGCCGGAGCTGGCAACGCGGGCGCCGGCGCGCAACGAGCCGCCGAGGTGGGTCTGTTCGAGGCCGCGCAGCGCGCCGGCACGGAACTGTACGAACGCACGGGGCGCCCGCGTTGGCGGCGCCGGCTCGGCCTGGTGGTCGGGCTGGAGCTGGAGGACGGCAGGCTCGGGCCGCAGTGGTGACGGTTGCTCGGGCGGACAGGACGGGTCGGGGGGCTGGGCAAACGTGAGGGCGGTTTCGCCTGCAGTCCAGGCGATGGGATGGATTTCGGCGGAAGGCGATGTGGCGTCGTGCTCGGCCAAGCCGAGCACTGCCCCGATGGCGGAGCGGTCCTCCGCGCTCGCGAACACCGGCTGGATCAGTAACTGGCTGTCGACGGCGGTGTTCTCGACGAAGAGCCGACGCACGGTGCGCGAGAGCGCCGCGGCGTGCTGCTCGACCTCGGCGCGCTCGGCGTCCGGATCGCCCTGGGGCAACACCAGCAGCGCCTGGGTGACGCGGCGGTCGTCGAAGCATCTGGCCTGGCCCGCGACGAGCGCCTGCGCCATCGGCGCGAGCCCGCCTGTGGCTTCGACAGGGACGCGGATGCTGGCGCACGGGGCGCTGCTGCCGAGCACGATGACTGCCCGGCGGTTGGCGGCAAGCTCCCCCTCTTGCTCCCCCAGCTTGACGGGCAACGCGGTTCCGAGACCGACCGATCGGACGCGCATCTGCGGCAGGTGCTTGGTGACCTGCCGGGACACGACCGCGGCGCGCTGGACGGAGAGCGTCCGGTTGAGGTCGTCCCGGCCTTCGACGCTCGCGAAGCCCAGGACCAGCAGATCGCGATCCTGGTGATGGCTGAGGCACACCATGGACTCGACGAGCGCCCGCTCTGCGCCGGGCGCCGCGTTGGTGCCGCTCAAGGCGGCGAACCCCTTCTCGAACGGGATGCCCAGGAGCCGACAGGGCTGCTCGCTAACGGCAAGCGGGGCGGGCGCGCAGAGCTGTGTGCCGTCGGCCCACTTGGCTCGCACTTGGTGCAGGCCGTGCGAGAGAGGCTTGCGCAACGTGAGCGTCAACGTCGTGTCGGACACAGTCACATCGGCCGGCGGCACGAGCAACGGCCCGATCTGCACGCGCATCCCGGGCTCGAAGCCGCTGCCGCGGATGACGAGCTGCCGCCTGGTGATCGCGGCTCTGGAGAGCTGCGACGGCGAGATGGTTTCGACTCGCCGCAGCGGTCTCGCCACCGCGTCGTGTGCGGGAGCCGCATCTTCGCTCTGCGCGACGTGGCGTTGAGCATCCGCACTCGCTCGGACGGTCAGAAGACCAAGCACGAGCGCCACTGCTGCCCCGCCGACTGGACGACAGCCTGCGGGGCGACATCTCCAGCGCCGCAGGATGGCGAGTGGTGCGCGGTTGCTGCGTCGAACAGACGCGCGGAAGCAGCGTGCCTCGTTTATCCATTCGCGTAGCCGCATTGCGTCCTCCCGGTGTTGGCCACCCCTGACTGTGCACGAGCTCAGCGGCCGCCTGGTGGCGGCAGGCAGGCGTTGTCGATCCAGCCGCGCTGGCCGTCGCCCAGCACCACCAACACCTGGCCTTGCTGGCGGATCTCCGTGACGAGGATCGCCGTGGGCGAGGGCAGCTCGGAGGCGCCCTTGCCCTTGGCCACGGGGTCGGGCCGGAAGACGATCCGCCGGCACTTCCCGGAGTGGGCGGCCACGCCCCAGGTCCCGGAAGGAGCCGGGGGCCCTGGCTCCTCGCCACGGCCCGCGCCGTCCGCCCGGGCCGCCCGGGCCGGCGGCGCCAGGGGACGGCGCACGCCGAGGTCAGCCGACGCCAGCGGCCACTGCGGGAAGTCGTCGTTGTAGGCTTGCAGGACGGCCGCGAAGTCTGCGTCGTCGGGGCCGACCGCCGCGCCGATGGCGGCAAGGACCCCGCCTACAAGAGCGATGGGGACCGCCCCGGCAGTGACGATGGGGCTCTCCGCCGCTACCCCGCCGCCAATCAGCGCGACGGCCCCGGCATCGAGCACAAGGCTGAGACAACTCAAGACGGTGGCCTTGTTCTTGCTGCTCTCGACCCGCTTCAGAGCCGTCGTGGCGGCGGGGGATTCCTCCACGATGGGCGTCATGTGGTGGACGAAGTCCCCCTGCGGGACTTCGATGTCGACCTCGGACCGACCCCCCTTGATGCCGTAGGAGACGCAGCCCGCAAGCAGGCCGAGGAGAAGGGCCAGCAGGCAGGGCGGGTAGAGGGACATCCAACCGCACCCCGACCCAACGGACGCCCTCATGCCCCGCGGTCTCTCCGCCTGCCCGACCGCGCCGCAGAGCGCCGCACTCACGACCACCTCCGCCGTCTGGCAGCAGGACGAAGGCCGCACATCATCTGCACAACCTGTCCGGTCAAGCAAGCCGGATGGAAGGTGGTTGACATGGGCAACTAGTAGATTCGCATCTTGGTGGCGATTTCACGGATCGTTGCAAACAACTCCGGGATCTTCAGAGCGTGTCTGCGCCTACCAAAAAGATGATAGGAGATCACCCGCTTTCCATCGACAAACTCCTTCATGCAGGCCACGGCCTGCTGCTTGAATTCCTTGGATGCCGGTCTTGCGGAGGGATCGCGCTTTGGCACAGTCACGCACGTGAAGTACGGATGCTTCGGTATTCTTAGGACCAGAAAGTCGAAGTTTGTCCGATGATGGGCACCTTGCCCGCGGTGAGCGCGTAGAACATGAACGCGTCGTCGGGGTCCGGGCTGTGGCCGATCCGGATCGTCTGCGTCATCGTCTATCCCTGGGGCTCCCGTGAGCGCGCCGCTCGCGACGCGCGAGAGGGATCCTCGACGCCGCGCTCGGTGTGCTCGCGCGCCCCGCCTCGGCGACGGCTGGGGCGACGGACAACGTGGAAGCGGCGCGGCCGGCCGCTGCCACGACACGGTCTGCGCGCGCACTCACGAGCGCCCACGCGCCCGCGCCCGCGGCGGCGAGGCAGACGGCCGCCAACGCAAGCCTGCGCGCGCGCGGCATCGTGCGCGATGGCGGCGCGGGGGGCAGAGGCGGCCCCTGCAGCGTGGGCGCGGGGCCGACCGGCTCGGGTGGGTGGGCAGCGGAAACGACTTTCGCTCTCATGGTCGTACCCAAGACCGCCCTAGCTAGTGCCCCCGCACTCGCCTGCCGTCCGAATATTCATGCAACCGTCTTGAAACGGTAGTCATAGCGAGCCCAACAATGCTTGCAATCGCTTCGTCAAACGTCACCATGCCGTTGATTGCAACAGACTCATTGACGCTATCGTCTTTCGACGCGAGATGCAGAGGTACTACGCCGGCGAGACTAACTGCAGTTCCCCCCAAAATGAGCCCGAGGAATCCTTCCATATCGCGCGAAGCCGCCGCGGCAACACCGCCTCCCATCACCCCAAAACCACCGACGAGCAGCACACCACCCAAGAGGCCGAGCCCCATGTTCTCCTGGCCGACCTGTCGTCGAACTTGGCGGTCATCAAATGCCGATAGGGCTCCAGAGGTATGGACATTCCAGTCTATCGTTCCATTCTTGCCAAAACAGAGGAACCGTACACCAATACTCCGGATGTGGCGCCCATCGCGCGCATACGCAAGTGATTCCAGAACGCCTTGAATGACTACGGTCGCACCGATCCTCATCATCAGTGTTTGCATTTTCCTTGAATCAATCAGTCCGGTGGTGACATAGTCACGAATCACAACCGCGTATTCATGGGTAACCTCCTGCGAGCTCATCCTAGATTGGCTTTCCTCTGGTGGAAGAACAGACATTCCGTTGGGCACGCCCATGGTCCGAATTGCCTTTTGGACGGTGTTATTCGCGGCGGCAAGGTCCGCATGGATGCCGTGGGCAAACTGTGCCGTGTTTAGGAATGGCAGGACGGCCACTTTGGCTGCGGGAGTGGCCTCGGTCTCGTCACTGGCCGAAGTGCTCTCTACGTCGTAGGCCATCATGAGGCCGTATCGCCCGGTGGTTATCGTTGTAGTTCCGCAACCAAGGGACCCGCCAAATGCTATCAGGAAGGCAAGGCGGAAGAGGGGCGTTGTGGCACGACTATCTACGACCCCGGGAGCGGGTGTTTGTCTATGTGCTGCGTCCATATTTCGGTGCCTTCCGGCGTTTCGATGCGTGGGAGGCAGGCAGTGGGGGGCGGAGAAGGCGTCCAAGCGCCCCCCGGCGGGTAGGTGGCGCAAAGGACTTTGGCTGCCGTGGCCGTGGCCAAGACCGCCCTCGCCTCACCGGGCGCAAGGCGCCCGGTCGAGGTTGACGGAGGAGATTCTCTGCGGCCCAGGGGAGAAAGCAAGGGAAATTGGCCAGTTGGCGGTGGGCCACCAGCCGGCCACCAAGCTGATCGGCGAAGCCGTGGCCGCTCTTGAGCCTGAGCTCGCGCACGGCGACGCCCCGCCCCGCCGGGAGGTTCATGTTGTCGCGGTCCTGGACGGCCCAGGCGGCATCGTCCAGAGCGGCGTCGACCTGCTCCCAGGCCTTTTGTTCGGGACCGCTGACGCGTGGGCTCACCGCATCCTCCCTTGGTCCTGCGCTACGCGGGCACCTCGAGAAACACGGGGCAGTGGTCGGACGCGGTGATCCCCTCCTCGACCACGTCCGCCAGCCGCGGGAACTGGAACTCGATCCGCTCAGGCTCGGGATCGTCGTGCGCGCGGAAGATCCTGGTTGTGCGCGGGGCGATCGAGCCGTCGGCGAGCCGGCCGCGGGTGCCGATGCCGCCGCGCTCGATGCGCGGCAGGATGCCGCGCCCCTCGGTGGCCCGGCGCAGGGCCGGCGACACGAGCAGGTAGTCGAGCTGGGCTGCCCGGTTCGTGCTCTTCCACCAGTGGGTCCAGCGCTCGGTCGCCGGCAGGTCGCCTAGGGCGTCGTGCAGGCCCGCCTGAGCCACGAGCGGCCGCAGCCACGGCGAGCCCCGGGCTGGTTCGACCTCGGCGGTCAGGGCCGTCTGCTCGGGCCGGAAGGGGACGAACATCTCGTCGCGATACTCGGGCAGGAAGCCCCACTGGCGACTCGGCACGTAGCTCGATCCCGAGATGTCGCCCGGGAAGGTGCGCCCCATGCGGTAGCGCAGGAACAGGTTGTTCGCGTTGAAGAAGCAGAGCGTCGTTGCCATTGCCTCGCCGGTCCTGACATCTAACTACGTAAAACTATGGCGTTTCCCCATTTCCGGCAGCCGCTTCCCCATTTTCCTGAACCGTTTCCCCATTTCCGGCAGCCGCTTCCCCATTCCCCGGAACCGCTTCCCCAACCGCCGCTACCGTGTCCCCGTTTTCCGCATACGTTTCGCCGTCTTCCGGAGCCACCTCCCGATCTCCCGCGGCCGCTTCCTCAACCTCGACTGCCACTTGCCCGTTTTCCGTAGAGGTTCCGCCATGTCCCGGAGGCGCCTCCCCGTTCCGGGGTAGCTGTTCTGACTCCCCACGTCTTGCCGCAAACTCGCCCGGAAATTCCGCAAGCGGCAGCGTGAGCTGAGGACGGGGCGGGCGCCTTCGAGACCGGCCGCAAGGACCGGCACGGAGGCGTCGATGAAGTCGAAGAAGAGTCAGG
>JACQWT010000237.1 GCA_016209145.1 Deltaproteobacteria bacterium | reverse complement strand
CCGACCCGGTGCCACCGCAACCTGCGCCTCGACCTGCACGCCCGAGACGTAGCTCACCTGGGAGGCGTGCGGCGGCGACGGGGAATGCAAGACCGGCTTCTGCGTCGACAAGGTGTGCTGCGAGTCGGGCTGCGACACGGTCTGCGTGTCCTGCATCAAGGCCAACACGGACGCCGACGACGGCAAGTGCGCGGCAGTGAAGGCCGACACGGATCCGGACAAGGAGTGCGAGGACCAGGCCGAGGCCACGTGCGGCGCGGCCAAGGACAAGGGCTGCAATGGGGACGCCAAGGCGCCCGGCTGCGTGCTCTGGGACAACAAGACTGTGTGCGTCGCCGCGAGCTGCGCCGCCGGCCAGCAGACGCCGGCCAGCCTGTGCGACGGCAAGGGCGTGTGCGTGAAGGCCGCGAGCACGGCCTGCACGCCGTACAAGTGCAAGTCGAACGATGTCGTCTGCCTGGCGGACTGCAAGGCGGGCAAGGACGCCGACTGCGTGGACGGCAACTACTGCGAGGCCGATAAGTGCGTTGCCAAGAAGGACAACGGCAAGGCCTGCGCCGATCCCAAGGAGTGCAAGAGCGGGAGCTGCGTCGATCTTTTCTGCTGCGACACCGCTTGCGCGGGCAAGTGCGAGGCGTGCGGGCTTCAGGGCAGCGAGGGCAAGTGCAGCTTCGTCGCCAAGGGCCAGGATCCCGCCGACGAGTGCCCCGGCGGCGCCTGCAACGGCGCGGGCGCGTGTGCGCTCGACGGTGCCCAGAAGTGCGTCGCCGACAAGGACTGCCTGAGCGGCTTCTGCCCGCCCCAGGACCTGGTGTGCTGCGACAAGGTTTGCAGCGGCACCTGCGAGGCGTGCCTGAAGAGCAAGACGGGCGGCACGGACGGCGTGTGCGGCTACGTGACGAAGGACACGGAGCCGGATGGCGACTGCAAGGGCCAGGGCAAGTGTTGGGCCCAGGGCGTGTGCCTGGCGTGCGGCGAGACGCCGCTGGCGCCGGGCGGCAAGCCGTGCCCAAAGGAGTGTACAAGCTGCGACCAAGGCTTCAGGATCTGCACGATCAAGTGCCAACAAGGTGACTGCACCAACAAGGCGCTCGCGTGTCCGGCTGGCTACGACTGCGACGTGCAGTGCACGGGGCTCGTGAGCTGCAAGGGCGCCACCATCACCTGCCCGGACAGCTACGACTGCAAGGTCGCGTGCTCGGGCAGCCAGGCCTGCCAAGGGACCAAGATCGCGTGCAGCACACTCGGCACGTGCAACCTCACCTGCGACCAGGGCCAGGATCACTGCAAGGACGCGCAGCTCACCTGCGGGACCAACGCCTGCACCGCGACCTGCAACGACCCGAAGGAGCCCAAGCCTGCCGCGAGCTGCGGCAACTCGTGCCAGTGCACGCAGTGCCAGTAGGCCGGCGCGCGCTTCATCTGCTCCGTGAGCAGGCACGCCCGCCCGCACGGCCGCCGCGCCATCGAGCTCGATGTGCGCCAGGAATGCGCCGCCGATCCCGCCTTCATTCCGCGACGAGGGTGCGCCCGCCGCCGCGGCCGGCGGTGCCGAGCGGCCGAGCGGCAACTGGTGGTGGGGCCACGCGACGGTGTTCGTGTAGCCTGGCCTGCCGGCGGTCACTCCGGAAGATGCCTGGCGAAGTCCATGTGGTCGTGCAACAGCCGCAGCACGACGACATGTTCGTCGCGCTCGACGCGGTAGAAGAGGATGTGGCGCGCGTTGCGACCAGGGCGCTTGATGTGGTGAGCGCGGAGACCGGGGCGGATCTCGGAGCGCAGGCCGCCGCAGCCCGGGTTGGCGGCGAGATCCGCCAGCGCCAGCTCGATGAGCTCGCCGTATCGCGCGTACTGCGCGGCTCCCCACCGCTCAAGCGTGTGCGAGAGCACACCAGCGATGTCCGCCTCGGCGAGCTCGGTGATGTAGAGCTGGGCCATCTGCTACGCGTGCGGATCCGCTCCGGCCTTCTCGTGGGCCCTCGCCATCAGCTCCGCAGGCGTACCCCGGACGACGCGACCGGCGTCGGCTTGCTCGATGGCCGGATCGATGGCCCGTCGCAGCGCCTCGATCCTCTGCTCTCGCGACTGGCGGTCATGGGCGACCAGCTCGAGCTCGAGGATGGTGCCGTCGGGGTAGTCGCTGACATCCTCGATGACGGCGCGACCGTCCTGCACGACTGCTCTCATGGTGGCCACGGCTTCATCATAGCACGGTGGGACGCTGTTGCAGTGCGCGAGGCGTCGGCGCGGCGGTAGACCGTTCCTCGCCCCGGCACGTATCCGACATGGCACCTGCCCCGCGCGGGGGGTAGGCTTGCCGTGGCGGAGGGCGATGGATCTGGGCCCCGGCACCCTGGTCACTCCGAACGTGCGGCTGGAGCGGCTGCTCGGCCGCGGCGGCATGGGCAGCGTGTGGGTGGCCGAGCACATGCGGCTCGAGACCCGGGTGGCGGTCAAGCTCGTTTCGGCCGAGCTCTCCGGGAGCGATCCGGCCGCCATCGAGCGCTTCCGGCGCGAGGCCAAGGCGGCGGCGCAGCTTCGCAGCCCCCACGTCGTGCAGATCCTCGATCACGGCGCCATGGAGGACGGCGCGCCGTACATCGTGATGGAGCTCTGCCAAGGCGAGACGCTGGCCGAACGCTTGGAACGCGAGGGCACGCTCGGCCTGCTCGATACCGCCGTGCTCGTCTCCCAGGTTGCCAAGGCGCTGGGCGAGGCGCACGCCGCGGGCATCGTCCACCGCGACATCAAGCCGGCCAACCTCTTCCTTCCTCGTCGCGCTCCAGGACGAGCTCTGGGCCAAGGTGCTCGACTTCGGCGTGGCGAAGTGCTCGCGCCTGTCCGGCGCCGGTGGCGTCACGGCCACCGGCGCCTTGCTCGGCACTCCCGACTACATGAGCCCGGAGCAGCTTCTGAGCGCCCGGGACGTGGATCACGGCGCCGATCTCTGGGCGCTCGGAGTGGTCGCCTATCACTGTCTGACGGGGCGACCCGCCTTCGCGGCCGAGACGCTGGCGGCGACGATCGTAGCCATCTCGAACGCGTCGTTTCCGTTGCCGGCCAGCCTCGGCCTCGGCCTGCCGGCGGAGCTCGATGGCTGGTTCGCCCGGGTCCTGGCGCGTCAGCCGGAGCGTCGCTTCGGCTCGGCCAAGGAAATGGCCGCGGCGCTGCTCGCCATTGTGGAGGAGTCGACCGGGCGCTGTTTTCCACCGCCGCTGAGCAAGTCGGGAGTTTCCAGGCATCGTGCAGGCGAAGGGTTGGCCACCCGCGAGCCGGCGTCGTCGCCGCGCGATACTCCGCTACCCATGGCGACGGTCCCCGGCGAGCCGGCGCCGTCCTCCGCGGCGCCGCGCTCGCCGGAACGGGCGGTGCCGGGCCCGGGCCAGCGGACGTTCTCGGGGTCCTCGTCCACGGTCGATGAGGCCGACCCCACCCGCCCGCGGTGGCTGCGGGCCTTCGGGAGCGTGGCCGCCGCGGCGCTGCTCTTCGCGCTGGGCGTGGTCGTGGCGGTCGAGCTCGTCCGTTGGGGTGCCGGCCGGCCCGATCGGGAGCTCGCGGCCGCGCCCTCCGTCGAGCCGTCCGGGGCGACGCCGGCGCCGGCGTCAGGCGGCGGCGCCGGGCCGGGCGAGGTCACGGGGTCGGGCAGCGGCGCCGGCGGCGAGCCGGCCGCAGCCTCCGCGATGCCTGCCGCCTCCGTCCCGGCGCCGGCGCGCGTTGCGTCGGCGCCGGCTTCGAGCCGGGCGTCCGGGCGCGGTCCTGCGACCGCCAGGCCGGCACCGCCAGACTGTGCGCCGCGCTGCCGGAGCGAGGGCGAGTGCACCGTGCAGGGGGATCGCTGTGTGGCCGGCTCCGACGATGACTGCCGGCGCTCCATCGCGTGCGCGCGCGAGGGGCGCTGCCATGCCGAGGGCGCCGTGTGCGCGGTGGGCTTCGCGGCGCTCGGTCAGCCTGGCTGGCAGGAGTTCGCCTGTCAGCAGGAGTGCGAGCTTCGCGGCAAGTGCACGGTGCGGGCCGGCGCCTGCGTGGCCGGCTCGAGCGCCCAGTGCCGGCGCTCGGCCGGCTGCCGGCTCTGGGGCAAGTGCACGGCCTGGCAGGACCGCTGCGTCGCAGCCACCGACGCCGAGTGCCAGCGCGCGCGGGCCTGCGCGCTGTACCTGCGCTGCCGCGCCTTGGACGGAGCTTGCGTACCCTAGCCCCTACCTTGGACCGGCAGGCGAGTAGCCCGGATCGCCCGGCACGAGGGGATTGAAGGGCAGCTTCCAGGAGTGCTCGGCGAGCTGCTGGACGCGCGCGAAGCTCATGTTGCGCTCGATCTGTTTGGGCGCGCGCGGATCGGTCGGCTTGCCGTCGGCCTCGGCGCAGCAGCGCCAGCTCAGGTAGTAGTACGCGAAGCTCTCGTCGTGCGAGTAGATCTTGGGGCGGCACATGTTGCGCACGCCGTGGTACCAGGGGCCGCCGGTCGTGACGTTGTCCCAGTCGGAGCGCGTGCCCAGCCGATGCGTTTCGCTCGCGGCGAGCTCGTCGGCGTTGCCGGGCATGTCGTGCACGCCGTAGTCGCTGACGCACTCCGGCTGCGAGCCGCTGGGCACGCCTTGCCAGAGCCGCTCGAGCTCGCCCGCATCGCGCTCCAGCACCTTGGTCTTGTCCGGAAATCCGTAGGGCCGGTCGCCGCGGCACTTGGCGGGATCGCGCCGGTAGCCGTAGGGGAAAGGCTTGTCCTGCGGCCCCTCGCAGGCCTTGGTCCACTCGCTCTCCGTGCACACCCGCTTGCCCCGCCCGAAGCAGTGCACCTGGGCCTGGTAGAAGTTCTGCATCACCATCGGGCGGACGCCCGGGCGATTGGGGAACTCGTAGCGATCGATGCAGAAGCGCTGGTGGCGCCGCGGGCCGAGGCAGCGCGTCGGCTCGGCCACGTGCTCGCACACGAAGAGGTGGTTCTGCGGGGCGTACCACTGCTTCAGGCAGCGCACCTCGAGCTCGAGGCAGTAGTCGCCCTCGACGAGCACCATGTCGGGAGGGCAGGGGAGAGCCCCGGCGGCCTCGGCGCTTGCCGTGGGCGCCGGGGCCGGGCCGCCCGCCGCTCCAGCTTCGGCGGCGGCCGCATCCGGCGGGCCGGCGTCCGGAACCACCGCCCGCGCGGGGGTTGCCGTGGCCGCCGCGGCCGTCCCCGGCGGGTGCCCGCGCTCGCCGCCGGCGCGCGGCGATGCGGCGCAAGCGGCGGCGAGCCACGCCGAGGCTGCGCCGAGAACAGCGGCGCTCGCCGCCAGCGCTCGCGCCGACGGGGCGCTACTTCTTCTTGGCCACGTACTCGCGGATCTTCTCCACCACGATGTCGCCGATGCGCGACAGGTTCTCGCCCGTGGAGGCGCCGATGTGAGGCGCCATGAGGACGTTCGGGGCCTTGAGCAGCGGGCAATCGGGCGGCGGCGGGTCGCTGTACCAGACGTCCGTGGCGTAGGCGCGTACCTGGCCGCTCTCCAGCGCCTTGGCCATGGCCGCTTCGTCGACGCACTTCGCCCGGCCGGTGTTGACGATGATGACGCCCTTCTTCGTCCGGCCCAGCGTGTCGGCATTGAGCATGCTCTTCGTCTCGTCGCTCAGGGGCATGTGCAGCGAGAGGTAGTCGGAGCGGGCGAGCACCTGGTCCAGAACCGCGAGCTCGGCCACGTCGCAGCTCTTGACGTAGGGATCATGGGCGATGACGGTCATGCCGAAGGCCGCGGCCCGCTTGGCGACCTCGCGGCCGATGCGGCCCACGCCGAGCAGGCCGAGCGTCTTCCGGTAGAGCTCCGTGCGCTCCAGCTCCTTCTTGAGCCACTTGCCCTGGGACATGCTGGTGTGGCCGGCGACGATGTGGTTGGGCACGGCCAGCATCAGGGCCATGGCGAGCTCGGCCACGGCCACGCTGGATGCCTCGGGCGTGTTGGTCGCCTCGATGCCCTTCTCCTTGGCGTGGGCCCGGTCGATGTTGTCCATGCCCACCCCGCCGCGGATGACGAGGCGCAGCTTGGGGGCCGAGTCGATGTACTCCTTGGTGCACTTGGTCTTGCTGCGGATGAGCACCACCTCGGCCTCGGCGAGCCGCTGGTGGTCGCTCGTGACCTCTCCGAGCTGGGCGAGCCGGCCGGGAAGCGACTTGTCGAATGCGTCCGAGATCAGAATCAGCATGGTTCCCTCCTGCCTGTTGCGCTGGGGCGATCGATTGGTCCTGGCTCTTAGCCCAGCCCGCGCGTGCTGGCCAGTCCCCCGGGTGCCTACGCGGAGGCGGGAAGCGGCGCGCGGCGAACGGGGCCGGCAGCACCTGCCACAGTCGCTCGGCCCGTTCGACGCCCTTGAACCGGTGCTCCCCGAGGTCGGTGGCAACCACCTCCGCGCCGAACGCGCCTCGCGCCTCGTCCCAGGCGGCCTCGCTCACCAGCACCTGCCCGCCGTGGGCGGCGCCGGCGACGCGGGCCGCACGGTTCACCGTGGGGCCCAGCCAGTCCTCGCGCCCGCTCAGCGGGTCGCTGGCCCGCCGTGCACCGCCCACGTGGACGCCCATGGGGACGCGCAGGCCGCGCAGCAGCCCGTCGGCGGCCGGGGCCGCCTCGGGCCGCAGCAGCAGCTCGGCCGCCCACTTCGCCGCGTGCAGCCGCTGCTGGGCGAGCAGGCAGAAGCGCACCGCAGCGGCCGGTTCGTCGAAGGAGACCATGAAAGCGTCGCCCCCGGTCTTGACTTCACGGCCGCCGCAGGCGGCGATGGCCTCGCGCAACAGGGCGTGGTGCAGCTCCAGCGCGGGCAGGAACGCGTCGCCCAGCGCCTCCCAGAGGGAGGTTGAGCCCTCGATGTCGGTGAAGGCGAGGGCCACGCGGGCCTCTGGCCCCCCAGCCGCCGAATCGATGGGTATCGTGATTTGCTCCCAATGCGGACGATCGCTCGGGCGGTGCCGAGCGCTGCCGCGCCGCCAGCGCGGGGCCGGACGCTAGCAGGCCGTGGGCAAAAGTGGAGCTTCTCCCAACTTCGCCTCCCAGAGGCCGATGGCGACGTTCGCGACGCGCATCGGGACCCACTCCGGAGGCACCGCGCCGGAGGGGGCATGGGGAAGCACCAGCGGCGGCTGCCGCAGCAGTTACCGCGCCGCCCGGTGGTATGCTTGGGCAATGCTTCCGCGCTTCGCCCTGCCGTGCCTGCTGCTTGCCGCCCTCGGCTGTGACGCCGACGCCGGCGCCGGTGCCGGCGCGCAGGCGCCCTTCGAGGTGGCGCCCGGCTGCAATCCGCTTGCCGCCGAGCACGACTGCCTGCTGCCCTTCCCGTCCGACTTCTTCCTGGTGGCCGACCAGGCCCTGCCGAGCGGCAAGCGCGTGCTGCTTCCCGAGCCGGCGCAGCCGCGCACCGACGACGGCAAGGCCGTCGATCTGCTGGCGCCGCACCCGGCCGACGGCTTCTCGCCCGGCAACCAGATCTTGGCGCTCTTCTCCCAGGGGATCGACGACACCGATCTGGTGGGTGCCAGCGCGGACTTGACCCGCTCGCTCGATCCGGCCGCAAGCCCCACCCTTCTCGTCGAGGCCGAGAGCGGCGCGCCCGTGCTGCATCTGGCCGAGATCGATCCACGCGCCGAGGAGGATCTACGCCGCGCCCTCGTCATCCGGCCGCTCGTGCGGCTTCAGGAGGACCACCGCTATGTCGTGGCCATCCACGGGCTGCGCGGCAAGGACGGCGCGCTGCTCCCGGCGCCCGAGGGGTTCCGGCGCATCCGGGACGGCGGCGAAACCTCGCACCCCTCGCTGGCGCCGCTCGCGGGCCGCTACGACAATGACATCTTCGCGCCGCTCGGGCTTGCCGGCCTGGCGCGCGCCGAGGTGCAGCTTGCCTGGGACTTCACGGTGCGCTCGCGCGAGAACGCCGTGGGCGACCTCTGCGCCGTGCGCGAGCAGGTGATCGCGTACTACGCGAGCCATGCGCCGGCCGTGAAGGTCGTCAAGGTCGACGAGCAGCCGGACAAGCACACTTTCCGGCGCATCACGGCGAGCGTCGAGGTGCCGCTGTTCTTGGAGGACGAGGCGCCGGGCTCGCGCCTCGCGCGCGACGCCGCGGGAGCCGTGCGCCAGAGCGGCACCGTAGAGGTGCCCTTCAGCGTGCTCGTTCCCAAGAGCGTGGCGGCGCTGCCGCCCGAGGCGCCGCCGGCGCGGCTGCTCCAGTTCGGCCACGGCTTCTTCGGGGGACGGGAGGAGGCCAATGACCTCGTCGCTCAGCTCGCCGACGAGCGGGGCTTCGTCGTGGTGGCGGCCGACTGGTGGGGCATGAGCAAGGAGGATGTCTCGCCGCTGCTCGACCAGCTCACGACTGACCTTGGCGGGACCATGCTGTTCACCGATCGTGTCCACCAGGCCATGGCGAATTTCATGGCCGTGGCCTACGCCGCCGCCGGTCCGCTGTTGGAGCTGCCCGAGCTGGAGCTCGGGCCAAGCCCGCTCTATGACCCGGCCGAGCTCCACTTCTACGGCCTGAGCCAGGGCGCCATCCTGGGCGGCACGTACGTCGCGCTCTCACCCCATGTCGAGCGCGCCGTGCTGGGCGTTGGCGG
>JACQWT010000268.1 GCA_016209145.1 Deltaproteobacteria bacterium | reverse complement strand
GCGGGTCTTGAGCTCAAGCAGGGCATCGAGCCGGATGCGCGGCCACAGCTCGCGCACGACGCGAGCATCGTCAGGCGCGGCCTGGAGCCGGCGGCGCAGCAGCAGGAAGTCAGCTCGTTGCGGCTCGCGCGACAGGGGCACTTCAGCCAGCACCTCGAAGGCGGCGGGGCGCCGCTCCTGGAGCAAGGCGTAGAACATCACGTGCCAGGCGGTGCGGGCGTGGGCCATCGAGGCCAGGATAGCGCTTCGGTCGCTGCGGCGCGAGCGCTGCCTGCCAGGACTGCGGCTCAGACACTGAGCCTCGGCGGCAGGCGCGACCGGAGCGGACGCCGTGGCCGCTCGGCATCAAGTCTAGTCGTCGTCGATGCCGAGCGACTTGTCGAGATCCTCCCTTGTGTCCACCCGAATCCGCTCGATGCTCTCGATCTCCTTGCGCGACAGCGGCGCGATGTCCGGGGCGGCACAACCTACGAAATCGTCGGTCTATCGACGCGGGAACGTACGACGAAACCGCGAGCGTACGCCTCACTCCCTTCGACGCGGTCGAGATCCCGGTCGGCCGCCTGTTCCTGCCGCCTGGCCAGAAGCTGGGAGCGGCGCCTGCGCTTGCAGCAAGCTGGCGGATCGGCTCCTGGCCATCGGCGTCACGCCGCGGCGCAAGCGCGCGTTTCGTACCGTGACCCGGACGGTGGTGGAGCGAGCGGTGGGCTACGCCGTGCTCTGTGCGGAAGGCTACGAGACGATCGACGAGGTCGTGCTGGCGCAGCCCGGAGACCTTTTCTTGCTCGGCGTTCGCACGCTGGAGGGATTCGGCGTGATGGTTGACAATGTCGGCCACCGTGTCGTGGCGGTGATCACGACGGCGGCGCCGATCTGAGAACGGGCCCGTTGCACCTGCGCACCTGTCGAGTATCCCTCCCGGGCCGGCTGCGCTATGGCGCTCGGGCGCGCGGGGGGCAGCACAACCAGGCGAAAGGCAACAGCGATGGGCGACAAGTACGTCTACTTCTTCGGCGACGGCAAGGCCGACGGCAGCGCCAAGATGAAGGATCTCTTGGGCGGCAAGGGGGCGAACCTGCACGAGATGACCCGCCTCGGCATTCCGGTCCCGCCGGGCTTCACCATCAGCACCGAGGTGTGCACCCACTTCTACGCGCACGAGCGGGGCTACCCCAAGAAGCTCGAGAAGCAGGTCGACGCGGCGGTGGGCAAGCTCGAGAAGCTCGTCGAGCGCAAGTTCGGCGACACCAAGAAGCCGCTACTCGTCTCCGTGCGCTCGGGCGCGCGCGCGTCCATGCCGGGCATGATGGACACCGTGCTAAACCTCGGCCTGAACGACGACACCGTGGCGGGCCTGGCGGCACGGGCGGACGAGCGCTTCGCCTGGGACTGCTACCGCCGCTTCATGCAGATGTACGGCGACGTCGTGCTGGAGATCCCGAAGAAGAAGTTCGAGGCGCTGTTCGACGGGGCCAAGCGCAAGCGCGGCACCAGGCTCGACACCGAGCTCACGGCCGCCGACCTGAAGGGCGTGGTGGCCGAGTACAAGAAGCTCGTCGAGAAGGAGGCCGGCAAGAGCTTCCCGATGGACGTGCGCGACCAGCTCTGGGGCGCGATCGGCGCCGTGTTCGGCTCGTGGAACAACCAGCGCGCCATCACCTACCGCAAGCTCAATCACCTGCCCGACGACTGGGGCACGGCCGTGAACGTCCAGACCATGGTCTTCGGCAATCTGGGCGAGTCGAGCGCGACCGGCGTGGCCTTCACCCGCGATCCGGCCACGGGCGAGAACCGCTTCTACGGCGAGTACCTCGTCAACGCGCAGGGCGAGGACGTGGTGGCGGGCATCCGCACGCCCCAGCCCGTGAACCGCTCGGAGCACGCGCCCGGGGCCTCGCTCGAGGAGAAGATGCCCAAGCTCTACGGGCAGCTCTGCGACGCCTACCGCAAGCTCGAGCAGCACTACCGGGACATGCAGGATCTGGAGTTCACCATCCAGGACGGCAAGCTGTACCTGTTGCAGACGCGCAACGGCAAGCGCACCGGGTTTGCCGCGGTCAAGATCGCCGTGGACATGGTCGAGGAGGGGCTGATCGACGAAGCCGAAGCCCTGCGACGCGTGCAGCCCGAGCAGCTCCTGCAGCTTCTCGCGCCGACCTTCGAGCCCAAGGCCAAGAAGGCCGCGCTCGACCAGGGCCAGCTCCTGACCAAGGGCCTGCCTGCCGGGCCCGGTGCGGCCTGCGGGCGGATCGCGTTTACCGCCGACAAGGCCGTCGAGATGGCCAAGAGCGGGGAGCCGGTGATCCTCGCGCGCTCCGAGACCAGCCCCGAGGACATCGCGGGCATGAGCGCCGCGGCCGGCATCGTGACGAGCCGGGGCGGCATGACCTCCCACGCGGCCGTGGTGGCCCGCGGCATGGGCAAGTGCTGCGTGGTGGGGGCCGGCGAGCTCGCCATCGACGACGAGGCCGGCAAGATGACGGTCGGCCAGCGTGTCTTTGCCGCGGGCGACTGGATCGCGGTCGAGGGCACGAGTGGCCAGATCTTCGGCACCAAGCTCCCGACGCGGCCGAGCGAGGTCATCCAGGTGCTGATCGAGAAGACGCTCGCGCCCGAGAAGAGCGAGAACTACGAGCGCTTCGCCAAACTGCTCGCCTGGGCCGACGAGAAGCGCCGCCTGGGCGTGCGCACCAACGCCGACACGCCGGTGGATGCCACCGCGGCGCGCGCCTTCGGCGCCCAGGGCATCGGCCTGTGCCGCACCGAGCACATGTTCTTCCAGGCCGAGCGCATCCTGGCGGTGCGCCAGATGATCCTCGCCACGAGCGCCGAGGAGCGGCGCCGGCCGCTGGAGAAGATCCTGCCCATGCAGCGCCAGGACTTCGTGGCGATCTTCAAGGCCATGGAAGGGCTGCCCGTGACCATCCGCCTGCTCGACCCCCCGCTGCACGAGTTCCTGCCGCACGAAGAGGCGGCCGTGGCCTCGGTGGCGGAGGATCTGGGCGTGAAGCCCGCTTTCGTGCGCGAGCGCGTCGAGGCCTTGAAGGAGTTCAACCCCATGCTCGGCCACCGGGGCTGCCGGCTCGGCATCACGCACCCGGAGATCTACGAGATGCAGGTGCAGGCCATCCTGGAGGCCGCGGTCGAGGTGGCGGCCCAGGGCGTCAAGGTGGCGCCGGAGGTCATGATTCCCATCGTGGGCACGGCCAAGGAGTTCGAGATCTTGGCCGAGATGACCCACCGGGTAGCGCGCCAGATCTTCGAGAAGAAGGGCCGCAAGGTGGACTACAAGGTCGGCACGATGATCGAGATCCCGCGCGCCTGCGTGGTCGCGGGAGACATCGCCAAGACGGCCGAGTTCTTCTCCTTCGGCACCAACGATCTCACGCAGATGACCTACGGCTACTCGCGCGACGACTCGGGCGTGTTCCTGAACGCCTATGTGCAGCAGGGCATCCTGCCGGGCGATCCCTTTGCCTCGCTCGATCAGGGCGGCGTGGGAGAGCTCGTGCGCATGGCGAGCGAGCGGGGACGCGCCGCGCGCAAGGGCCTGAAGCTCGGCGTCTGTGGCGAGCACGGCGGCGATCCGGCCTCGATCGGGTTTTTCCACGGCGTGGGGCTCGACTACGTGAGCTGCAGCCCCTACCGCGTGCCGATCGCCCGGCTGGCTGCCGCCCGTGCCGCGCTCGGCGTGGCCGAGGACCGGACGGCCTAGTGGGCCGTCCCGCAAGTCCCGCGGATATGGGGGCGGGACGGCCCACTTCGCGGGGAAGGCCACGCCGCTTGCAATTGCGGCCTTCGGCCGCGCAAGCGGCGTGCCCTCCCCGCGCGGCCGCGCAAGCGGCGTGCCCTCCCCGCGGGCCCTACCGGGGGAGGCGGGGCGCCGCCGCCTAGGACGTACCGGCCGACCCACCACCCGCGTGGCGCGTCCCGGCAACCATTTCTCCGCACGACTTGTGGGACGCGCCACCTAGGTGGCTGGTGTCGCAGGCCGGTCCACCGGCGGGCGAAGGGCTTTCGCCCCGCCGAAGTAGCCGAGCAGCGTGGCCCCCACGCCTGCGAGCAGGATGCCAAGGAAGAGCACGCTGCCAATGATGGGCACGCCGTTGAGGCCCACCAGCAGCAGGCCGCTCTTCAAGTGACAGCGCGCGTCCTCGATGTTGCCCAGGAGCTGCCGCAGCAACGCCACCAGGCCGTCGCCGTGTGCCTCGACCAGCAGGCCGAACGCGGCGCGCTCTCCGGCCAGGGTGCGCTCGATGGCGCTCGTGATCTCCACGTCCATCCGCCTCTACCAGAGATACACCGGCCGAGGCCCGGATGTTTCGAGCGGAGAGCTACTTCGCGGGGCGCGCGCAGCGGAAACCGACCGAGGCGCTCCGCGTGCCGGGCGCGAGCGAGCTGTGGGCGCCGGCGGCAAGCTCCTTCGGGTCAGTCGAGCCGAAGGCGCCGCTGCGCACGACGCGGTAGTCGGGGTTGGCCAGCGTCACGCAGTTGTCACAGGGCGTCTCGTACTTCGCGCCGGGCTTGCCCCAGTCCTGCCAATCCATGACCCACTCGGCGACGTTGCCGGCGAGATCGAGGTGGTGCCAGAGGCCCTCGCCCGGGGGACGCGAGCCGACCTCACCGATGGGCTGGCCGAAGATCGCGTGGTTGGCGTCGAGCTCAGCCTGGTCCGGCGGGTTGGACCAGGGGTAGACGCGCTGCGCCGCCCCGCCCGCCGCCGCGTAGTTCCACTCGGCCTCGCTCGGCAGCCACCCGCCATCCCAGGCGCAGAAGGCGAATGCCTCGTACCAGGTGACGCAGTTGATGGGGCGCTTCTCCTTGGTCGGCGTGGTCGTCCAGGTGGCATCGGCGCACTTCTCGAATGCCGTCCGCAGATTGACCAGGTTCTTCTCGAGCTTCTCGCTCCACTCCGCCTTCCATCCGGAACTGCCGTTGCCGGGATGTGCGCCTGCGCCCTGGCTCGGCGGGCTCTCCCCGGTCCCTCGCCCATCAGTGCTGACGAACTCGCGGAACCGGCCGACCGTTGCCTCGTACTTGTCGAGGCGGAAGTTGGGCAGCGCGGCGCCGGCGTCGCCGTCCGTGAAGTACACGCCGTCGAAGGAGCGCTGGAACGTGCCGCAGGGCACCGCCAGCGAACGGCAGCAGCTCTCCTCGCCGTCCTTCGAGACGCAGTCGGCCTTGCCTCCCGTCAGCGTGCCCTCGGTGCAACTCAGCGCCTGGGGCTCATCGCCAGGCGTCCCGCAGTCGGCCGACGCTGCCCCGCCACCTGCGTCGCCCGCGTCCCCCACGGCATCGACCTTGTTGTACTCGACCGACAAGAGGCAAGCGCCGGCCGCAACGGCGGCGAGCGCCGCCACGGTCAATGCCAGCGCGGCCTTGCGTACCCCGGTGCGTGTCATGACTTCCTTCCCGCGCTCTGTTGCGCGGGGGCCAAGCCTAGCCCCGGAACAGCCAGCCGGTCCAGGACGCACGTCGCGCCAAGGGTGGCGGGCGTTAGCGGCCGCCATGGCGGCGTCACCTTCACGGCAGGCAAACCCAAGTGATTCCGCGACGCGCAGCCTGGCACGCCGTTCGCATTGGGGAGCGCCCTGGGGGACGGAGGGACCAGAGCGTGATCGCGACGAGGAAGTGCGGCAGCCAGGCAATCGGGCACGCCGCCAAAGACGAACGCCAGGGGTTTGCCGTGCGCCTTGTGGCGGCCGTGCGCACGCGCTGGCAGGCGGCGAGAGGCTCGGTCTGGATGCCCGTGGCCGGAAGAGCGCTCGGCTGGCTCGTCCTGTTCCTGGCGCTGGCACACGTGGGCTCGGGCGCGGCCGGCCGCCTGCTCGGGGCGCAGGCGGCCCTCTCGCCAACGCCGGCCGTAGCGGCCTTGCTCGACGCCGACTTGACGCGGGCAGGGCGGGGCGGCGCGACTCGCATCGCCGCGTGCGCCCTGCGCGACGCGGGCGCGCCCCGCTCGGACGACGCGGGCGGCGCGACGGACGCGGCCGGGCCTCCGCCCGTAACCGAGGACGGCCGCGTCGTGCTGAACCTCGCCGGCAAGGCCGATCTCGATCGCTTGCCGGGCATCGGCGAGAAGCGCGCCCAGGCCATCATCGCGTTGCGGCACAAGCTCGGCCGGTTCCGGCGCCCGAGCGACCTGCTGCGCATCCGTGGCATCGGCCGCCGCGTGCTCGCGCGGATCGAGCCGCTCGTGGTGGTTGATGCGCCGAGCGAGCCCGATGCGGGGGCTGGCGCCGCCCGCGACGCGGGACGGTGACCGGCGCGCTTGACGCCGCAACACGAATGGCCGACCAATGGATGAGCCGATTCCTGTGCATCCCGCCGATCGACCAACCAGACAGAAGCCGCTTGGAGCCTTCTGCACCAGTGAGCCGGTGGCCGGCTGTCCGAAATCCGCAGGAGCCAAAGCAGGGCAAACCGCCCAAAGACGGTTTGCCCTACAGGCTTCTCGCGCAGCGCACGAGGACCGTCCCACTTTCCCCGAGCCGGGGATCGTCAACCTGAACGGCCGCGAGCCGTCGGTTGCCGTCAAGCTGCAGATCCACAAGCGGGTGATGGCGCGCCATACGTTTCATACGACGCACCGGATCGTGCTCGGGGACGCGCGCCGCCTCGCCACTGTTTCCGACGAGTCGATTCACTTGGTCGTGACGTCCCCGCCGTACTTCGACCTCGTGACCTACGTCGACGGGGAGCACCAACTCGGTCACCTACACGACTACGCCGGCTTCCTGGACGAGCTCGACCGCGTGTGGCGGGAGTGCATGCGCGTGCTGATCCCGGGCGGCAGGCTCTGCATCGTCGTCGGCGATGTCTGCCGTTCCCGCAGGAAGTTCGGGCGGCACGAGGTAGTCCCCCTCCACGCCGACATCCTCGTGCGCTGTCGGCAGTTGGGCTTTGAGGGCCTGGCTACGATCTTCTGGCAGAAGATCGCCAACGCCACGACCGAGGTTGGCGGTTCCGGGGCGGCCCTCGGAAAACCGTACGAGCCGAACGGCGTCGTCAAGAACGACGTGGAGTTCATCCTCCGGCTCAAGAAGTCGGGGCCGTATCGCAAGCCGACGCCCCTGCAGCGAGCCGCCAGTCTGCTTCCGCCCGACCAGTACGACGCCTCGATGCGGCAGGTGTGGTCGGACATCCCTGGTGCCTCACGCCTGCGGGGCCATCCGGCGCCCTTCCCGGCGGCCCTGGCTGCGCGCCTCATTCGCATTTCGAGCTACGTCGAGGACACGGTCCTGGACCCGTTCCTGGGGACCGCCTCGACCGTCGAGGCCGCCGCCGCGACCAACCGCAACAGCATCGGGTACGAGATCGCCGAGCCCTACTGGCGCGAGGCGCAGAAGCGCTTCGCCGAGCTCGAGTTCGGCAAGCGGGTGATCTTCGAGCGAGGGGGATAGGCCGCATGGCACAGAAGTACGAGCTGCTCGAAGCTTTCCGTGCACTGTTCGAGGGCAAGCCGTACTATCACCGTAGCTCCACGCAGGGGGATCTCGTTGCCTGCCGCCTCTACGAGGACCTCTACACCGTCGGGAGGTCGAGGCTGCTTCGCAGCCGTATTGCCGAGCACGAGCGGGTGCTGAACCGGGCCAACAAGCGACAAGGCATCGTCGCGCGACGCGGCGACGGCACCTTCGGTGAGTCGATCCCAAACATCGTCGCGGTTGTTGAGCCTGGGTTCGCAGTGGCCCGTGGCCCGATCGCGAACGTGGAGATCGGCGCCGAGGTGAAGATCCTTGCGAAGGCGATGATCAAGCAGATCGACCGCGTGCGCAATGACCTCGTCGGTCAAGTCGGCCAGTTCAAGCGTGGGGCTGGCAACCCGATCTGCGTTGGTATCGTCGGCATCAATCACGCCGACTACTGCGTGAGCTACGAGGGCACTCGTGCCTTCCGTACCGACGGCGGCAAGTACACCCACCCCTGCCAGGAAGCAGCGGAAGCGGAGAAGCGACTCAGGAACGACGCCGCTCCGACCTTCGACGAGTTTCTGTTCCTTCGCTACCGCGCCACCAACGAGGCCCCGTACCCCTTCGCATGGGTCCACTACGACCGGACGCTCAAGGACTACGGTGCCGTCCTCACGCGGATCAGCCGCACCTACGACAGTCGCTTCGGGTCGAATCCAGCCACCGGCCCCGGCAACACCGGCCTCTGACGCACTGCTCCCGACGGCGTCGCGCGGCTGGCATCCAGGCTCCGGCCGGCCTACCGCCACTCCGACACCTCCCCCACCGGCCGCCGCGGCGGCATGCGGGGCCGCTCGGCGGGCACGCCCACCGGGACGAGCGCGACGGGCCGCAACCCGTCGCGTAGTTCGAGCACCTGGGCGACCGCCTGTTCGTCGAACGCCCCCACCCAACAGGTGCCCAGGCCCATGGCGTGGGCCACGAGCAGCATGTTCTGGATCGCCGCGGCGGTGTCCTGGAGGCAGTAGAGCGAGACGCCGCGCTCGCCGTAGGCCCGGGCGGCCCTGGCCTCATCCACGCACACCACGACGACCAGCGGCGCGTCGGCCACGAAGCGCTGCCGCAAGGCGGCCGCGGCGAGCTCCTGGCGCAGGCGCGGCTCGGCGATGCACACGAAGTGCCACGGCTGCGCGTTGCCCGCGCTCGGGGCCAGCACCATCGCTGCGAGCAGACGCTCGGCGGCGCCGTCCGGCAGCGGATCCGGACGAAAGCGCCGGACGCTGCGGCGCGAGCGAATCAGATCGAGCAGGTGCGCGGGATCGTGCTCGGGCATCGGGAACCTCCATTTCTGACGGGAACGTGGGCGAGCGGCCTACTCGTACGCGCCCCAGATCTTGAGCGTGGCCGCCGTCTCGGCGTCGATGATCGCGCTCTCGCGTTCCGGGGCGCCCGTGCCCGTCTGTACCTGGAAGGCGGCGAGGCGGCGCAGCAGGGACTCGGTGACGATGGGGAAGAACGGGCTGCGATCGACCGCGCAAGTGGGATCGAGCCCCAGGTCGCACAGCCGCGGCTCGCCGTCGGCCGGGCCGACCAGCGCCCAGCGGTCCCAACGAGCCGAGTAGGCGTCGTCGCGCGCGGCCACGCGCAGCTCCAGGGCGTCGTCGAGCTGGCCGGAGGCGATGGCGCCGAGATCGCGCCCCAGCATGCCCGGCGGCACAGCAAGCCCCAGCGCCACCAGGGCGGTGCGGGCGATGTCGTACACCTCGGTCGGCAGGGCCACCCGCCGCGGGCCTAGGGCGCCGCCCGGAAAGCGGACATACAGGGGCAGGCTAAGCAGATCCTCGTCGAGCGCGCCACCGTCCTGGAACAGCGTCGCGCGAGCCGACGAGACGTCACCGGTCACGACGAGCAGGGTCTGGTCCCAGACGCCGGACTCCTCCAACGCCTCGACGAGCCTGCCCAGCGCCGCATCCTCGCGCGAGAGCGCCACGTGGAACATCGCGTCCAGGCGCTCGCGATCCGCATCGGAAAGCCGGCCCCGGCGCGCGCGCACGTCGGCGAGCACCTGGGCCGACCGGCGGGGGCTCAGGTAGCCGGAGTAGTTGGCCGGAGGCAGCTTGTCGGCCTCGGGCGGCGTCAGCTCCCAGGGGGGATGCCCGCCGCGGGCGTGGATCACGGCGAGCACCGGGCTCGGGGTAGCCGGCTCGGTGAGCCAGCGAGTCGCTTCCTCGATGGGGGCCGAGGCGGGTTGCATGGCGGCCGGCGAGTACTGCACGAACTTGTCCCAAGGCGCGGCGAAACCGAACGCGCTCGATGTCGTGGGAACGGCCGTGAACATGCCCGTGCGGACGCTGGCCTGGTGGGCCACGGCGCCGAGGGTCAACACCTTCGCCGGCAGGCGTGCCCCCGGGTCGGCGACTCCGACGGCGCGCGGAGGCCGGCCGCCGAGCAGCGCTCCGAGGACGCTGGCGACCAGGGTCGCGGGCGCGCGGTGCTCGTCGAAGACGACCGCGCTGCGCGCGAGCTCCGCCAGCGCCGGGAGGTGGGGCGTCTCGGTGCCGCGCCACGGGGGTAGATCGGCTCGCTCGACGCCGCCCCACACGACGATGACCACCTTGCGCGCGCGCGGCGTAGCGACGGGCTCGGGCACCGGGACCACGACCACGGGGTCGCCGAGCAGAAGCTGCCCGGTGCCCGTGGTCCTGACGGCGGATAGCTCGATCGCGACAATCCGCCCGCTGTACGCCTCGAGCGGCACGTCGATGTCGGTCCAGCTCGCGTGCTCGCCGCCGCTCACGTCCACCCGCATGAGCTCCACCGCGCCCGCTCCGTCCTCGCGCACGCCGAAGGCCGTGCTCCCCGCGCCCGAGCCGTGCATTCCGACGGCCGCACGCAGCCGTGCCCCGGCGGGGATCCGTAGGGTACAGCGGATGGAAGCCGGGGCCCGCAGGCCCAGGGCCCGGTGCGGCACGCCCGCGAGCTGCGCGCCGGGCGCAAGCAGGCTCACGAGCGTCGGCGCGCCGTAGGTGCGCTCGATCTCGTCGGGAGGGGCGATGCGCACCCAGTCGATTTCGGCATACGGCTCCTCCGGCGCGCGCCCCCGTCCCGCAAACCGGATCTTGAGGTGGTGCAGGCCCGCATCAACGGGCAGGCGCGTGGGGGCAGTGGCGCTCGTGCGGATCTCTCCGGAGCCGAGCGACAGCCGGCCGAGCGGGCTGCCGTCGAGCGAAACGTCTGCCTCGCGTGCTCCGCGGGCCGCGGCGCGCGCTGCCACGAACACGCGCCCCTCTGCGGGCAAGAGCACCCGCAGATCGAGCTTGCGCTCGTAGACGCGCGCCCAGCTCGCCCCGTCATGGACGGAGGCAACCACCGCGGCAGCGCCGCCCCACGGATGCCCGGAGCGACCCGCCAGCGCTTCGGTGCCGAAGTCGAGCAGGAGGCCGCGGTGGTCGATGTCGCAGAAGCCAAGCTCGTCCACTATCTGGAACGCGGTGCGAAGCTGCCTGCTCGCGCCCGCGGCAGGCGCAACCGGCGAACCTACCGCAGCCGCATCGGGCCCGCCGGTGGCCGGGGCGCCCGGGCTCGCGCACGCGGCAAGGCAGGCCACTGCGGCGGCGAGGACGGGCCTGTGCGAAGCGGCGCGGGCCTCGCCCGCAACCCAAGCAAGAAGATGAACCGCCAAGGCGCCGAGAACGCCAAGGAAGAAACAAAATCGGATTCGATCTTGGCGCCCTTGGCGTCTTGGCGGTTCGTTTTTCTTCGCGCCACGCGACGATTTTCGCACCTATTAGATCAGCGCGACCACGGCGGCGCCACGCGCACGCGCAGGCGCACGCCCTTTTTGATGGCCACGTAGCGCACGCGCTCTTCGCCGCGCAGCTTGACGCGCACCTCGACCGGCTTGGGCCTGGCCTCGAGCGTCACAGTTGCCGCCGGCCCGCTGCCGATGAGCTTGCCATCGACGAAGATCCTGTCGCCCTTGCCGGCCACGACCTCGAGCAGTCCCTGCGTCGGGCCGACCTGGTCGCCCTTGGCGAGCGGGAGCTCAACCGGCTCGTCCGCGGCGCCGGGCGACGGATCCTGCGATCCGGCCCCTGTCGCGGCGCCCGGCGGCTCGGTCGCGCCGGCGGCGACCTCGGCGGGCGCAGGCGGCGACGGCGGCGGGCCCTGCTGCTCGCGCAGGAAGCGCGCGCCAATGGCCAGGCACACGCCCGCGATGCCGAAGATCACCGGCAGGGCGAGCCTGGTCGTGCGGCGCCTCGGCCTGGCCTCAGGCGCGCCGAGAGTCGCGTACGCCGAGGGCCCGGGCACCCGCGGCGCCGCGGGAGCGTGCGGCGCCGCCGCCCACACCGACGGCGGCTCCTGCTCCCAGCACGCGGCGGAGACGGCCGCAGGTGTGCTCGGCACCGGCGCGGGCACGGGCGGCTCGACGCAGCTTGCCACGGGCGCGCTGGTGAGCTTCGGCACGAGGCTCGGAGAACAGACGGCGGGCGGCGGTCCCGGCGGCACCGGACAGCTCACCGCGCTTTCGGGTCCCGGAAGCACGACGGCTACTGGCGGCTGCGGCTGCTCGACGGCAAGCTGCTGCGCTAGCGCCGCGCCGAGATCCTCGTCCGGCGCTTGCGCCGGCGGCTCGCCGGCGGGTAGCGCCTCGTATGCCGGCGCGGGATCGGGCCTGACCGGTGGCGGCTGCTGCGAGCCCGCTGGCGGCGGCTCGCTCGCGCCGGGCATCGCCAACACCGGCGGGAAGCTGGGGGTCGGAGGCGGCAGCTCGCCCTCCAGGTCGGCCAGGGAGAGCGCGAACGGGCCGTACGCCTCCCGCGCCGCCGGCTGACCTGGTGCGTCCTGGAGCACCGCAAGCTCGCGCTCCACTGCCGCGGGCAGCAGATCGCCGCCCGCCGCGTCGGCGATCGAGAGCACCGCCCCGCGGCGCACGGCGTCGCAGAGCACGCTCTGGAGAAGCTCGGCCGACACCTTGCCGGCGGACAGGAGCGCCGCGGGCGACGCTCCGCCGGCGAGGGCGTGCACGAGCCCGCGCGACGGCTCCGGCGTCGCCGCCAAATAGCGGCCGGTCGCCTGCTCGTCCAGGCGAACGCGGGCCACGCGCGCCAGCGCGGTGCCCGAGAGCAGCGCCTCGGCGGCGCGCACCCGCGCCACCGGCTCGCGCAGCAGCTCGTCCAGCGGGCCGGCAAGCGCGGCACAGGCCTCCGGCCCGGCGTCCCACACGCCGAAGCGGCCGGCGCCGACCCCGAGCATGGCGCCCAGAACGGCCACGCCGCGCTCAGAGCCGCCGTCCGGCGCGGTGCGAGTCGCACACACCGGCCGTCCGGCGCGCAGCTCGATCTCGTACAGGTCGAGCGCGTCGCGCAGGCAGATCCGCGCGTCCGGCCGCCCCGCGGCTACCAGACGCAGCAAGGTGACGGCCGTAAGCCCATCGAGCCGGCCGCGTACCTCGCCGCCCGCGGCGATCCGAGCCGCCACCCGCTGCCGCGGGGCGAGCACCTCGATCGCCCGGCGTACCACGTCCTCGCCGGTTGCTTCCTTGCGGAGGTAGCCGTCGGCCCCGGCGCCGAGCTCGCGTGCCCGCTGCAGCAGATCCTCCTTCCAGGAGAGCAGCACGACCGGCACGTCGCGGAGCAAGACGTCGCGCTTGCACGCGCGGCACAAGGCGAGGCCGTCGAGCCCCGGCATCAGGATGTCGCTCAGCACGAGATCGGGAGTGGATCGGTACGCCCACTCGAGGGCGCGCGCGCCGTCGAAGGCCGCCTCGACACCGGCCCCGGCCTCGCGCAGCACGCCGCTCAGGAACCAGTTGACCGAGAGATCGTCCTCGGCCAGGAGCACCGTCTTCCCCCGCAGCGTGGCTTCCGGCGCGTGGCGGCGCCTCTCGCACAGCGCCGGCGTGCGCTCGTTCGCCTCCCTGCGCTCGGCGTGCGAGAGCCACGTTGCCGCGGGCAGCGCCTGCTCCGGCCCCCGCGCCTCGAAGCGCACGGCTCCGCCGCTACGCGCCGTGACGCGGTCGCGGATCCGGCCCGCCGCCGTCCAGAGCGTCGCGAGCACCTCGCCCCCGTCGCCGAGGTCGATGGGCTCGCCGCGGGCGCCGCTCTCGGCGGCGTCGCATAGCAAGCGTTGTAGCTCCTCGGCGAGCCGGGCGCCGAGCCCGTCCAACGTGGTGCGCCCGATGGGTTGGGCCGCCGGCCGATCGGCGCCGGCGGCGAGCTCCAGGCAGGCCCGGCGTAGCGCCCGCGGCGAGGCCGGCTTGGCGAGCGCCCGCGCGGCGCCCAAGCCGAGGAGCGGCGCCGCCTGCTCCGGCGACTTCCAGTCGCCCAGGGCCACGATGGAGGCCGAGCCGGTCAGCGAGTCGCGGTGAAGCTCGGCGATGAGCTCGCGCGCGCCCGCGGCCTCCGTATCCACGACGATGGCATCGGGCGCCAGCGCGCGGCACAGATCGATGACGGCCCCACCTGGCTCGGCGTGCTCGACCTCGATGCCGCGGCCGCCGTCGCCGGCGGCCTCGGCCGCAGCGAGCGACTGCGCCACGGCCTGAGGCCCGACCACGAGCACGCTCAGGGGCAGCGCCGCCTGCCCCAGCCCTGGCTCGGGCCGGGACGCCGCCTCGTCCGCGGCGCCGACCGGTGGCGCGCCGCTGCGGCCGCGAAGCACCGGCAGGGGCCCGGAGTCGTCGTCGGGCTCGGCGCCCCCCCCTCCGACCGAGGTTTCGATTCGCGCCAGGCTCTGCTCGATCTGCGCCACCTCGGCCGGGCCGAGCGAGCCAAGCAAGCCGGCCCCGCGCAGCACCGCCTCGCAAGCGCACAGCTCCAGGGCGAGCAGATCCGCGTCCTCGCGCGCCGCGCGGGCGCCGAGCGCGCGCAGCTCGCCTGCCAGGGCCTCGCCGCCCGAGGAGTCGGCGGCGACGACGGCCAACCGCGCGCGTAGCTCGGGGAGCCGATCGGACAACTCCTGGGCGAGATCGGCGAGCGGGCCGGTCCCGAGCGGAGCGCCGCAGCGGCGCGCCAGGTCCAAGGCAGCGGAAGTAGCCATGATCGGGCCCCTTAGCACAGGGGCCCGAAGTGGCTAACTTTGCTGCCCCCCGCCCTGCCGCGCGCCGGTCTGCCGCCACCGCAGCGTCACGCCGACGACTGCGCCAACTCCGCCGCCCACGCCCAGCCACTCCAGGCCGTAGGCAGGCCAAAGAAGCTGGGCCCCCAGGGCCGCAGCGAGCCCCGCCGACATCGGCCACCAGTGGCGATCGACGTTGACCGCCGCCAGGAGCCAGAGCGCCGCGGCCATGAGCATGTGGATCGCAATGGTTCCGGCGAAGGGCAGCCCGACGACGGCGGCCACGAGCCAGAGTGCGATCTGGCCCACGAAGACCAGCGTGACGGTCGCCGTAAGCCGCCGGTTGACTTCGTTGGCACGCAGCGCGGCCCGCAGGAAGTGGCGGGCCGCGAGCAGCGCGGCCACGAAGATCGCGCTCAGCAGCACCATCTCGGCGTGGGCCATGCGCCAGATGGCACTGCGGTCAAGCACGCCGCAAGCCACGCACGCCGCGCTCCAGGCCACGGACAGGACAAGGCCCAGCAGGCCCTTGACCGACGCGCCGATGCTCAGGTCCGCGTCGCGCTCGAGCTGCGCCAGGCGGGCCTCGGCCCGGCGCTCCGCCCGGCGCGCCGCCTCGACCCGCTCTGCCAGCTCCGGCCGGGCCTCGGGAAGCTCGGGCAAGAGCGCGGCCGCCGCCCCGGCCGAGCCGTGGCCGAGCTCGAAGTCGATCATCAGCTCGAGCGCCCGCTGCAGGCCGTCGCGGGCGGCACGGTTGCCGTCCCAGGAGCGCAGCGCGTGGGCGAAGCCAAAGCGGCACTCGCTGAACAGGCCGTAGAGGGCGTGGATCTGGCGCTCGTCCGGGGCGTCGATCTCGGCCACGAGCTCGCGCAGCCGGCCGAGCCGGCCCGCTGCTTCTGCCGCGAGCACGGCCGAGCCGTTGTGCCGCACAAAGGCCCTGACCGCCTCGCCGAAGGCCGGCGCGCTCGGGTAGCGGTCCTCGGGCTCCGGGCTCATGGCGCGGTGGCAGATCTCGGCGAGCCCGGCAGGCACGTGCGGGCCGTAGGCGTGCGGCGCGGACTTGAAAGCGTTGATGAAGACCTGCTTCAGGCCCTTGCCGCGGTGCGGCGGCGCGCCCGTCAAGATCTGGTGCAGCGTGGCTCCGAGGAGGTACACGTCGGTGCGCTCGTCGATCGAGGCGCCGTCGGCGGCCACCATCTCCGGCGCCATGTAGGCCGGGCTCCCGGCGACATCGGCGACGTCGCGCGCCCGCGGCAGGCCGGAGACCGCACAGCGATCGAGCCCTACGGCAATGCCCCAGTCGAGCACGTAGATCTCGCCGAAAGCGCCGATCATCACGTTCTCGGGTTTGAGATCGCGGTGCACGATGCCCTTGGAGTGAGCGAAGCCCACGGCGTCGGCCACGCGCACGAGGACGTCGAGCTGGCGATCGAGATAGCCGTCGAGATCGAAGCCGGGCCCGTCCGCAATGCCCGTGAGCAGCTCGTCCCACGAGGTCCCCTCGATGCGCTTCATCACGATGAGCGGCTCGTCGCGCCCATCGCGGCCCAGGGCGTAGACGGGCACGACGTTGGGGTGCTCGACCGCGCCGGTAGTGCGGGCCTCGCGCAGGAGCTGCGCGAGGGCGCCGGGCCCACTCGCGTCCCCGCGCCTGCTCTTGATGGCCACGTCGCGGCCGAGCGCGGTCTGCCGCGCCCGGCGCACGACCCCCATTCCCCCCTCGCCCAGCGTGGAACCCATCTCGAACTGAGGCGCCGTGCCGTCCGCGCCGGGCTCGACCAGGGCGGGCAGGGTGCGCACCGGCCCGACCTCGTCGCCGTGGGGCTCCCTGCCCCCGGCGCGCAGCGTGCCGCGGCGGTCCACGCGCAGCGTGCCCGGATCGATGCCGCGCTTCTGCCACGCGCCGGTCAGCACCGCGAGCCTGTCGTCTTGCTGCGGCGCCGTCACCACCCGTTGCTCCTTGGCCTCGCTCGCCATCGCGGCAAGACTAGCCCAGATCTTCAGGCTAGGCTGGGCTTGGGTGGAGATACCTGTTGAACACACCACCACCAGGCCGGCACGACCTGGATGGGACCGGCCGGCGATGGAACGGTCTCGTGCTGGCGCAGCGAAACACCAATCTTGTCTTTCGCCGAAAGACAAAGCAAGCCGATTTTGTCTCTCGGCGGGAGAGAAATGGTTTGGTGCGCCCCGTTTCCTCGGGGGAAACGCAACAGGAAGGCGGGAAGACAGGAAGGATCTCGGGCTTCGGCCGAAGCCGGCGCCCGCGGCGGGCTTGCGCGGGCCCGCTGCTCCATGACAGCATGCCGCCGCTGCGGCGGTGGGCGAGGAGTGGCGGGCATGGCAACAGGAGACGCGTCTGCGGCGCGTGGTGATGGTGGCAGCGGCGCGCGCGCCCAACGCCAGGTGCAGAGCACGGCGCCGGAGCGGATCACCGAGGACGCGCAGTCCGGAGGCGCCGGCATCGCCGTGCGCTGGATCTTCCCGGATCCGACAGGACCGCTCCTGCTCTTGACCGACTCCGCGGTGGTGCTCGGCCGGGACGGGGACTGCGACGTCGTGCTCGGCGGCAGCGAGGTCTCGCGCCGCCACGCCGAGATCCGCCGCGACGGGCCGATCTTCATCGTGCGCGATCTCGGGAGCACCAATGGCGTGTTCCTGAACGGCCGGCGGATCTCGGAGGCGCCGCTCTCGCTGGGGGATCTAGTCCGTCTCGGAGACTGCATCGGGCTCGTCGTGCGGGGCGCGCGCGCCGAGGACGGCGGCAAGTGCTTCGGCAGCCCGGCCACCGGCCTGCTGGTGGGCCCGGTGCTCGGGCCGCTGCTCGAGCCCGTCAGGCGCGCCGCGCCAAGCGATCTGCCGATCGTCCTGGAGGGGGAGACCGGGACCGGCAAGGAACTGGTGGCGCGGGCCATCCACGAGTGGAGCGAGCGCCCGGGCCCGCTCGTGGCCGTCAACTGCGCGGCGTTGCCCGAGTCGCTCGCCGAGGCCGAGCTGTTCGGCTACCGCAAGGGTGCCTTCACCGGGGCCGATCGGCCGAGCGAGGGGTACTTCCGCGCGGCGCACCGCGGAACCCTGCTGCTGGACGAGGTCATCGATCTGCCCTTGTCGCTCCAGGCCAAGCTGCTGCGCGCGCTGGCCCAGGGCGAGGTCGCGCCGCTCGGCGAGGCGCGCGCGGTGCGAGTTGACGTACGCGTCGTGGCGACCTCGCAGGAGCCGATCGACCGGGCCGTGGCCGCAGAGCGCTTCCGCGCCGATCTGTACGCGCGGCTGGGCGGGCTCACGGTGCGCCTGCCGCCGGTGCGCGAGCGCATCGTGGAGGTGCCGTACCTGCTGACGAGGATGCTCGCCGAGCGCTCGGGCGGACGACCGCCCCAGGTGGCGGCGCGGCTCGTCGAGCGGCTTTGCCTGCACGACATGCCGTTCAACGTGCGGGAGCTCGACATGCTGGTGCGCCGCCTGCTCGTGGAGCACGGCCACGAGGCGGTGCTCAGGTACTCGCACCTGCCGCGGCGGCTGCGCGAGCCGGCCCGGGCGCCAGGCGGACGTGACGGATCCCCGTTGGCGCCCGCGGCCGGGAGGCCTGCGCCGCCCGCAGGGCCCCGCGCCGCGCACGAGCCCGAGCCGGTGCGCGCCGAGCGGGACTTCACTGCCCTGGTCGGCGCGCTGCGGGTCCATCGCGGCGTGCTCGCGCGGGCGGCGGCGGCCGTGGGGATCAGCCGCCAGCGTGCCTACCGGCTGCTCAAGGCGCACGGCGGCCCGGCGCTCGGCACGCTGCGCGAGGCCGGACTTGCCGCGGCCGACGGCGGCGACGGCGGCGAGGAGCGGCAGGCGTGAACCGGCAGGCCAGAGAGCACGGCGCCGGCCGGACGGAGCACAGCCCGGACGAGCCTTGCCCGCCGGGAGCGAGCCGGATCGGCGAGGTGCTCGACGGCAAGTACCGCATCGTCCGCGAGCTCGGGCGGGGCGGGATGGGCGCGGTCTACGAGGCCGAGCACGCCGTCATCGGACGGCGCTTCGCCGTCAAGTTCCCCCACGTCGAGCTCGCGCAGCGCGGCGAGCTGCTCGAACGCTTCCGCCGCGAGGCGCGCGTGGCCGGCTCGCTGGAGAGCGAGCACCTGGCCGCCGCCGTGGACTTCGGCGCGGCCGCCGACGGCAGCCCCTACCTCGTGATGGAGTACCTGCGCGGAGAGAACCTCGGCGAGCTGCTCGCCCGCACCGGGCCGCTCGCCACGGCGCGGGCCGCGAGCATCGTCCAACAGGCCTGCCGCGGCCTTGCCGTGGCCCACGCCCACGGCGTGATCCACCGCGATCTCAAGCCCGAGAACCTCTTCGTGTGACGCCGCAGCCACGGCACCGACCTGGTCAAGGTGCTCGACTTCGGCGTGGCCAAGCTTGGCGGCGCGGAGCAGGGCGTCACACTCACCCGCACCGGCGCGACCATGGGAACCCCCTTCTACATGGCGCCCGAGCAGGCGCGCGGGGAGAAGCAACTGGACGAGCGCGCCGACGTGTATGCGCTCGGGGTCATCCTCTACGAGGCGCTCTCGGGGCAGGTGCCACACCCCGGCGAGTCGTACAACGCGGTCATCTACCACATACTGACGAAGCAGCCGCAGCCGCTTGCCGAGCTGCGGCCGGGCTTGCCGCCAGAGCTTTTGGAGGTAATCGCGCGCGCCCTGGCGCACGAGCCGCAGGAGCGCTTCGGCAACGCCGCCGAGCTCGGCGAGGCCCTGGCATCCTTTGCCCGCGCTCCGGCGCCGCCCGAGGCGCGGCAGCGCGATCGGGCCGGCAGCGCGACCACCGTGGCCGAGCAGCTCACGGGCGAGCAGCCTGCGGACGGGGGCGGCACCGATGGCGACGGCGCCGCACGCAGGCCGAGCGAGACCGACATCGCGCTCGTGGCCGCCGGCCTGCGCCGCAGCGGCCGCGTCAGCGCCGGCCGCCGGCGCCTGTTCGGCGGTGCGGCGGCGCTCGTGCTCGCGCTCGTGGCGCTGGTCGTCTGGCAGGCGCGCGAGCCGCCGCAGGACGCCGTGGGGCAGCCGTCGGGCCTGGCCTCGGCCGGCGAGCCGCCGGCGACGGCGACCCAGGCCCCGGCCGTAGCGACCGGCGTGCCCCCCCCGACGGCGCTCCCGGCCGATCCGGCCGGCGCGCCCGAGGCACCGTCCGCCGGACGTCCGGACGCCCGTCCGGACGTCCATTCGGACACTACCGGCAAGCCCCGCCGCGGCGATGCACCGCCGCGCGCGACGACGCAGCCGGCGGCGACGGCCGCGCCTGCGGCCACGCCCGAAGGCGCCAGCCGCGGCCCCACGGGCTTCGACCGCGACAATCCGTACTGACGGCACTTGTGGCACGGGATGTGCAGACCGCCGCGGGTCCGCTGGCGCGCCACGAGACACCATGATTCACGATGAGCCCACCGAGCTCGCCGAGGGCACCATGGTCACGCCCAGCGTGCGGCTGGTCAGGCCGCTCGCCTCGGGCGCCATGGGCAGCGTATGGGTCGCCTACCACCTCGGTCTCGACACCGAGGTGGCCGTCAAGTTCATCTCGGGCGAGTTGCTCTACAAGAGCCCGAGCCTGGTCGCGCGCTTCAAGCGCGAGGCGAGCATGGCCGCCAAGATCGGCAGCCCCCACGTCGTGCGGATCTTCGACCACGGCCTGATGGCCGACGGCACGCCCTACATCGTGATGGAGCTGCTCCACGGCGAGAGCCTCGCCGACCGGCTGGAGCGCCGCGGCGCGCTCGGCCTGCCCGAGGCCGAGCGCCTGCTCTCGCAGGTCGCCAGGGGGCTGCGCAAGGCCCACGAGCTCGGCATCGTGCACCGCGACATCAAGCCCGAGAACCTGTTCCTGGTCGACTCGGGCACCCAGGACGACGACGAGGCCGGCGGCGAGGAGCTGTTCGTCAAGATTCTCGACTTCGGCATCGCCAAGCAGTCGCGGCTCTCGGGCGATGCGAGCCTGACCGCCGCGGGCAGCGTGCTCGGCACCCCGCTGTTCATGAGCCCGGAGCAGGTGCTCTCCGCCCGCGCCATCGACTTCCGGGCGGATCTCTGGGCGCTCGGCGTGGTCATGTACTTCGCGCTCACGGGCGAGGTGCCGTTCAACGGCGAGACGCTCGGAGCGATCTTCCAGGCGATCACCGGCGGTCACTTCACCCTCCCGAGCGAGCTGCCGGCGGCGCTGCCGCGCGAGCTCGACGGCTGGTTCTGCCGCGCCCTGAACGCGGACATCGAGCAGCGCTTCGGCTCGGCCCGGGAGATGGCGGCGGCGTTTCGCGAGGCGCTCGGCGGGGCGGCGGGCGCAGCGGGCGCCGACCGGGCCTCGGCCGCCGGCCCCGGCGACGAGCCGGCGCCCGGGGGCGGCAGGTCGCCGGCCAAGACCGAGGAGCTCCCGTGCCCTGCCGGCAGCCCTGGCACGCTCGCGGGCGCCGCCGCCGAGTACGCCGCCGACGCCCTGGAGCCGGCCGGTCTGCCGCGCCGGCGCCGCGCGCCGCTCGCGGTGCTCGGCCTGGTCGGCGTCGCGGCCGTTGGCCTCGTGGCCGGCTACCTGGCGCTGAGCAGGCCGCCGCGCGCCGGCCGAGAGGGCGCCGGGCCGGCGGCCGTCGCGCCGGCTCCCTGCGTGGCTGCCGTCGGGGCGGTGCCGGTGCCGCCGCCCGCGAGCGTCGCGGCCGGCGCCGCGACCAGCGCCAGCGCCGCGGCCGGCGCCGCGGCCAGCGCCTCGGCCACCGCGCGACCGTCCACGGCCCGCGCCATCGCGCCCCCCCGCGCCGGCGCCGGCGCGAAGCCGCCGGACCGGCCAGTGGATCGTGACAACCCCTATGGCAGGCCCGTGGACCGGGACAACCCCTACGCGAAGTGAGACCGATTTGGAGAGCCAAGCCATGGTGCATCGCATCATCTTCTGGAGCCACGTGGCGGCGCTCGCGCTGTCCCTGCTACTCGCCGGCCCGCCGGCGTGGGCGCAAGCCCAGCCCGACCCGAAGGCGATCGCGCGGCAGATCTTCGCGCACGCCATCGAGCTGCTCGACAAGGGCGACTACGCGCAGGCGGCCGCGGAGTTCCGCCGCGCCTACGAGCTCAGCCCCCACTACTCGGTGCTCTACAACCTCGGCCAGGTCCACGTCGAGCTCGGCAAGCCGGTCGAGGCGCTCGACGCGTTCGAGCGCTACCTGCAGGGCGGCGGCGGCGAGATCGTGGCCGACCGGCGCAAGAAGGTCGAGGAGGACATCGAGCGGCTCAAGGGCCGCGTGGGCGAGCTGTCCATCGCGGTCACGCCGGCCGCGGCAGCGGTGAGCCTGGACGGCCGCGCGCTCGGCCACGAGGCGCTCGCCGCGCCGATCCGGGTGGTCGCGGGCGACCATGAGATCGGCGCCGCGCTTGCCGGCTACCTGCCCGCCAGCCGCAAGCTGAGCGTCGTCGGCCGGCAGCAGCAGAAGGTGGAGCTCGCACTCGCGCCCGAGCCGCCCAAGCCCGTCGCTCCGCCGGCCGCCGGCAAGCTCAGCGTATCGTGCCCGGTGGCGGCCATGGCCGTGCTCGCCGGCGGGCGCCAGCTCGGCACCACGCCCCTCTCCGGCCCGGTCGAGCTGCCGGCCGGCAAACACCGCCTGCGCTTCGAGCGGCCCGGCTACCGCGCGGCCGAACCCGAGGTCGCGATCGCTTCGGGCGCCTCGACCTCCGTGGACTGCGGCGCGCGTCTGCTCTCGCCCGTGCCGCAGGCCGTGGCCGCGATGGTCGCGATCGAGGCGAGCGAGCCCGGCGTCGAGCCCAAGGTCGACGGCGCTCCCATGCCCAAGGACGGCGGGCTGCCCGCCGGGCCGCACCGCGTCGACGTCGAGCTGAGCGGCTTCCTGCCATGGCACCAGCAGGTGAGCCTCGAGGCCGGCAAGACCACGCGGCTCGACGCCGACCTCGTGCCCACTCCGGGCTTCAAGGCCGACTACGAGTCGCGCGCCGACGCTCACCGGACGTGGGCCTACGTGCTCGGCGGCGGCGCGGTCGCGCTCGGCGCAGTGGCAGCCGGGCTCTACGGCTGGAACGACGGCCGCTACGTCGACTGGCAGGGCGAGCAACTCGCCATCGACGAGGCGCACTCGGCCAAGAAGAAGCTGCTGTCCGATCTCGACCAGCACCAGACGGACAACGACGACCTCATCGGCTCGATCCAGACCGTGGACGGCGTGGCCATCGGCCTCGCCGCGGCGAGCGGAGCCATGCTCGCCGCCGGGGTCGTGGTGTTCCTGACCGGGCCTGACCCGGATCGCTACCAGGCCGTGGCCCTGCTGCCCGCGCCGGGAGGCGGGGTGCTCGGGTGGAGGGGGGCGTGGTGAGGGGCGGCGACAAGGGCGAGGCCGGGCACGCGCGTGCACGTGCATGCGGGCGATGCCTACCGGCAGCGTCAGCGCGCCCCGAAACGCCGAACCACTTCCTCGTGGGGGATCCCGCGGCGGCCCCGGCTCCTGCGCTCGACGATGGCACGCCAGAGATCCTCGTCCAGGCTCAGAAGCAGGTCGTCCATGTCGTAGCCGTCGACTCCGACCAGCAAGGCTGCCGGCCGGCCGTGCCTCGTGATCACGATGCGGTCCCGCTGAGCCTCGTCGACGACGGCGCTCAGCTCCGCCTTGGCGTCGCGCAGCCCAATGGTTTTTAGCTTCATAGGATCTCCTCGGTGCGTTTGCCGGGCGGCTTGCGCCGCACGGCACGGATCATCACGAGCCCTTCGGCGCGCGCCCCCTGCGGGGACGGCAGAACATCGTAGAAGACGCGGTAGGGCTCGACCTTCAACTGCCAGAACGGCTCGTGGCCCTCGGACCAGGGGGCTCTCAGGTCGAACACCTGCTTCCGGTGGCCTGCCACGACGTTCGCCTGCTCCGTCAGGTGCGCGGAGACGGCCCCGAGAATCCGCGCCCGATCGAACGCTCGGATGCGGCTCAGCTCCTCGACCGCCCTCGGTTCCCACTCGATCCGGAACACTGCAACTACAAATATGGTCCGAGCTGCATCGACGTCAAGGACATGTCGCTCGCCGCGTGGCGTGGCGTGCGAGCGCCGCTCGTCGAGCAGGCCACGCCCCGGTCGGTCGTGACCACGACCAGTCGAACCGGCAGCACAGCCCGGCGTGCAACGCGGCGGCGTACGGCGGCCAGCCGAGGCGCTTGGTCTGGCGGCGCTCCATGTGCACCGCGACGATGAGAGCGCCGAGACGCTGCCCCGAGCCGCCGAGCTGCTCGACGGCCGCGTCGGCGTGTGTTGGCCGGTCGCGGAGGGCCTGGACGAGCGCCTCCGTACGTCCTCCCGTCCGCCCGGACGTCCGGCGGACATGGGCCGTTACGTTCGCCAGCCTGTGGTTCCGGCCTGCTGCGTGCGCCGCAGGACTGCTGGTCCCGCCGCTTGGTGCGGCACGGTCCGTGCTTCACGGCCCGCGATCGCGGCGCTCCAAGGCTGCCGTCCGGAAGCTGGCGCGGCACTGGCCCCCTGTCAGGCCGCAGGATTGGGAAGGGAATACACCATGAGAAGCACACGACGACGAGCATCGACGACGGCCGCGGGCAAGGGGGCCATCAGCCGCCATCGGGCCAGAGCCTCGCTGATCGTAGGGGCCACGCTGGTCGCCCTCGCCACGGGCGCGTCCTGCCACGCCGCCGACCTCGGCCGCGGCCTCGGCGCCGCGTGCGACGACGCCTCGCCCTGCCGCGAGCAGTACGTGTGCGACTACCGCCGCTGCCGCGCGGCATGCTCCGTGGATGCCAACTGCCCGGGCGGCGCCTGCCTGCAGTCGGCCGCCAACCCGGCGAGCGGCGTGTGCACCACCCCGGACGAGGCGGGCTGCAAGGCGACCGGCTGCCCGGCAGGCCTGGTGTGCGCTGCCGACGACATCTGTCGCACGAAGTGCAGCGACGGCGAGCCGTGCTGGGCGGGCAAGACCTGCTACGAGCACGCCTGCTTCGACGAGCCGCCGGGCGGCGCGGGGGGCGCCGGGGGCACGGGAGGCGCGGGAGGCGCAGGGGGCGGCGGCGGAAGCGGGCCCTGCCCGGACGGCACCGAGCGGTGCGACGGCGCCTGTGTCGATCCGCAGAACGACCCCGCGAACTGCGGCGACTGTGCCGTCGCTTGCGCGCACGACGAAGGCGAGACGTGCCTCGGGGGCGACTGCGCCATCACCTGCGCCGGCGGCACTGTCGAGTGCGGCGCCAAGGACCAGTGCTTCGATCCGGACGTGGATCCGGATCACTGCGGCGGCTGCAACGATGCCTGCCCCGAGGGCGAGGTTTGCTCGGCCGGGCAGTGCGGTCTCGAGTGCGTCGGGGGCACCACCAAGTGCGAGGGCAAGTGCACCGACACCATGCTCGACCCGGCCAACTGCGGCGCCTGCGCCAAGGCCTGCGAACCGGGCCAGATCTGCTCCTCCGGAGAGTGCGGGCTCAAGTGCACGGGCGGCACGACCAAGTGCGGCGGCAAGTGCACCGACACCTCGCTCGACCCGGCCAACTGCGGCACCTGCGACAATGCCTGCCCGGCTGGCGAGGTGTGCTCGGTCGGACAGTGCGCCTTGCAGTGCACGGGCGGCACCACCAAGTGCGGGCTGAAGTGCGTGGACACCGCCAAAGACGCCGCCGCCTGCGGCGGCTGCGGCCAGCCCTGCCCGCCGGGCGAGATCTGCTCCGCCAGCAAGTGCGGCCTGGCCTGCTTCGGCGGCACCACAAAGTGCGGGGGCGAGTGTGCCGACCTGCAACTCGATCCGGTCAACTGCGGCGGGTGCGACAAGGCCTGCGCCATGGGCGAGGTCTGCTCCGCCGGCAAGTGCTGCATCGAGTGCGTGG
>JACQWT010000063.1 GCA_016209145.1 Deltaproteobacteria bacterium | reverse complement strand
TTGTTCTCGGGCTGCCGTCCGGTCAAGCTGCGACGGCACTCTTGGCGCCAAGGGCCATCAGGCTTGTCTGCGCCTGTCCGCGTCGTCGATCGCGGTCAACCGCACCGAATCATTCGGCCCGGTTTCCGACGAAGAGCGGATTTGTCAAGGCCTCCGGCAATCAACAGGTGGCCCGTGGGAAGCAGGGTGGCGCTGTGTCCCCAACGGGCCTCTGGCGTAGAGGCGGCGACCTGGCAATCGCCGATAGTGGGACGGTAGCGCTCTGAGGAGGGGAGGGCATTGTCGTCAAGGCCGCCTTGGACGAGGACCTCGCCGGATGGGAGAAGCGCGCTTCCGAGACGCTCCCGGGGTTGGGCGAGCCACAGGTAGGGGTAGAACTTGCCTTGTTCGAGGTTGTAGATCTCGGTGGTGTCAAGCGCCTTGCTGCCCGTGGTTCCGCCGATCACAAGTAGCTGGCCGCTGGGCGGCAACGCGGCGCCATGGCGCCGTCTCGCCTGCACGAGCGAGCCGGTGGACGACCACTTGCCTCCCTTCTCGTCGTAGAGGACCGCGCTGGCGGTGGCGGTGTTGCCGTCCGTCGTGCCGCCTACAACGATGACCTGCTCGGTCCGCAGCCGCGTGGCCGTGTGCTCCGCGCGCGGCTCGGGCAGCGGCGGCGCGTCGCTCCAACTGTTGCCCTTGGGGTCGTAGATGTCGGCGTCGGCCACAGGCTTGCCGGCGCTCCAGCCGCCAGCCACGAGCACGCGGCCATCTCCGATCCTCGCCGCGGTTGCGCCGCTTCGCGGCGTGATCGTGCCCGCTTCTGACCACTTGTCGCCCACCGGATCGTACAGCTCTGCCTTGCCCTGGGCGTCGCCACCGGCCATGAGCACCTTCCCCGCAAGAAGCAGCGTGGCTGTGGCGCCGGAGCGGGAAACGGCCATGGCGGGGGCGGGCTTCCAGCTCTTCTCACCGGCATCGTAGATCTCGCACTTGTCCGTCCCGCCTCCGCACACGAGGACCTTGCCGTTCGACAGCACGTTCGCTGTGGCGGCCATGCGCGACGTTGACATGGCGGGCGTCGTCGTCCACGTGCCGGCTTGCCAGTCGTACAGCTCGCAGCTCAACAGCGGCGTGACTCCGTCCGCCGTGCCGCCGCAGGCAAGCACGCTCCCGTCGCCGAGCAACGCCAACGCGGCATCGTAGCGCGGCTGCGCCATGGCCCCAACCGTGACCTCCCAGGAGTGCCAGGACGGATCCAACAGCACCGGGTAGTCGAGCCCGGCCGCGTCGAGCTCCACGGTGAGCGTCGAGCCCTGCACCTCGAGCCTGGCGTCCACCCGCCGCCCCGCCGCGTCGAGCGCCCACGGCCGCGCCACGCGCAGCCGCGCCGCGCCGGATGCGTCCAGCACTTCTCCGCTCTCGCGCAGGCTGCCGCCGGTCACGGAGATCTCGTAGTCGAACCGCAGCGGGGCCCGAGCGGTGCGCAGGTAGACGAGCTCCTCTACTCGATGGCTCGATGGCACCAGCAACACGTCCGCGTCGGCGTACGCCTCGCGGTAGATGGACACGCCGCCGTCCACCTCCCGGCGCACCGGGGCTGCCCGAAAAGCGCTCACCTCGACCGTCACCCCGGCGCAGCCCATCCGCAGCGCCTCGCTGGCGCGCTCAGGCGCCGTCACCTCGAGCCGGTTCGCCTCGCCGAAGCCCGCGGCGCGAAGCTGGCCCGAGGCAGCAGGGAAGCGCTCGCGCAGCTCTGGAAGCATCTCACTGCGGCGAGCCCGCGGCAAGGCTGCGCGCTGCACCGTGGTGCGCGCGGCGGTGAGCCCGCGTCCGGATCGCGATCGCATCGCGATCGGATCGGCCCGGGGCCGGCGGCGTGCTGCGCCTTGCGGTCGCAGCCTCCGGGCGCTCTCGCTACGCCTTGTCCAGGAAGCGCCGCAGCTTGCCGCGCGAGACGCCGAGCAGTCGCGCGGCCTGCGTCTCGTTGCCCCCGGACGCGTGCAGCGCCGCCTGCACCGCCTCGGCGCTGAGCAAGCCGGTCGACGAGGGACGCGCGCGGCCCAGCACCTTCTCGAGCGCCCACAGGCGCAGGCCAGGGCTCGGATCGAGGGACGCCAGCGCCGCGAGCGTGGCCCCGAGCTCGCGCACGTTGCTCGGCCACGGCTCGAGCAGCAGCCGCTCGACCGCCTCGACTTCCGTCGGGCGCACGTCGAGCTCCAGCCCGGTGCGCGACCCGAGCACCTGGGCAATGGCGAAGATATCCTCGCGGCGCTCGCGCAGCGGTGGCAACTGGAGCCGGGCCAGCAGCAGGCGCGCCAACAGATCGCGGCGGAACTCGCCCTCCTCCACCATCTGCTCCAGATCCCGGTTGGTCGCAGCGATGAGCAGGACGTTCACCTTGAAGGGGCGCTGCGCTCCGACCGGCAGCACCTCGCGGTTCTCGAGCAGGCGCAGCAGCCGCGGCTGGAGATCCAAGGGCAGCTCGCCGATCTCGTCGAGAAACACCGCTCCACCGTCGTGCGCCGCGATGATGCCCTTCGAGGCTCGCTGCGCGCCGGAGAAGGCACCCGCGACGTGACCGAAGAGCTGCGACTCGAACACTCCACAGGCCACCCCGGCGACGTTGACCGCGGCATAGGGCTCGGCCCGCCCCAGGACGCGCGCCACCGTAGCAGCCAAGAGCTCCTTGCCCGTGCCGGTCTCGCCCTCGACCAGCACGTTCGGCGGCGGATTGCGCCCTAGCGCCGCGACGTCGCGAGCCACGGCGCGCAGGCCAAAGGGACCCACCAGATCCCCAAGCGGATCCGACGGTGCGCTCGGTCCCTCGAAGTCCGGCCGATACACCAGCGCGGTCAGGCCGACTCGGAGCACGGCGCCGCGCTCGAGCGGCACGGACTGATGCGGGACGAGGCGCTGGCCGTCGAGCCAGGTTCCGTTGCGGGAGCCGGCGTCCTGCACGTGCAGCACGCCGCCCGCTCGGCTGAGCTGAAAGTGCGCGGCCGACACCTCGCTGTCGGCCAGGCCGTGCTCGGCGAGCCAGTCTCGGCCTAGCGGCGCCGCCGACGCCGCCACCGGAATCGCCACGGGGCGCGGGAACACCGCGACGAGCGCGGCCTGTCCACCCGTTTGCGAGCCGCGCTGCGGGCCACGGTGGTCGTCCGTCCTGAGCTTCGTCGCGCTGTGATCGAGCACGAGCGAAGTCTAGCCCCGAGCCGCGAGCGACCACAAGCCGGCACGCTTGTTGCGAAGGCTCCTTGTGAAAGACCCGTCGTGGCGGCCCCTCGATGCCGCCGCCAGACACCAAGACGCTACCGGGAGGAGACCATGTCGTACACCGTCCGCTCGCTGCGAGCCCGCCTGACGACGAGAATGCTGCGCGCACTCGTGCTTTCGCCACTCGTGTTGGCCGCCAGCCTCGTGGTTGGCGAGCCCTCCGCCAGCGCGGCGGAGAGCTTCGGCCGGCACCTGCCCCCAGGCGCTCCCCCAGGCGCAGGGGACGAGAGCCTGGGATCAGCCGTGCGCCTGCCCCAGGGCGTCGCCCGGGCGCTCGGCCGCGCTGCGGCCGTCGAGCGCGCGGCGGCGTTCGGCTTGGCCGAGGGCGTCGCGCTTCTCGGGGCCTATGTCCGGCCCGGGTGGTCCATCGACTGGCGGCTGGCGCTGGAGGACGGGGTCAGCTACGCCTTCGTGGCTGGCGGCGACGACGAGGCGAGGGACCTCGACCTCAGCGTGCTCGACGAGCAGGGCCGGACCCTGGCCAGCGACGACGCCACGGACGCCGCGCCGGTGGCCCTGTTCTCGCCAGCGCACAGCGCAGTGCACGTGATCCGCCTGGCGCTGCACGACGCCACTAGTCCGAGCCTCTGCGTCCTGCTGGTGATGCGGCAAGGAGGCCACTCGGTGTCCGCGCCGGACGCCGCCGCCGCCGTGGCGAAGACCATGACGGTGGCCGCTCGGCTCAGGCCACGGCTCAGCGTGCAGCTTCACGAGGAGGACTACCAGTGGGCGCTGCTCGGCGCGGTCCTGGGGCCGGGCGAGGAAGCCACCATCGCGGGCCTGCATCTCGAGCCGCGCAGGCACGTAGTCGTCGCGGCGGCTGGCCCCGACTCTCAGGACATCGATCTGCTGCTGCGCGATCGAGCCGGTGAGCTGCTCGCCAACGGCCAGTTGCCTGGGCCGATCGCCGCGCTGCAGCGTCGTACGGAGGGCACCGGGCACAAGCTCACGATCAGGAACGTGGTCTCCAACGGGCCCTCCCTGGTCACGGCAGTCGTGCTCGACGTGATCGAGCCGGCAAGCGAGCGCGTGCCCACGCGAGCGCCCGTCGGCCAGGGACCCGAGCGCACGCTGGCCCCTTCCCCCGAGCCCCATAGGCTCTAGGCGGGCAATCGCCCGGCGGCCGTAGCGCCGCGCCCGCCAAGGCCGGGCTGGAGCGTCGCAAGTCTGAGACGGCGCATCAGGCGTGCGCCGCCTTGAGCCGCGCGCAAGGGCGTTTCTTCGCGGCCCAGCGCATGGAACGGGATGTGCTTGTACGAAAGTCAGAACCGACAGGAGGAGAAGCCATGAACCCCAGAATCATCACGCTCGCCGCTGCGTACGCCGTCGCGTTGGCCGGTTGCCAGACAGAGGTGGTCTTGGAGGAGCGGACAGGAGCGGTCGTCAGCGAGATCGGCAAGCCCTGCGAGCCAGAGCAGCCCGACTCCTGCCCGCCCCACCTGGAATGCAACGCGCGCAAGCGGCAGTGCTCGCTGCCTCAGTGCTACACCTCGAAGGACTGCGAGAAGAAGGACCTGCCGGACGATTCCCAGTGCGTCAACCTGCACTGCACGCTGCCGGGTGTGGCCGCCGGAGTGGGGACCCCCTGCGGCTCCGACGCCGACTGCCCGCGCTACCTCGCGTGCCGTCCCAACGGCTACGGCACATTCTGCCAGGAGGCCGACTGCTATCGCGCGGAGGATTGCGACGCCGGCCAGATCTGCATCGATCTCGCCTGCCTCACGCCAGGCTACTGCAAGTGAGGTTTCTCGCTACTCCATCTTGCGATACGGCCGGCTCGCCGGCAAAGGCTCGTCGTAGTTCTCCTCGATGAGCTGCGCGGTTTCGGGCCGGGCGAAGCAAATCTCGTGCATCAATGACTCGGTGGTGCGCGCCTCCTCGAATGCCTGCCGCTTGGGCGTGGAAAGCGCGCGCTTGAGCAGCTCCAGCGCGTGCCGCGGCTTCTCGGCGATGCGCTGGGCGAGCTGCCGTGCCTTCCAGGCCACCTTCTCGCGCGGCAGCACGTAGTTGACGCCACTTCTGCCCTCGAGCTGCGAGCCGCGGAAGAACTGGCCCGCGTACATCATCTCGGCGGCGACGAAGGGGCCGACGGCGAGCTCGAGCAGGCGGATGGTGCCCATGCCCGGCGTGAACCCCAGGTTCATGAAGTTGCAGCCGTAGCTCGATTGGCGCGCCAGCAGCACGAGGTCGCAGCACAGGCCCAAGGTCAGCCCTCCGCCCACGGCGTGCCCCTCCATGGCCGCGATGGTGGGCACCGGTACCTCCAGCACGGCCCGCGAGACCATGATGTCGGCCGCGGCGGTGCGACCCTGGGCGAGATCGAGCAGCATCTTCTTGTCGCCGCCCGAGCAGAACACGCCCGGCAGCCCGCACAGAACGCACACCTTGGCCTGCCGATCCGCACCGATCTCGGCCAGCCGAGCGGTGAGCTCGGCCACGAGGGCGGCGCCGAGCGCGTTGCTGCCTGCCTCGTCCTGCATGGTCACGACGACGATGCCGGCCTCGTCGCGCGCCACGGCACAGAGCGGTTTCTCGCTCATCGCTTCACTCCTTCGGGCCAGTAGCGGGCGAGCCAGCCCAGGGGCTCCCCCGCGACGAAGCTGCGCACCGCCGCCACGGTCTCGGCCTGGACGGTGCGCTCGGCGGTGAGCCGGCGGCCGGCCTCGACCGCGTCTGCCGGATCGAGCGTCGCGGCGAGCGCGGCGAAACGCTTGAGCGCGGGCACGGCATCGGGACGGATGCGCAGCAAGTTCTTCAGCTCGGCCCGCAGCGCGCGCTCCATCGCGCCCTCGTCGGCGCAGAGCTCATCCACCAGGCCGATGCGCCGCGCCTCGGCCCCGTCGATCACGCCCAGGCGCAGGGCGAGCAACCGCGCCTTCTGCGGTGCGAGGCGCTGCATGAGGACGGGCAGCACCATGGCCGGCACCAGGCCGAGCATCAGCTCGGGCAGGCCGAAGCTGCTGCGAGAGGTGGCGAGCAGCACGTCGGCCGAGGCGGCGAGACCGAGGCCGCCGCCCAGGGCCGCGCCGTCGACCAGCGCCACGACCACCTTGCTGCTCTCGCGCAAGGCACGGAGGCACGCGGCATAGCGGGGCAGGCCGACGCTCGTCTCGCGCTCCGGATCGGCCGCGAGCGTGGCGAGGTCCATGCCGCGGCAGAAGCCGCCGGTCCCGGCTTGCAGCACGAGCACGCGACACTCGGCCGCGCGCTCCGCCTCGGCCAGAAGATCGAGAAGCTCCTGGAGCCCCTCGCAGGTGATCGTCACCTCGTCCCGGCCGCCGGGACCGAGCTCGATGCGCCACACGGGCCCGGCCTGCTCTCGAAGGCGAGCTTGCACCACGCACTCCGCGCTCTAGCTCCAGCCGTAGTGGCGGAAGTAGCCCTCGTAGCCCTCCAGCACGAGCAGGCCCCGGCCGGCGTAGTGGCTCTCGTACAGTCCCGGGACCCGGTCTCGCCGGGGCTGGAAGGTGGCCACGTCCACGTAGCTCGTCCGCTCGCGCTCGCACGCTTCGTACTCGGCCACGGCAAGCGGCCGGCGCGCGGCGATGAGCTCGCCGAGGCGCGCCGCTCCCACGACCTGCTTGGCCTCGGGGCAGAGCGTGACGCTGTAGAGCTCGGCGCCCGAGCCCGAGCCGTAGGAGTAGATGCTGATGTGGTCGCCGGGCTGCAGATCGGGCGCGGCGTCGATCGTGCCCATCAGCCCGATGTAGTTGGCCGCCGTGTAGATGCCGCCGAACTTGCGCGAGTGCGTCAAGCTGGGGGCGACCTTGCGCTCGCAGCGCGCCTCGATCTCGGCGCGCTTCATCCGGGACTCGCGCTTCAGGATGTTGCGGTGCGCCCGGTAGCTCATGGCGCTGAAGGGCACGTGGTAGATGTGCTGCCCGAAGCGCGCGTCGTAGTCGAAGCCGTTCTTGCGCTTGAAGTGGGCGTAGGCGCCATCGAGCCCCTCCAGGTAGGCATAGAGGCTCTCGTCGGTGTTGCCCGCCTCCTCCCGCGAAGTCGGCCGGAAGGTGTCGCCCACTTCCCGTGTCCAGTAGGCGTTGGTCTCCAGCTCGAACTCCACCACCTTGGGCTCGGCGCTGATGAGCAAGGCGACCGCGCCCGAGCCCATCAGGTACTCGTAGCGCTCGCCCAGGTTCATCCGCGACATGTCGGTGCCGATCACCAGCGCCTTGGCCGGGCCGGCCACGCCGCTGGCCACCCAGTGGGCCGCCGCCATGGCCGCGCAGGTGCCGCCGTAGCAGGCGTGCTTGACCTCGAAGTTGCGGCAGTTGGGCTGGATCCCGAGGTGGCTGTGGACGAAGGTGCTGATGGGCTTGCCCTGGTCGGCAGACGACTCGGTGCCCACGATCAGCAGCTCGATCGACGCCAGATCCTGCTCGGTCAGCATCGGCTTGGCGGCGTTCACGGCCATCGTGACCGGGTCCTCCCAGGCCGGGTTGACCCCGCGCCAGTCCATCATCAGGAGCTTGGTCGGGTGGTCGGGATCCTCACCCCGGACGCGCGCGAGCTCCCGCAGATCGAGCCCGCAGGAGCAGGGATAGGCCCGGATCTTCTCGATTCCTACGCGCTGGCGCGTCTTCTGGGCTGGCATGCGACACCTGGCGGGCTTGCTGGACACCTGCTACCACGAACGGGGGGCCTCGGTAAGCGCACAGAGCGCGGGCGCGGGCCCCCGAGGTAGCCATGAACGCACCGGTCTTCGGCAGCTTCACGCTGCTTCACCTCCTGCTGGCCGTAGCCGGCATCGTCGTCGCAGGGTATGTCTTGAGCGCGCTGGGCAGGCTCTTCTCCGGGCGCAAGCAAGATGCCCACGTGCAGGCGGCGCGGTGCAGCGCCTGTGGCTGGCAGGGCCGGGTGAGCCGCCTGGCGGGCCGCTGCCCGCGCTGCAACGCGCCGCTGGGCGACCGCGCGGCCCGGCCGTGACCGGGACGAGCCGGCGGCGGCGCGAGCGGGCCCCTAGGAGTCTGTCGGAGAAAAAACTAAGTGCGCGGAATTGTTCGGTTCCAGCGTCAGAGTAAAGTGAGCGATTTCGATAACTTGGACCATTTCGAGCACGCTTTCTCCGACACACTCCTAGCAGCAACCTCTGGACGCCGGCCGCGCGTTCTGGCAACCCCCAGCCAGGAGATCCGGCACGGACCCGGCCGTCGGCCCCCCGGGGTCGGCCGAACGAGAAAGCCATTTGGGTTTGGCGGCAACTTGTGAGTAACATGCCGGCCGGCCACCCGGCCCGGCGAAGGTGAGCCCGTCCCCCTGAGCGGGAGAACCAACAACGATGGCTGAGGAAAAACGCAACTACCCGCGCGCCAAGGTGCTGAGCATGACGGTGCGCTACAAGAGCGCCACCGTCGACGACTTCGTCGAGCACCACTCGGACAACGTGAGCCGGGGAGGGATCTTCATCAAGACCGGCTCCCCCTTCCCTGCCGGGACGCTCCTGAAGTTCGAGATCCGGATCGCCGATGAGCAGGCCGTGCTGGCCGGCGTCGGCCGGGTCGTGTGGAGGCGCACCGACACGAAGGGGGATGAGCGGCCGGCCGGCATGGGGGTGAAGTTCATCAAGCTCGACGAGAAGTCCAGAGCGCTGATCTCGCGGCTGGTGGACGCCCACGGAGGCGGCTCGACGAAGTACGATGCCGGCTTGCCCGAGGGCGAGCCGGCCGACGTGGGCAAGAAGACCCCCCTCGGGCTGGGCGAGATTGGCGTGCCCGAGGCGGCGCCGGCAGCAGCCGGTGCAAAAGCGCCGGAGGAGAGACCGAGCCGGAGAAGGAGATGCCCCCGCCCGAGGACCGGACAATGATGAAGCAGGCGGCCGAGCTGCTCGAGCAGGTCCTCGCGGGAGCTGGTGGTTCGATGGATGAGATCGGCCCCACGAGCACGAAGCCGGGGGACGAGGCAGACGAGGGTTGGGGCGACGAAAAGGCGCCGGAGAAGACTTTGGAGAAGGACGAACCGATGGACGAGTCGAAGAAGGACGAGAAGAAGGCCGAGGAAGAGGAGAAGGAAGAGGCCAAGAAGGAAGAGGCCAAGGAAGAGAAGAAGGAGGAGGCGGAGGAAGAGAAGAAGGAAGAGAAGAAGGAAGAGAAGAAGGAAGAGGCCAAGGAAGAGAAGAAGGAAGAGGCCAAGAAGGCCGAGCCCAAGAAGGAAGAGGCCAAGAAGGAAGAGAAGAAGGCCGAGCCCAAGAAGGCCGAAGAGAAGCCTGCCCCGCGCGCCGTAGCAGCGCAGCCGCCCGAGGAGGAGGAGGGGGGCAGCAAGGGCCTCATGTACTTCGTGATCGCCATCGTGATCGGCGTGGTCGCCTACTTCGTGATGAAGGGCGACGAGAAGCCGCCGGAGCCGCCGCCGCCGCCGACCACCGAAGCGACGGCCACGCCTCCCCCTGCCGAGCCGACCGCCACGGCAACTGCTGCCGCCACAGCCACGGCCACCGCCTCGGCCGTGGAGCCGACCGCGGACGCCGCGCCCACCGCAGAAGCCACGGCCACGGCGTCTGCCACGGCCGCGCCTGCTACCGCGGCCCCGGCCACCGCAGCGCCGCCGGCGGCGCCGCCGCCCGGGCCGAAGGCACCCGCCAAGCCCAAGGCGGAGCCCAAGCCAGCGGCACCCAAGCCGGAGCCCAAGGCGCCGGCACCCAAGCCAGCGCCCAAGCCGGCGGCACCCAAGCCGGCCGCCAAGCCCGCGGCCGACGACTACTAGCGGGTTCGCGCGGCCCTACCTGGGAGCCTCGCGGCGCGGGCGCGCCGCGAGGCTTCGGGCTTCCCGGTGCAGGCGCGGTCACGATAGGCCGTGCCGAAGGCTACCTGCGGCAGCAGGCGCTACGCCGTAGCTTCCTCGTCCGAGTCTGACCCCTCGTCCGGAAACGGCAGGCTCTGCTGCTGCATGGGGCGCAGCCCGACCGGCCGTGTGCCGGCCGCCTCGAGCACCGACATCTCGCGCGCCAGGTCGGCATCGACCACGTCCCGGTTGTCGTAGGCGAAGGCGAGAGCGTCAAGCACGCGCGCGGGGCCGAGCCTCGGGTAGCGCTTGAGCAGGGTGTCGATGGAGACGCCGGCGCGATGCCAGGCCCAGAGCCGGCGCACCGGCACGCGCGAGTCGGCAACGTGTGGGCTGCCTCCGAGCACGCGGGTGTCGCAGCGCACGTGCGGATGGGGCACGAGCACGCGGGGCAATGGAGCGAGGCTTACCCCGGCGGGAGCGGGGGGCTTGGCCATGCTTAGAGGTTAGTCCGCCGGCGCAAACGTGCAATGTTTTGGGCGGAAATGGGCGCCACGCGCCGTAACCGTTCACGCATTCCAACACCCGGCTCGTCAGGCGGCCGCGAGCGCGAGCGCGCCCGGAGGCCCGGGCCGCAGCGTACTCGCGTACGTGAGGACCCGGGCCGAGGACGTAAGCCGCGATCGCGGCCGACTCGGCGAGCCGTCGTTGCTAACGCCGCAATGCGTGAACGCATACCACGCGCCAGCGCGTCGCTCAGCGCCCGCCGCGCTCCCTCAGCCGGCGCACGGCATCCTCGTGCTCCGCGAGATCCACGCTGAAGACGTGGCGCCCCTCGCCGTCGGCCACGAAGTAGAAGAAGCGAGAACGCGCCGGCACGAGGACCGCTTCCAGCGCGGCGGTGCCTGGATTGGCAATGGGTCCGGGCGGCAGCCCCTCGTGCTCGTAGGTGCTGTACGGGTTGCGGGAATCGCGGTTCAGGGCCTGGGTGGCCCGGCCAGAGAAACCCGCACAGGCCGGGACGAGCTCCGGCATGGCCCGGCACGCGTACATTGCAGTCGGGTCCGACTGCAGGACCTTGCGCGGGAACGACGGATCCCGCAGGCGGTTGAGGAACACGCTTGCCACCAGGGGCTGCTCCTTCGTGTCTGCCGCCTCCTTCTCCACCATCGGCGCCAGGACGACGACCTCGTGGCGACCCCATCCCATGGAGGCGCGCAGCGCCTCCAGCTCCTCGCGATGCGCCGCCGCCAACTTCTGCCAGCGGCGCTCGAACTCCGCAACCATCCGGCGAACGACGTCGGCCGGAGCGGCATCGATCGGGAACTGGTACGTGGCCGGAAACAGGTAGCCTTCGGCCGTGTCGGCCTTGGCGGCCGGCCCCACCCCCCCGTCGGGCGAGCCGAGCGGGACGGCCGCTGCGCTGGCCTCCGCAAACGCGCCGCGCGAGGCCACCCCTGCCTGCTCCAGGCGCTCGGCCACGGCGAAGCGATCGAATCCCTCCGGTATCGCAACCTTGACCACCGGCCGAGCCGGACGGCGGCAGAGGCAGTCACCCAGGAGCCGCGGGCTCGACCGGGCCGGAAGCAGATGGGGCCCAGGCTCCATGCACGCCACGGCGCCGGTCGCCCGCAAGAGGATCGCCATCGCCCCGGGGCTGCCGACCAAACCCAGATCCGCAAGCAGCTCGCCGGCCTCGGTCGCGCTCAAGCCCGGCGGCCAGCTCACCGCCACCGCCCGGGGGGGCCCAGCGCTAGGCCGTCGGCCCCCCCACCACCATGCCCCGACCCACACGGTCCCGACCACCGCCGCCACGCTGCCAAGCAGCAGCGCCGCCCGCAGCCAGCGGGGCCGGGCCCGCCGCGGAACGTACGGCGGGCGGCGGGTGCGGCCGCGCCGCGCTTGGCGCTTCCGGACCCCGCCCGAGGTCGCACGCTGATGCACCACTTCCCGGATGGTCCCGTAGCGTGTCACACTTGCCGTGTCCACGGATCGAAGGGAGACGGTATGCGTTCACGCAGTGCGGCGCTGGCAACGACGGCTCGCCTCCTGCCGTGCGCCGCCGCGGCCGCCGCCGTCCTCGTCCTGGCCCCGGCCGGATGCTCCCGGGCCCCGGCGGAGCCACAGCCTGCGCCGGAGGCGGGCGAGCCGCCGGCCGCTGTCTTGCCTCTTGCCTGGACCGCGCCGGCAGCCTGGACTGCGCTCCGGACGGCCGACCGAGGCGAGGAGCGAGCCACCTACCGCGTCCCTGCCGCCGGTGACGACAAGGAGCCGGCCGAATTGCAGGTGACGGCGCTGGGCGACGGCCCCCGCGCCAAGGGCTCGACCGACCCGGCCGAGGTGCAGTTCGAGCGCTGGTTCTCCGAGTTCGACGGCAAGCTGGGCCCGAGCGCGCGGCGCGAGCAGATCGAGGTGGGGCAGATCTCCGTGCGCCTGGTCGAGGTACTCGGCACCTACCGCATGTCGGTCGGGCCAGCCCTGGGCGCGCGCGGGCGCCACGCGGTGCAGATCGTCAAGAAGGGCTGGCGGTTGCTCGGGGCGGCCGCCGTCACGCCCGACCGGGGCAACTGGTACTTCCGGCTGGTGGGGCCGGACGACACGGTCCAGGCCGCGCGCTCGGCGTTCGTGCGCCTGCTCGAGTCGTTGCGGTAGGCACCCGATGCGCGGGCCGCGAGAAGTTAGAAGTTGGCCACGCGGCCGCGGCGCGCCCAAGCTGGTGGTGCCACTCGTTCCCCTTGACGGGTCCGTACGCCCATGCTGCCTTTGCAGCTCCAGTCGCTCGCGGCGCGTGTCCGGCTCTGGCTGGACCAGAGGTTCCGATCCCTGGGCGGCCACTCCCGGCGCCGGTGGCTCTCGCTGGGGCTGACCATCGCCGCGGCGCTCGCGGTGCTGGGAGGTCTCGTGCGGCTGGCGATCGACGATCGAACGGCACCGGTAAGCAGCTTCGAGCAGCCCCACGACGGCGGGCCGCGCGCGGGGCGGTAGGGAGGCAAAAAATCGGGGTTCCCGCGACCCCTGGCGGCGCGAGGAGTCGTGACGGCCGTGGGCGAAACAGGATTCGAACCTGCGACTTCGTCCGTGTGAGGGACGCACTCTTCCGCTGAGTTATTCGCCCAGCCCTGCTGGCACTAGCGCACGGCCGCGGCGCGGGCAAGCCCTGGACGCAGGACGGGCGGCGGCGCTCCGGGCTACGCTTCCGGCCCGCGGCAGAATACGCTAGCACGTTGCCCCTTCACTAGTGCCATGTCCGACGAACAGCCCGACCCCAAGCGCGCCGTCGCCGCCCTGGAGTGGGCCGCCGTGCGCGCGCAGGGGGCGGCGGGACCGCATCGCGCTCCCCCCGTCCGGCCGCAGGACTACCGCGCCGCCGCCGGGAGCGAGCGCGCCGCGATCCGCGCGCAACTCGACCGCGTGCTCCTGGCGCCGGAGCCGGAGCAGGGCCTGGACGCGCTGCTCGAGTGCGGCGCGCTCGCGGCATTGCTGCCGGAAGTGCAGGAGCTCGTCGGCTTCAGCGACGGCGAGTGGCGGCACAAGGACGTCTGGAAGCACACCAAGCAGGTGGTCGCCCAAGCCGAGAGCCGGCTCGCGCTGCGCTGGGCCGCGCTGCTGCACGACGTTGGCAAGGTCAAGACGCGGAGCATCGCGCCCGATGGCCGCGTCCATTTTCTCGGGCACGCCGAGACCGGGGCACGCATTCTCGACAAGATGGAGCAGCGTCTCGGGCTGTTCGGCGACGAGCGGGAGCTGCGCCAGTCGATCCGGTTTCTGATCCTGCACCACCTGCGCGCCAGCCAGTACGGCGTCTCGTGGACGGACAGCGCGGTGCGGCGCTTCGCGCGGGAGATGGGCGGGCACCTGGAAGATCTGCTCTGTCTCGCCCGCGCCGACATCACCACGAAGCGGCCGGAGCGGCGCCGGCAGGGCCTGCAGCAGATCGACGCTCTGCAGGCGCGGATCAGCCTTCTCGCGGCCGAGGACGCCAAGCCCAAGCCGCTGCCGACCGGCATGGGAGACGTTCTCATGAGCGCCTTCGGGCTGCCGCCGAGCCGCAAGATTGGCGACATGATGCGCGCGCTCGAGGCGGAGATCCGCGCGGGACGGTTGCCCGCGCAGAGGGAGCCCGCCTTCTACCTCGAGCTGGTCAAGCGCGACCCGCAGCGCTACGGGCTCGTCCCGTAGACGGCGTTACGCGCGCAGCGGCGCGTCGCACTCCATGCAGCGCTCGGGGACGGCGGACTTCTCGTAGAGCGCGGCGCACCGGCCGCACACGCGCACGTCCTGCTCGAAGGTCAGTGGCGCGTCGGTCTTCCGGCAGCGCAGCCCGGCCACCTGGGGAGGCTCGACCGGCCGGGGCTCGACCTCGCCCTCGCCGGGCTCGCCGATGCGGTCCAAGTCGGCCTGTCCGAGCTTCACGCGCGCCGGAATGCGCCGCCGCGCCTCCGCGAGCACGCGGCGGGCGGCCTGGGCGTGAGGACCCAAGGGGATCCGCAAGGCGCCGTCCGCGGACTCCAGCACGAGCTCGCCGCCGGCGAGATCCACGGCCGCGACCCGGTGCCAGGCCAGGCGCTCGACCGGCTGCGCGGCGCGCTCGAAGCCCACGCCGAAGTCGCCCACACGCAGCGGCATGCCGGGCTCGCGCTCCAGCAACAGGAAGCCGACTACCAGAACCAGGCCGGCGGATAGCAGGTACGGCGCAACGGCGAGCGGGCCCAGCTCCTCGGCCCGCAGCCACTGGGCGTACGTACCCACGCCGAGCGTCACGCCGCCCAGCCCGAGCACCACGGCCGCGAGGACGGCGCGCGCCGAGGTCTTCGGCACGAAGCGCCGTTCGCGAAACGAATCGGACAAGCGGCGCAGGACGCCCGGACGCCGGCGTGCCCCCGGGGCGGCGCGCTTGCTCTTCTTGCTGCCGGTTCCAGCCATGGCCATGTCTATAGGCGGGGCGGCCGGGCGGCGCCAGGGGGGACGCAGCCCCGGCCGACTCCTCCGACGGGTCTGTCGCCCTGGGCTTCCGCGCCGCCGCTCCTGGAACTACGATTCCCGCCACTATGCTCAAGCCCGCGGCGATCTATGGCGTGCCGCTGCTGGCTGGCCTCGCCACTGCCGCCGCGCTGCTCGGCCCAGGGCAGGAGCGGCCGGTCGCGGCGGCGCGGATCCGCGGGTGGCTCGGGCGGACGGCCACGACCGCCGGCTTGCGCATCGAGACGGTCAGCCATCGCGCGGGCCTCTACCTGCCCGCGTCCCGAGACGGCCTCGAGCTCACCGCCACTCCGGCGCACGGACCGGCGCAACGCTGGCGCGGGACGACCGGCACCGACGGCGTGGCCGAGGCAATCCTCCGGTTCGAGCGGCCGGTGGGCGAGCAGATCGGGCTGGAGCTGAGCCGGAATGGCCACGAGCTTGCCCGGGCGGTGGCGCGCGCGGCTGCGCCGCCTGGCGCGGCCCGCCTCGATCCGCGCGTGCCGGGCGAAGCCACGGGAGCGCTCGCCATCTCGGTATCGCTCCCACGCGCCTGCCTCGTCTCGCCGCTGCCCGAGCCACTCTGGGTGAGCGTGCTCGCGCCGCGCGACGAGGAGCCGGGCGCGCCGGAGCTGCGCGCCCAGGTCACGGGCGGCGCGGTCGGCCCGATCGGCGTTCCTGCGTCACGCTGTCTCGCCGCCCGGTGCCGCTACGACTGGAAGCTCGACTTCACCGCCCGCGCCCACGTGGCCGAGCTGACCTTGCAGGCGCGCGGTCACGGCGGGATCGAGGGGCGTTGGTCCGGCCAGCTCGCAGCCGTGCCAGGCGGCATGTGGCTCGACCCGCAAAGCGCCGACGCTGGCGAGCTGCGCATCGTCTCGCCGGTGCCGCGCAAGAGCGCCTACCTCTCGCTCCTCGGCCCCGGCGGGCGCCTGGCAGGGGCCGTCGTCGCCCTGCACGACGACGCAGACGGCTTCGCGCGCGGCGCGTTTCGCCTCCCCGAGCTCGGCGCACAGCCCGAGCTCGCGGTGCTTTCGAGTGACCCGGCCGAGCGCTCAGGCGCCGCGATCGGCTGGCCGTTGCGCGTGCTGCCCGCGCCCGACACCGGCCCGCCGGGCGTGGCGCTCGATGCCGCCCCGCAGGGCGTGCCGGCGCGAACGCCGCTCGGGCTGCTCGCTGATGGCTTGGCTGAGGCGGTCGCCCGCGAGCGCATGCGTGCGGCAGCGGTGCGGCGCCCGATCTGGGGCTTCGTCGCCGCCGCCGGGATCTTCGAGTTGCTCTTCCTCTGGCGCCACGGGCGCCTCACCCGCAGGCGACTCGAGCGGCACCTCGGCGAGTCGCTGGGCGGGCCGGAGGCGCGGGAGGCGGGCGAGAGCGCCGCGCCCCTCGGCTCGCCGGAGCTGCGGCGGATAGGCGGCGGCGCGTCGCTGCTCTGGCTCATCGTGCTCGCCGCCGCCGTGGCCCTGGCGTTCGCCGCGCTGGCCGCCGTGGCGGCGTGGGCACAGGGCGCGAGCAAGCCGGCGACCTACGGGGCCGCGTGCACGAGCTTCTTCAGGCCCTGCTCGAAGAGAACCGAAACCTTGGCGCCATCGACCGCCAGGACGATGCCTCGGCCGAACTTGACGTGCGCGAGCAGGGCACCCGGAGCGTAGCTCGCGGCAGGCGCGTACGCCACGAACGCCTCCTCCGGCTTGCCGGCCACCGCCTGTGCCCACTCGGGCAGCTCAACCGGCGCCGGAGCCGGGCGGTCCGCGGGCCGTGGCTCAGGGGGCCGACGGAAGGTGGGTCGCTTGACGCGGTGGATGGACATGACCTGTTCGTAGCCGAAGCCCGGGCCCGGTGGAAGAGGGCAGCCCCAGCCCGCTTCAGGCCGGGCTACAGATTGGATGCCCGGTTCACGCAGCACCACACGGGCTGCGCGCCGTTGCCGGTGTTGACGGAGATCTGGCACGCCGTGCCGTTTGATCCCTGCGTCTGCAGCAGCCAACCGTTGGCGCCCTTGACCGGGCCCCGCTCGTAGTTGGCGGCGCCGGAGTTGCCGTGCCCGTGGAACATCTGGCTCCGGTCGGCCGGCTCGGAGACGGGCCAGCCGCCGTTGAACCCGTGCCCCGAGGGGCAGCCCAGGCGGCGGATGATGGCGATGAAGCTCACCTGGTGCGCCTCGATCCACAGGGCGACCGGCGTGATCTGGCTCTCGTAGACGGCGAACGTGACCGTGAGCTCCCCGTCGATGGGCTTGCCCGTGCCCGCGTCGTACAGCCGCCCCTGGTGCCCCACGAGCGGCGGCACCTCAGCCGCCAGCGCCGGCCCTCCGCCCGAGATGGCCCACGCCAAGGCGACCGCGCTCGCCGCCGCTGCCCGCTTTGCTCCTCGCTTCATCGCTGCCTCCGTATGCCGTCCGCCCGCCGCTTGGCGCCGCGTGCCACAAGCCGCATTGTATCACTGGCCGCGGCCACCGGAAGCAAGTCCGTGCGCGGCTTCGCCGTCGCCTGGTGCCCGCTGCCGCGCTCGACACTCGCCGCCCACCGGCGACATACCGGCAAGCCGACGGCTGACTGGCCGATCCTCCGACGGCCCGGGACCCGGTTTGGCCCTGGCCCCGGAGCGGCCGGCTCAGCATCGCCCCCAGCCTTCCCAGCAGCCCGATGGCCGCCGCCGCCTCGCTCGCCTCGGCCAAAGCGCCGTAGCCTCTGCCGCCTGCGCCTGGACGGCAAGGACGCGGCCGGGCGCCCCGGCTCGCCCGTCTGGTGCGGCCGAGCTCCTTGTTCCCCGTCTGGCATCGGCCGTTCGGCTGGGTCTCCGGTGTGCAAGAGGCCTACCGCGTCACGAAACGGTTGCGGCCGGGGCGACGGCCTCATGTCGGGGGATCGGCGCTGGCGCGCGGGCGTCGGGTGAGGCCGCGTCGAAGCCCGCGACGAACGCGCGCAAGGCTTCTGGCCGGCCCGGGATACCGTCCACGTCCTCGGGGCGCTGTAGCGTGATCCTGAAAAGAGCGCGCAGGGCGGTGCGCGTAGCGCGGTAGGTGCCGAGGCTGGCGTT
>JACQWT010000267.1 GCA_016209145.1 Deltaproteobacteria bacterium | reverse complement strand
CGCATCGGTTTCACCATTGGGTTGCGGGCGAAGCCCGCGCTAGGTGCGGGCAGCGTGGCCTCCACCGGCGCCGACGAGATCCAGGCCGCCGTGCTCGCCCGGGCCCGGGCGCGCCTGGCCTTCGCGCTCGACTACCCTAGCCTGGAGCTGGCGCGCAGGGGGGCCGAGCAAGTGCACGAGCACGTGGGCGTGGCCAAGGTGGGTCTCGAGCTGTTCGTGCGGGAGGGACCGGCTGCGGTCGCCGCGATGCACGAGCTCGGCCTCGCGGTGTTCCTCGATCTGAAGCTACACGACATCCCGGCCACGGTGGCGCGCGCGGTGGGCAGCGCCGCCGCCCACGGTGCGCGCTATCTGACGGTTCATGCGGCCGGGGGCCGCGCCATGTTGGAGCAGGCCGCCCGGCAGGCCGAGCAGGCGTCAGGGGCGCTCACGCTACTCGGCGTGACCGTGCTCACCTCGCTCGACGGCGCGGATCTGGCGGCCCAGGGCCTGCACGCCAGCCCGGCGGAGCACGCCGAACGCCTCGGCCGGCTTGCCTGGGAGGCCGGCATCCGCGGCTTCATCTGCTCGGCCGGCGAGGCGCCGCGGCTGCGGCAGACGCTTGGACCGCAGGCGCTGCTCGTCACGCCCGGCATTCGTCCCCTTGGCGGGCAGGCCGAGGACCAGAAGCGCGTCGCGACGCCGGGAGCCGCCATCCGCGCCGGCGCGGATCTGCTCGTGGTGGGGCGACCGATTCGGGATGCGCCGGATCCGGTTGCGGCCGCGCGTAGCATCGTCCGGCAGATCGCCGCGGCCCTGCCGGAGACGGGATCGTGAGCGAACGCCTGGTGCTCGGGATCCAGCCGGTGCGGGAGCTGTGCCGCACGCCGGCCGCGGGATCGGCGCGGGTGCTCCTCGACCGCGCGGGCGGGCCTGCGCTGGGCGCGCTGGCCCGCTTCGCCGCCGGCTGCGGCGCCCGGGTGGAGCGGATCCCGCGCGCCGAGCTCGACCGGCTTGCTTCCGGCGTGGCGCACCAGGGCGTCGCGGCCTGGGCGCCGCCACTGCGGGTGGGCAGCGCGCAGGACGTCGAGCCGGGGCGTGACGCGCCGCTCGTCGTGCTGGACGGGATCACCGACCCCCAGAACTTCGGCGCGACCATCCGCAGCGCGGTTGCCCTCGGCAGCGGCAGCGTGCTCTGGGCCGAGCACGCATCGGCGCCGCTCAGCCCCGCGACATTTCGCGCCTCGGCGGGGGCCGTGGAGCACGCGCGCCTGCTGCGGGCGCGCTCGCTGCGGGCGGCGCTGTCCGCGCTGGGCGAGCGGGGCTGGCTGACCGTCGCATTGCAGAGCGACGCCCCGGGCGAGCTCGCCAGTGTGGACCTGCGCGGCCCCGTCGCGATAGTAGTGGGCGCGGAGCACCGGGGGATCTCACGGGCCGTACGCCGCGCCTGCCGCCTGGAGGCCCGCCTTGCCATGCGCGGGCGCCTGGGCTCCCTCAACGCCTCCGTCGCCGCGGCGCTGGCGCTCTACGAGATCCGCCGACAGGAAGCGCACCGCCCGGCCGGCCTTGTGCCATAATGCCAGGCGGGCCCGCAAGCGGGCCCTAGACGCCAGGCGGGCCCGCAAGCGGGCCCTAGACCCCAAGCGGGCCCGCAAGCGGGCCCTAGACCCCAAGCGGGCCCGCAAGCGGGCCCTGGAAGGTGCAGCGCGTCACAAGGCCCCATGGCTCCGCCAGAGATGGAAATCGAATCCGGTTCGGCCGGCGCTCCCGTCAGCGGGGCGGCGCTGAGCCGCCAGTCGGCCGACGCCCAGACCGAGCAGCGCCAGCAGCTCGTCCAGTTCTGCCGCAGCTTGGCGCAGATGCTGCAAAGCGCGGAGCCGCCGAGCCGCAATGCCGTGGCCGAGATGCACAAGGTCTTCCAGAGCGCCATGCGCGGCCGGCAGGCGCTGAGCCTCGTGGCCGTCAGGACGCTGCAGGACTACGCCATCGTGGTCGACGGCGCGCTCGATGAGCCGGTCCGGCTGGCCAAGCTGCTCGGGGCGGGCACCGACGACATGCTCGTACCGCAGTTGATCCGCCAGTTCGAGCGCGCCGGTCTCTTCAGCGTCACGCTGCTCGGCCGGGTGGCCCTGGCGGAGCTGACGGCTTTCGTCGAGCTGCTGACCAAGGCCGGCGTGCGCGACGGCCGGGAGCTCGACCGGCGTCTCACCGAGCACGAGGTGGTCGGCATCCGCTTGCTGTGCGACGCGGATCTCGCGGACGCGGACGAAGCCCTGGGCTGGCACACGCGCTATCTCGTGGGCCGCCTGGGCAAGGAGCTCAAGCGCCTGGACCGCTATTCCGAGACGGGGCACGGCGACCGCGGCGCCACGCTGGCCCAGGTGATCGACGACATCGTGTGGAGCGTGCGCCGGCCCAAGCCGCTCGTCGACATGCTCCTGAACCTCGATCCCGCCGTCCGCGCCCTGCAGACCCAGCCCGCCAAGCTGGCGGCGGCAGTCGTCTCGCGCATCCCGGTCGAGCTCGCCGGCCCGGCGCTCGACGCGCTCGCGCGGGAGATGTCGGCCGAGCAGCCCGAGGCCACGTTGGATCGCCAGCTCGCGCTGCTTCGGCTCCTGGT
>JACQWT010000266.1 GCA_016209145.1 Deltaproteobacteria bacterium | reverse complement strand
GCCGGGACTTGGAGCAGCTCGAGGCCTGGCTGTGCCGGGCAGTGGTGGTGGGCTCGGCCGGCGAGCTGCTGGCGTAGATCGAGCCGGATGCTGGCTGGTTCCAGGATCGGCGGCCCTGGCGCCGCGCCCTCCGTGCCAGCGTGGCTGGCGCGCTGGGCGGATCTCGTCGCCGAGGTTGCGGCCGCGCCGCACGGGCTCGATGCGGTGGTGGTCGTGCTGCGCTACCTGTCCGAGGTCAATGAGCACCTCACCCGCGAGGGCGCTTTGAGCGTGCTACAATCGGGGCTAGGAGCACAAGCGGACGAGGTCGTCATGACGCTAGGACAGCAGCTCATCGAGCAGGGAAGGCGCGAGGGCCTTGAGCAGGGCATCGAGCAGGGCATCGAGCAGGGCATCGAGCAGGGGCTTGTCGCCGGGCGCCGCGATCTGCTCCTCCGCCAACTGCGCCGCCGCTTCGGCGATCTGCCTGAGGACGTGGTGACGCGCCTGACTGGCGCCAGCGCCGAGCAGCTCGATCGCTGGGGCGAGCGCTTCGCCACGGCGGAGCGCCTGGATGAGGTCTTCAGCGACGGAGGCTGAAGAGCTGTCGATTCATCGGTTGCAGCGGCCACGTCGCGTTGGCCCGAGACAGGGCGCTGTCACTTGCAGCCGCCGAGCGCCGTGACGTGCACGGGCGAGATCTTGTCCTGCGTCGTGCCGTCGCCGAGCGCGCCGAACAGGTTGTAGCCCCAGCACCAGAGCGAGCCGCCGGCCTTGACCGCGCACGTGTGGTAGCTGCCCGCCGCGACCTCGACGACCCCGCCTACGCAGCTCCCCGCGCAGCAGAAGGGCGTCGCGCCCTGGCACGCGGGCCCAGTCTGCCACGACCCGCCCGGGTCACAGGTCCGCGGCACGCTGCCCAGGCAATCCTTCGCGCCTGGCGTGCACTCGGTACACTTGCCGGCCGTGCACGCGCCGCTCGCGCAGTCCGAGCCCTGGCTGCATGCCTTGCCGAGCCCGCAGCCCGGGCAGCTCGGGCCGCCGCAGTCCACGTCGGTCTCCTGGCCGTCCTTGACCTTGTCGTCGCACTTGGGCAGCGCGCAATTCAGGCCCACGCACCAGTAGCCCCCGACGCAGTCGTCGTGGCCCGCGCAGGCGCTGGCGCAGGTCGCGGCCTTGCCGTCGCACAGGTACGGGTCGCACTTGTTGCCGGTGCTGGGCTTGCCGTCCGCGATGAAGCCGTCCACCGGGCAGTCCTTCTTCTGCCCGTCGCACTCCTCGGGCAGGTCGCAGTCGCCTTGCGCCGCACGGCACTCGGTGTCCTTGTCGAGCGGCGAGCAGGCGCCCTCCTTGCCGTCGACGTCGCACTTGCCGCAGCCGCCGTCGCACGCCTGGTCGCAGCAGCGCTCGTCGGCACAGAAGCCGCTCTCGCAGTCGCTCGCGGTCTTGCAGAGCTTGCCCTTGTCACAGGGCGCGCACTTCGGCCCACCGCAGTCGACGTCGGTCTCGCCCGCGCTCCACTTGCCATCGAGGCACTTCGAATCGACGCAGTAGCCCTTGCCGTCGCACACTCCGCCCGCGCACGGGGTGCCAAGCGGCTCCAGATCGAGGCCGCAGCTCCCGTTCTCGTTGCACACCCGCGTCTGGCACTCGGTGTCGCTGCCGGGACATTCGCTCGGCACGCAGGCGTCCCCGCCAGCCCCGCCTGCGCCACCTGAGCCGGCAGCACCGCCGGTGCCCGCCGCGCCACCGCTCGCGCCCGTCCCGCTCGCGCCGCTGCCATCTTCTCGGATGAACAGATCCCCCGCGCCGGTCACCAGGTGACAGCCCGCGCCGAGCGCAATCGCGCCGAGCACCGAGGCAGCGAGCACAGCTCCGAGCTGCGGGCGCATGTCAAAGCCTCCCGCGCCAGGTGAGTAGGCCGCCGCCTGGCAGCTCCTCGAAGCCGAGCGCGACCGCTGGCGGGGCGGCAGCGGGCTCGGGCTCGGCCGAGCCGCCCGACAGGAGCAGGCCCACTATGCCCACGGCCAGGCCGACGCCGCCGAGCGCGAAGCCCGCGGTCGACACATGGGCGAGCGTCATCGTCTGGTCGAGATCGCTCTTCTTGTCCGGCGGGCAGCCGCCTCCAGGGCAAACCGGCTCGAGCTCGGAGTAGAGCTGGGCCGAGAGGATCCCGGTCGCCGTGCCGACGACGATGCCCACCAGGCCAGCGCCGAAGCCCGCCCACACGAGCGGCGAGATGGCGCTGCCGCCCTTGTCGGCGCCTTCGCTCGATGGCGCGGCAGGCGCCGGCTTGCCGCGCGCGCCGCCGGGGGGCGCCTTGTCAGCCGGCCTGCCAGGGGCCGGTCCCGCCTTGCCGGCGCGCTCGAGCTCGGCGATGCGCTTCTTGGCCTCGTCGCGGCACAGCCCCGCCGGGCGTCGCGCGAGGTAGCCGCGCCAGCCCTCGATGGTGTCGAGCTTGCGCGCGCTGTTGCAGTCGGCGCGATCGGCCTCGGCAGCGATGCGCCGCGCCTCTTCGGTGGCCGCATCCACCGCCTCGCCCGCCGTGCGCCCCGCGTCCTCGGCCCCCTGCTTCAGCGCCTCTTCGGCCTCCTTGCGCTTTCTCTCGGCCTCCGCGTCGGCCTTGCGCTTCGCCTCCGCCTGCTCGGCCTCCCTGCGCTTTCTCTCGGCCTCCGCGTCGGCCTTGCGCTTCGCCTCGGCCTCGGCCGCTCGGCGCTGAGCCTCCTGCTTCTTCATCTCCTCGATGTCCTTCGGGTAGCGACACTCGCCCGCGTACCACTTCTGGGTGCCGCGGCAGTCCTCGGGGCCGGCGGCGGCAGGGGCGGCCAAGGTGGCGCCGAGCGCCAATGCCAGGACCGATGCGAAGGCGGGGGAAGCGAAGCGGTGTGCTGTTCGTGGCATGCTCATGGTGTCCTCTTCGATGCAGGAGGCGCGGCGGGCAGATCCAGCGCGCAGCGGAAACCGAGATCGGGCTGCGTCTCGGTGGGCTTGTCGACGCCGCGGGTGTAGCTTCTGCCGGGCTCGGCCGCGTTCATCAGGAAGCTGCCCCCGCGGTTGACGCG
>JACQWT010000265.1:3178-29596 GCA_016209145.1 Deltaproteobacteria bacterium | reverse complement strand
GCTCGGGGTCGCGCACGAAGTCAACAAGCGTGCCGTCGCGGTCGAGAATGAGGCCGCGGGCCATGGATGACTAGCGCGGGCTTCGACCGCAACCCAAGGGTGGAACGGATGCGCCCGCGGGAACCGAGCGGGCCGACGCAAGCGGCAACGCCTCGCGGCCGTTGCGCGCCGTAGCCGCAGGCGAGCCGTCCGCGGCGAGAATTCCACGCTGGGGCTTCGCCCCAGACCCCGCGAACGGGGCCCCAACCCCGTTCGCCCTGACCGGCCGGTCTTGTGTGGCGAAGCGCATCGATTCTCTGACCTAGTGGATCAGTTCGCCAACACGAGCTGCCGCAGCCGCTCGCAGATCAAGTGATGGTAGATCTCGTGAAAGCCCTCGACGTGCGGCGTGGAGGTGGTCCCGGCATCGGTGTGCGGCACGACGATGCAACCGTCGGCAATCCTCTTCAGGGCGCCGCCGTCGTAGCCGACCAGGGCCACAACCTTGGCGCCCCGCTCCTTGGCGTAGCGCGCCGCGCCGAGGAGGTTCTGCGACCACGGCCCGGCCTGGTCCTCGCCGCTGCCGCCGTGCACGCTCAGGCACACGAGCACGTCGCCCGCCTCGATCCGTCCCCGGAGCTGCTCGGCGAACAGGCGCCCGAAGCCGAGGTCGTTGGTGATGGCGCTCACCAGCGCGGCGTTGTCACACAGCGAATAGCAGCGAAAGGGGCGCTTGCCCTCGGGCGAGGCGAACTTGCCGAGATCGCAGGCGAGGTGGCTGGCATTGGCGGCCGACCCGCCGTTGCCGCAGGTGTACACGGCACGGCCGGCCTGGTGCGCCGCGAAAAGGATCTCGATGATACGGCACAGATCGCCGCGGTTGGTACCGTGCGCGACGCTGGCGGTCTCCCGCAGGTAGCGATCGACGAACTCCGCGGTGCTCTCGGCCATGGCTACCTCCCATCGCTATTAGCCGGCAATCGCCCGGCGGCCGAGGCGCCGCGCCGGCAGAGCGCGCCCGCAGCGCCGGGCCCGAGCGTACTCCTGTACGTGAGGGCCCGGCGCGAGGACGTAAGGCCGTCCCTTCGGGACGGGGTTGGGGTCCCGACGCGCCCTTCGGGCGCGTCACCCCTGCCCCGGCCGGCGTGGATGGATCGGCCGCCGTAATTGCCATCGTCAGGTTTTCGGCTAGCAGCCATGTGGCTAGCTCCGGTGCAGGTTGGCCACAATGCGCGCGCCATCCGGATCGAAGCGGAACCGTAGCACCCGCAGGCCGCGCGCGCTCATGGCGTCGATGACCCGGCGCCGGTCGCCGGGGCGAACGTAGAACATGAAGAAACCGCCGCCGCCGGCGCCCATGAGCTTGCCTCCAATGGCGCCGGCACGCCGGGCGGCCTCGTAGTGCTCGTCGAGCGCGGGATCGGTCATGTTGGCGGCCTGCTTGCGCTTGTTGGTCCAGTGCTCGTGCAGCAACTCGCCGTACTCGTCGATCTTGCCGGCGCGCAGCAGCTCGTACACGCGGTGGCCGAGCTCCTTGATGCGGTGCATGCCCGCGACGGCGCCGCCGTCGGGCCGGCTGAGCTCCCGGCCCTGCTCCCCCAACACGGCACGCGCCGGTCGCTCCACGCCGGAGTAGAGTACGAGCAGGCTCGATTCGAGCTCCTCGATCACCTCGTCCCCGGCGCCCACCGGCTCGACGTGCACCCCGCCGTCGCGCGCGAAGGTCAGAGCGGTCATGCCGCCGAAGGCGGCGATGTACTGGTCCTGCTTGCCGATGGGCTCGCCCAGCCGCTCGATCTCGAGCTGGCACGCCTCGTCGGCGAGCTGACGCGAAGAGACGAACTCGCGCCGGTAGGTGTGCAGGGCGTTGAGCAGGGCCACGGTGAAGGTGCTCGACGAGCCGAGCCCGCTGTTGGCGGGAAGCTCGGCCACGCTGGTGAGCTCGATGCCGCTCTCGATGGCCATCAGGCGCAGCGCCTCGCGGAAGATGGGGTGCTGGATGTCCTCCCGGGCCGACACAATTTCGGTCTTCGAATACGCGAGGCGGATGTCGCGGTAGAAGCGGCGGTTGGCCGTGACGTAGACGTACTTGTCGATGGCCGCCGAGACCACGAAGCCGCCGTGCTGGCGGCAGTACGCCGGCAGATCGCTGCCGCCCCCGCCCAGCGAGAAGCGCAGGGGAGCGCGTGAGACGATCATGGCTGCTTTTCCTCCTCGGCGCTTGCCGCGGCTGCGCCGCGCGCGAGCTCCTGCTCCAGGTCGCCCAGGCCCCGCTCCGAGCCGATCTCGTAGAAGCGCCGCGTGGCGCGCCAGGCGCGCAGGCGGCCGCTGCGGGCGAGCTCCGCTTGCAGGCCCTCCAGGCCGACGGGCCGGCCCGCGGGAATGAGCTCGACCGCCTCGCGCCTCAGGGCCATGGCGCCGTAGTCGATGTCCGAGAGCTCCGCCTCGCGCGGGGCGCCTGCCGGCTCCTTGCGGTAGAGCGCGACGAGCTCGCCCGCGACGCGCACGTTGGAGCGGTCGTAGCGGTCCTCGTTGCGGTAGACGGCCAGCGTGCCGAGCGCCTCGGGATGGGTGTCGAGGTCGCGCAGCGGCGCGGCGTAGTCGAAGGGCAGGTACGAGTCCCCGTAGGTCAACAGGAAGCTCGGGGCGAGCGCGCTCCGCGCCTGGCGCAGCGCTCCGCCCGTGCCGAGCAGCACGGGCCCGTCCGCGGCGTAGCGCACGCGCAGCCCGAAGCGGGCGCCGTCGCCGATCGCGCGCTCGATGATCTCGCCCAGGTGGCCGATGCACAGCAGCGCCCGGGTGAAGCCGCAGGCGCGCAGCCGATCGATCACCCACGCGCCGAACGGCCGACCCGCCACCGGCAGCAGGAATTTGGGCGTCTGCCGCGTGCGCTGACTCAAGCGCGTGCCCAGGCCGCCGGCGAGGATGACCGCTTGCATGAGCAATTGATGGCCGTCAGCCCGCCCGCTCCAGCGCCTGCCGCAGGTCGGCGACGATGTCCTCGGGATCCTCGATGCCGACCGAGAGGCGTACCAGGCTGTCGGTCAGGCCGCGTGCCTGGCGCTCGGCCGCCGGGACGTCGACGTGCGTCATCGTGGCCGGATGCGTGATCATGGTTTCGACCGCGCCGAGCGACTCCGCCAGCGAGCAGAGCCGCACGGAGTTCATGAGCTTGCGTCCGGCCTCCAGGCCGCCCACTAGCTCGAAGGTGATCATGCCGCTGTAGGCGCTCATCTGCCGGCGGGCCACGGCGTGGCCGGGATGGGACTCCAGGCCGGGGTAGGTGACGCGGGCCACCCTGGGGTGCGACTCCAGGAAGCGCGCCACGGCCAGGCCGTTGGCGCTGTGGCGGGCCATGCGCAGGCTCAGCGTCTTCAGGCCGCCGATGACGAGCCAGCAGTCGAAGGGGCTCGGCACGGCGCCGATGGCCTTCTGCTGGTAGCGCATTTTCTCCTGGAAGGCGCTTTCGTTCGTCACGACGCAGCCGCCGATGATCTGGTTGTGGCCGCTCAGGTACTTGGTCGTGCTGTGCATGGCGATGTCGGCGCCCCACTCGAGGGGCCGGAGCAGCGCCGGCGTGGCGAAAGTCGAGTCCACGGCGAGGGGAATGCCCCGGGCGTGGGCGATCTCGGCCAGGGCCGCGATGTCGGAGACTTTCAGCAGCGGGTTCGTGGGCGTCTCGATCCAGACGAGCTTCGTGTTCGGACGGATGGCCTCGGCCACGAGCGCGGCGCGGGAGCTGTCGACGTAGGTGAAGCTCAGGCCGTGGCGCTTGAGGATGGTGTTGAACAGGCGCGAGACGCCGCCGTAGACGTCGTCCGACGAGACGACGTGGTCGCCGGCGTCGAGCGTGCGCAGGACGGCGTCCACCGCGCTCAGGCCGCTCGAAAAGCAGGCGCCGTGCCGGCCGCCCTCGACTGCGGCCAGCGCCGCTTCGAGCGTGGCGCGCGTGGGGTTGGAAGAGCGGGTGTAGTCGTAGCCCTTGGTCCGCCCGACCTCCTCCAGGACATACGTGGCGGTCTGGTAGATGGGCGGCACGATGGCGCCGGTCGTGGGACAGGGCGCGATGCCCCCGCGGACGCAGCGAGTGTCAAAACGCATGGCGCAGGCTCCTTGGTGCGGGCTCGGATGCTACTCGAAGCGTAGGCGGTGAGCGAGCGGCTCGCCGAACACCTCCCTCGCCAGCTCCGCCACGGCCAGCCGCACCGCCTCGTCGCTCTTCTGGCGCACGCGAAAGCCGAGGGCGCTCAGGCGCTCGGGGGAGAGGCGCGAGCGGGGCACGTCGCCCGGCCAGCCCCGGTCGCCGCCGGTGTAGCGGATGGTGGCCTGCGGCAGCGGCGAGGCGGCAATGCACAGCTCGGCGATGCGCGCCACCGAGGTCGTGTCGGGCGGCGCCAGGTTGAAGACGTTGAGCGGCGCGGTGGCGCGGTCGAAGGCGTACAGGATGCCGTCGGCGCAGTCGCTCACGTGCAAATACGGCTTGCTCTGGCGGCCGTCGCCCAGCACCTCGAGCTCGACCTTCTCACCGGCCGGCTGGCGCGACATCGCGGTGCGTAGCCGGTGCAGGAAGTCGAGCGCGGCGCCGTGCGTGCCGCGCGGACCGACAACGTTGCCGAAGCGCAGGATCCACGCCTGCAACCCGAAGCACTCCACGAAGGCGCTCGCGAGCGCTTCGCCGGCGAGCTTGCTCGCGCCGTAGAGCGAGATGGGCAGCACGCCCAGATCCCCTTCGCCGCAGACGCGCTCGGTGTCGCCGTAGACCGTGCCGGAGGAGGCGAGCACGAAGCGTCGCACCCCCTCGAGCCGGCATGCCTCCAGCGCGTGGAAGGTGACGATCGTGCCCTGCTCCAGATCGAGGCGCGTGCGCTCCAGACCCCAGCGGGCCTCGGGGTTGGCGGCGAGGTGGAAGACCACGTCGTGGCCGCGCAGCGCCGCGCGCAACCGATCGAGATCGAGCGCATCGGCCTCGACCAGGACGGCGCGGCCGGACTCGAGGTGCGGGCGGATGAAGTCCGGCTTGCCCACCGAGAGGTTGTCGTACACCGTGACCGGACCGCGGCCCACGAGCCGGTCGACCAGGTGGCTGCCGATGAAGCCGGCGCCGCCAATCACGAAGGAGCGCAGCGTCGGCTCGCTCACGGTGCGCCCCTTTCGGGTCGGGCGGCGGGGCGGGGGGCCGGCTCGATCAGCGCGGCGAACTGGAGCTCGCTGCGCGTGACTAGGCGCCACGGCAAGTCGTGGACGCGCAGGGGCCAGTCTAGCGCCACGATGCTGCCTCCGGCGCGGCGCACGAGGGCCGGCCACTCGGTCGGGTGCAGGTAGCTGCCGCGCACGCGCACGCCGCTCGCGGCGTTGCCCGCGAGATCCATGGCAAGCAGGACCCGATCCGAGAGCCACCCGAGCTTGAAGTGGTCCTTGACCGCGACGGCCCGCTCTGCCACGCGCAGGCATTCGCGCAAGAGCGCGGGCGGATCGGCGGCGTGGTGCAACACGTCGGCCAGAAGCACGATCTCGAAGCTGCGATCGGCGAAGGGCAGGCGGCGGCCGTCATAGAGATGGGCGTCAATCGCGACCTCGGGCCGCAAGAGCACGTCCACGCCGGCCACGCGCTCGGCCCCCACGGCCTGTGCCACGGCCTTGGCCATGGTGCCGTCGCCGCAGCCCACGTCCAGGAGCGAGCGGGCCCGGCCGACGAGCGCCCCCAGGGCGCGCGCCACGCGCCGCACGCGCGGCACGTGGATGGCGCGGTAGTGATAGCCGGCCAGGGCCCGGCCGCAGGAGGCGAGCACGCCACAACGAATTAGCCCGTCCCGGGCCTCGGGGCAACATCGAGGCAGCACAAGGTCAAATCGACGGAGACCATCGCCAGCATGACCGAGGAGTCGTCGATCAACAGAACCCGCTTGCTCGTCTCCGCCATGTGGCTGCTCCGCCCACGACCGTGCCGGCCGGCCCGATGATAGGAGGGCAGCATAGCGGAACCGGGGCGCCGCGATGTAGAGGATTTCATGATGGACTTGACGTTCGGGCGCCGATGCCCTCAGCATGGAGGCCGGTTGCTCGCACGGGCAGCCGGCGGGGTGAGCCCGATGGCCGACGCGAAGCGCAGGGTTGTGTTCGTGGATGACAGCGCCACGGTGCGTCAGGTCCTGGCGCGCGTGCTCTCGGTGGCGGGCTACGAGCCGATCGCGTGCGTCACCTGGGAGGACGTGCAGGAGGCCGTGGAGAAGCAGCAGCCCAGTCTGGTCCTGCTGGACGTGCAGATGCCGCACATCTCGGGCGCGCCCATGGCCTTCGTGTTGAAGCGCGGCTACCCGGATCTCAAAGTGATCTACTACTCCGACGGCGAGGAGGGCATGCTGAAGCAGCTCACGGCGGAGACCGGGGCGGACGGGTACATCTGCAAGGGGCCGAACTACGAACAGTTCCTGGCCGAGCTCGGGGCTTTCGTCCGCGGCCCGGACGGGGGCTGAAGCCCGGCCCGGGGCGGAGCCGGCGCCGGCGAGCGGCGGTGAGGGGAAATGGCGCGGCGGGAGGTTCCCAAGGTGCTCGTGGTGGACGACGCGGCCACCCACCGTCGGATCGCGGGTGAGTTGCTGGCCCGCCAGGGCTACCGCGTCGTCGAGGCCTGCGACGGGCTCCAGGGCATCTCCCATGCCTTCTGGGAGATGCCCGACCTCATCATCTGCGACGTCCATATGCCCGAGCTGAGCGGCTACCAGGTGTGCCGCTTCCTCAAGCATAGCGAGCAGACGCGCGCCATCCCCATCATCCTGATGACCGCCAGCGAGCTGTCCCGGCAGGACCGTTTCTGGGGCCTACGCTCCGGGGCCGATCGCTACGTGGCCAAGGAGCTGGCGCGGGACAGGCTCCCGGAGGAAGTGGCGAAGCTGCTCAGCCAGGCGGCGGGGTCGGGACGGGACGGCGCTCGAGGCGAGGCCGCGCCGCGCTCGACGCGCGACCAGAGCAGCATCCACCGGGACGTAGGCTTCCTTTTCGACAAGCTGCTGTTTGAGACGACCATCGCGAGCGAGGCCCGCCGGCTGGCGAGCCACGTACACGACGAAGAGCAGTGCCTGGCCGAGCTCGCCGCGCTGGCCGGCGACCTGACGGACTTCAGGTGCCTGGGCGTGCACCTGGACGGGCCCGAGAGCTCGACGCTGCACCTGTTCGTGCACCGCCCGCTTTCGGCCGCGCAGCTTGCCTGCGTCGGCGAGACGGTGGGCCAACAAGCGCGCAAGCCCGTCGGAGCCGAGCCGGGCAGCATCATGATCCGCCCGCCGCCGCACGAGCTGCTGGGCGAAGGGCTCACCGAGCACGGGTTTGCCGCGCACTGCGTCTTCCCGCTCCGGATTGGCGCCGCCTCCGTGGGCAGCATCTCGCTCTACTTCGAGCAGTCGGGCGACCTGTCGGCGCGGCTGCGCGAGCACCTCGGGCTGCTCGCCCAGGAGTTCGCGCCGGTGGCGCGGCTGCTGCTGCTCTACCAGGAGAACAAGCGGCTGAGCGTCTCGGACGGCCTCACCAGGCTCTACAACGTGCGCTACCTCCGGGAGCGCGTGGTCGAGGCGCACGCGACCTACCAGAGACACGAGCGCATCTTCTCGCTCTTGATCCTCGACGTCGACCACTTCAAGCGCGTCAACGACCGCCACGGGCACGGGGCCGGCGACGAGGTGCTGCAGAGCGTCGCGGCGTTGTTTCGCGCCGGCCTGCGCCGGGAGGACGTGCCTGCGCGCTACGGCGGCGACGAGCTCGTGGCGCTCTTGCCTGAGACGGCCGCGGCGGGGGCGGTGGCGCTGGGCGAGAGGCTGCGGCAGCAGGTGCGCAAGCTCGTGGTCCCGGCGGGCCGAGAGCAGCTTCGCGTCACGGCCAGCATCGGGGTGGCCGAGGTCTGGCCGGGGTGCGCGGACGGATGGTCGGTGCTGGGCCGTGCCGACGCCGCGCTCTACGAGGCCAAGCATGCGGGCCGCAATGCCGTCCGCGTGTTCCACAGCGAGCGGTGACGAAGGGGCCGAAAAGGGGCCTTGATAGCCGGGGGCCAGGCGAGTACTTGTAGCGCCTGGCACGATAGGCAAGCCGGCAAGACCACGACAATGGGCTCATTGGGGGACCAGGGGCTGGGGCAGGGAGCGAGCGCGGCCGGCGCGCTGCAACCTTCCCGCGGGCAAGCTGCTCTCGCCCCTCTGGAGACGAGCCCATGACGACGCGCTGCGCCATGCCCGGCCCGGCCGGCCGGCGGCCCCGCAGCCTGGTCGTGGGCCTGGGCAACCCGCTGCGGCGCGACGATGCGCTGGGCCTCGCCGTGGCCGCCGAGCTCGCGCAGCGCACGGGTGCGGACGTGGTGGGCGGGCCGCTCTGCGGGCTGGCCCTGCTGGACCACATGGCGGGCTACGACCGGCTGATCGTGGTCGATTCGGTTCGCACGGGCGCGGACGCACCGGGCACGGTGCGCCGCATCGATCTGGGCGAGGCCGCGCCGGCGGAGCCTGGCAGCGGCCGGCATGGCCTGGGCATCGCCGCGGCGCTGCAGCTTGGCCGGACGGCCGGCGTGGCGGTGCCCGGGCGGGCCGTCGTCTACACGATGGAGGCCGCCGACCTATCGGGCTGGGGCGAGGGGCTGTCCGAGCCGGTCGCCCGCGCCGTGCCCGACATGGTCCGAAGGATCCTTTGCGAGCAGTTTCGGGGACAGGCGGGAGCGGGAGCGGGAGCGGGAGGAATCGGCCATGCCTGACAAGATCGGCGTCTACGTGTGCGAGTGCGGGACCAACGTCCCGGAGGGGGTCGACGTCGACCAGCTTGCGGCCTTCGCCGCAGGACTCGATGACGTCGCCGTGGTCGAGCGCCATCCCCTGCTGTGCGCAGAGGACGGCTGCCGGCAGCTCGCCGACCGGATCCGTTCCTCGGGCTTGGGCCGCCTGGTCATCGCGGCCTGCTCGCCCAAGGAGCACGAGCCGACCTTCCGGCGGGCGTGCGCCGCCGGTGGCCTGAACCCGTATCTCATGCAGATGGCCAACATCCGGGAGCTCGCCGGCTGGGCCACGGCGGACAAGGCGCAGGCTACGGCCAAGGCCGAGTCGTACGTGCTTGGTGCCGTGCGTCGGGTGCGCCAGCACCTGCCGCTCGAGGCGCGCGAGATCGACGCCGTGGCCGATGCCCTGGTCATTGGCGCAGGGGTGGCCGGCATCGAGGCGGCGCTTACGCTGGCCCAGAAGGGCCGGACCGCGTTCGTCGTCGAGCGCGAGCCCTACGTGGGCGGCCGGGTCATGAAGTGCGACGAGATCTTTCCCAACATGGAGTGCTCTTCCTGCATGCTCGAGCCCAAGCTCGACGCGCTGCTGCACCACGAGCGCATTCGCGTGATGACGTACGCCGAGATCGAGAGCGTGCTCGGCTACTACGGCAACTTTGTCGTCAAGATCCGCAAGAAGGCACGCTACGTGAGCATGCAGAACTGCATCGGCTGCGCGGCCTGCTACCCCTTGTGCCCGGTCGATGTGCCGAGCGCGTTCGACGAGGGCCTCGGCAAGCGCAAGGCGATCTACGTTCCCTTCCGCGGTGCCCTACCCAACGTGCCGGTCATCGACCGGGAGCACTGCCTCCACTTCGCGGCGCAAGGGTGCACCGCCTGTCGCGACGGCTGCCCCTTCGGCGGCGGCCCCGAGCTCATCGACTTCGACCAGCAGGACGAGGTCGTGGAGCTCAAGGTGGGCGCCATCATCGTGGCGGCCGGCTTCGAGCCCTACGCCGGCGCGGCACTGGGCCGGCTCGGCTACGGCAAGCATCCCGGCGTCTACACCAGCGTGCAGCTCGAGCGCATGCTCAGCCCCAACGGCCCCACCGGCGGCAAGGTCGTTGGGCGTGACGGCCAGCCGCCGCGCTCGCTGTGCCTCGTGCAGTGTGTGGGACGGGAGCCGGACGAGCTCGGCTACTGCTCGGCCGTCTGCTGCATGAGCTCGCTCAAGCTTGCGCGTGTGCTGCGGCACAAGGCGCCGGAGCTGGCGGTGAGCCTGGTGCACGCGGACTGGTGCCTGCCGGGCAAGCGCTCGCAGCCCTTCTTCGGCGAGGTCGCCGGCGCGGGGGCCAAGCTTCTGCGCGTGAGTGATCCGGCGGCGATCGAGGTGGCCGCCGCGGGCGGCAAGCTCGCGGTCAAGGCGCGCGATCCCGCCGGCCGGCCGCAGCAGATCGAGGCCGACATGGTCGTGCTGGCCGCGGGGATGCGGCCCAGCGCCGGAGCGAGCAGGCTCGCCGAGCTGCTGCGCGTGCCGCTGGGCAAGGAGGGCTTCTTCCAGGAGGAGCATGCCAGCACCGGACCGGTGTCCAGCGCCCTGCAGGGGATCTACCTGGCGGGTTGCGCCACCGGGCCGGGGGACATTGCCGCGGCCGTGGCGGGCGGCGCGGCTGCGGCGGGGAAGGTCCTGTCCGGCCTGCTCCCGGGCGAGAAGCTCCAGCTCGAGGCCGCGGTGGCGGTGATCGATCCGGACAAGTGCAGCGGCTGCAAGATGTGCCTCGGCCAGTGTCCCTACCAGGCGATTTCCTTCGAAGCCGAGCGGAGCGTGTGCGCGGTGAGCGACGTGCTGTGCAAGGGCTGCGGCACCTGCGACGCGTCCTGTCCCGCGGGCGTGGCCAGCGCCCGGCACTTCACCACGGCGCAGCTCGTCGCCGAGATAGAGGGGGTAGTGGCATGAGCGAGTTTCAGCCCAAGGTGGTCGCTTTTCTCTGCAACTGGTGCTCCTACTCCGCGGCGGACGCGGCCGGCAGCGCGCGCAAGACCCATCCGGCGGGCGTCAAGGTCGTGCGTCTGATGTGCAGCGGCCGGATGGACCCGCAGCTCGTCGTCCAGGCCTTTGCCGCCGGCGCCGACGGGGTGATGATCCTCGGCTGCCATCCCGGCGACTGCCACTACCGGGAGGGCAACTACAAGGCGCGGCGGCGCTACGCCCTGCTCAGCCGGATGCTCGAACAGCTCGGCATCGATCGGCGCCGGCTGGTGCTCGACTGGGTGTCGGCCGCCGAGAGCGACAAGTTCGTCGAGGTGACGAACGAGATGGTCGAGAGCCTCCGGCTGCTCGGGCCGCTAGTGCGGGTCGGGCCGTGCGAGCAGGAGGTGGCGTGATGGGCAAGCCCAAGGTCGCGTTCTACTGGTGCGCCTCGTGCGGCGGCTGCGAGGAGGCGGTGGTCGATCTCAACGAGGACGTGCTCAAGGTGGTCGAAGCGGTGGACATCGCCTTCTGGCCAGTAGCGCTGGACTTCAAGTACCAGCACGTGCGCGCCCTTGGCGACGGCGAGCTGGCCGTCACTTTCCTCAACGGCGCCATCCGGACGAGCGAGCAGGAGGAGATGGCCCAGCTCCTGCGGCGCAAGAGCGGCCTGCTCGTGGCCTTCGGAAGCTGCTCCTACATGGGTGGCATCCCCGCCCTGGCCAACCTGACCAGCCGCGACGCCATCTTCGAGACGGTCTACCGGAAGGCGCCGACGGTGCACAACCCGCAGGGCACCGTGCCCCTGGAGGCGAGCAGTTGCGATGGCAAGCCCCTGCGCCTGCCGCGCTTCTACGAGGCCGTGCGCTGCCTCGACCAGGTCGTCCCGGTCGACTACTACCTACCGGGCTGCGCGCCGCCGCCCGATCTCATCATGCAGGCGGTGCTGGCCATCCTGCAGGGCAAGCTCCCGCCTCAGGGCTCGGTGCTCGCGCCGGACAAGGCGCTGTGCGAGAGCTGCCCGCGCAAGGAGAGCAAACCCGACGACTTGCGGCTCACCGAGATCCGCCGCATCCACCAGGTCGAGGTCGAGCCGGACAAGTGCTTCCTCTCGGCCGGAGTGCTGTGCCTGGGCATGGGCACGCGCTCGGGCTGCGGCGAGCGCTGCATCCGGGGGCACATGCCCTGCGGCGGCTGCTTCGGTCCGACGAGCGGCACGCTCGATCACGGGGCGAAGCTCCTCTCGGCCGTCGCCTCGATGTTCGGCTCGAACGACGAGGCCGAGATCGACGCTCTGGCCGAGGCCATACCCGATCCGGCCGGGACCTTCTATCGCTTCGGCATGGCGCGCTCACTGCTTCGCAGGAGGGTCTAACGTGGCACAGCGAGTCATCGAGATCGATCCCATCACCAGGCTGGAGGGCCACGGCAAGATCAGCATCTTCCTCGATCCGGCGGGCGACGTGGACCGTGCCATCTTCCAGGTGCCGGAGCTGCGCGGCTTCGAGCAGTTCTGCGTCGGCCGGCCGGCGGAGGAGATGCCGCAGATAACGCCGCGCATCTGCGGCGTGTGCCCCAGCGCCCATCACCTCGCTTCGACCAAGGCTCTGGACGATCTCTACGGCGTCGAGCCGCCGGCCGCGGCCAAGAGGATCCGCGAGCTTTTCTACTCGACCTTCATGGTCGAGGATCACTTCCTGCACTTCTTCTTCCTGGGCGGTCCGGACTTCGTCATGGGCCCCAAGGCGCCAGCGGCCGAGCGCAACATCCTGGGCGTCATCGGCAAGGTCGGCATGCAGGTAGCCGGCCGTCTCATCGGCCTGCGCAAGCGCTGCCGGGCGGTGATGGAGCTCATCGCCGGCAAGCCTATTCACCCGGTCTGCGGCCTGCCCGGCGGCGTAGCCAAGGCGCTCACCGAAGAGGACCGCGTCACCGTCGCGGCCGCGGCTGGCGCAGCGGTCGAGTTCGCCCAGTTCGCCCTCAAGGTCTTCGACGACGTGGTGCTCGGCAACAAGGCCTACGTCGACCTGGTCGTCGGCGACATCTACCAGCACCGCACCTACTACATGGGCCTGGTGGACGGGCGCGGCCGAGTCAACTTCTACGACGGCCAGGTGCGGGTGGTGGATCCCGCGGGCAAGCTCTTCTGCCAGTTCTCGCCGCGCGACTACACCAAGCACATCGCCGAGCACGTCGAGCCCTGGACCTACGTCAAGTTCTGCTACCTGCGCGAGAAGGGCTGGAAGGGCATGGTCGACGGGCCCGAGAGCGGCGTCTACCGCGCCGCTCCGCTGGCGCGCCTGAACGCCGCCGACGGCATGGCCACCCCGCTGGCGCAGGCCGCGTACGAGAAGATGTACGAGGTGCTCGGCGGCAAGCCGGCGCATCACACCTTGGCCTTTCACTGGGCGAGGCTCATCGAGGCGCTGTACGCGGCCGAGCGCATGCAGGAGCTCGCGCGGGCGCCCGAGCTCACGAGCCCCAAGGTGCGCGAGCTGCCGACCAAGACGCCGGCCGAGGGCGTGGGCATCGTGGAGGCGCCCCGGGGCACGCTCATCCACCACTACCGCACGGACGCCCGCGGCGTGCTCACCGGCGTGAACCTGATCGTGGCCACGCAGAACAACGCCGCGGCCATTTGCATGTCCATCGAGAAGGCCGCCAAGGCATTGATCAAGCGGGGCGAGGTGAACGAGGGCCTGCTCAACATGGTGGAGATGGCCTTCCGCGCCTACGATCCTTGCCTCGCCTGTGCTACCCACAGCTTCCCCGGCACCGCGCCGCTGCGACTCGACATCATCGACTCTGACGGACGGCTGCGGCGGACCATCGGCCGGCAGTAGAAGGAGGAGACCCATGGCCAACGTGGTGATCGACGCGCTCGGGCTGCGTTGCCCCGAGCCAGTGCTCAAGATTGCGACCAAGTCGGTGGAGCTGTCGCCCGGCGACACGCTCGAGGTGGTGGGCGACTGCCCGACCTTCGAGAAGGACGTGCGCGCCTGGTGCCAGCGGCTCAAGAAGCCCCTGCTCTGGGTGAGAAACGAGGGCGGCGCCAAGGCGCGCGTCCAGATCCAGTTCTGAGGATCGAACCGCGGCGCTCGCAGCACCTTGGCCCGCTCTGGGCCATCGTGCCGGCATTGTGCGCCGTAGCGTGAGGAGACGACCCGATGGCATCAGCAAGCGGAATCGACATGGCTCAAGCGCAGAGCGCGGGCGGCAGCGATGCGCTCGCCCCGGTCCTCGAAGCGCTGCGTAGGTTCTCCAAGGGCGAGCTGTGGTCCCGGGTCCCGGTGCCGCCGGCGGACGGCAAGCTCGGCCAAGTCTGCGAGCTCATCAACGGCATTCTGGCGGGCTTCGAGTCGGAGCAGGCGCGCATGAGCGCGGAGAGCATGGAGCTGGCGATGGGCCTTTCCGAGCACCTCGGCGTGCTGCGCCGGGCGCGCGAGGGGGAGCTCGGAGCCAGGGCCCCCGAGGCTTCGTCCATGGAGCTCGTCGCCAAGGTCGGGGTCGAGCTCAACGCGCTGCTCGGCCGGCTGGCGGCGGTCGTGGCGCACGAGCGGGAGCACAACGAGCAAATGCGCGAGCGCACCGTCCAGGTCCTCGAGGTGCTCGACCGTGCCGGCCGGGGCGAAGAGGGCGCCCGCGCCAGCGTCGTCGAGGCCGGCAGCGACATGGGACGGCTGTGCCACGGCATCAACGTCATGCTCGAGGCGCGCGAGCAGAGCGCGGAGCGGATGCACCAGGTCACCATGGAGCTCGGCATCGGCGTCTCCGACTTCCTGGCGACGTTGAAGGGCGCCATGGCGGGCAACCTCTCGCTGCGCGCGCAGGAGCACTTCGACAACGAGGCTCTGGTCGCCCTCGCCAAGGGCATCAATCGGGTCGTCGCCTCGCTGGAGCGCGTCAGCGGCGAGCTGGCCGAGGCTTCCGCCAAGCTCGATTCGGCGGCGGTGCAGCTCCTGAGCGCCAGCCAGCAGCAGTCGCAGGCCAGCTCCGAGCAGGCGGCCGCCTTGACCGAGACCTCAACCTCCATCGACGAGCTGGCTGCTACCGCCAAGGAGATCGAACGGCGCGCCACGGAGGTCTTCCAGATGGCGGGGGGCAACGTGGAACTGGCCGGGCAGAGCCAGCAGGCCGTGGGTGACGCGGCCAAGGCGATCGACAAGATCGGCGTGGCCACGGCGGAGGCGACGAAGAAGATCATGGCCTTGGGCGAGAAGTCGCTGGCTATTACCGAGGTGACCGAGATCATCGACGGCATTGCCGGCCAGACCAACCTCCTGGCCCTGAACGCGGCCATCGAGGCGGCCCGGGCCGGCGAGGCCGGCCGTGGCTTCTCCGTGGTCGCGGTCGAGATCCGCAAGCTGGCCGAGAACGTCGTGGAGTCGACCAAGGAGATCAAGGGGCTCATCAAGGAGATCCAGGACTCGACCAGCGGCTCGGTCATGGCCACCGAGCAGGTCAACAAGCAGGTCGAGAAGGGCACCGAGCTGTCGGCGCAGGTTGCCGCGTCGCTGGGGCGCATGGGGGAGATGCTCCGGCGAACCTCCGAGAGCGCGCAGGGCATTCAGGTCTCTACGCGGCAGCAGACCGCCGCCACCGGCGACATGGCCAAGACCGTCAAGGAGCTGACCGCCAGCTCGCAGGAGGTGGCGCGGGCGGCACGCGACTCGTTCGAGGGCGCCCAGTCGCTGAGCAAGCTCGCCGGCAGGTTGCGCGACAGCGCCACGGGCTACCAGTCTCTGGCCACGGCCGAACGCAAGGAACGCTCGTGACCGAGCAGGAGGGCGGCACTCCGGGCGGGGCGGAAGCGGAGCAGGAGCTGCTGCTACTGCGCGTCTCCGACGTGCAGTTCGGCATTGCCGTGCGCAGCCTGTGCGAGGTCATCGGCCTGGTCGAGATCACGCGCATCGAGGGGGAGATGGGGCTGTGCGAGGGGATCATCAACTATCGCGGCGCGGTCATTCCCGTGGTCGACGCGCGCAGGGCGCTGGGGTTCAGGCCGGCGCGCCGCGGCCTGCGCGGCAACATCGTCATCACCGACGTGGCAGGGCAGCGCACCGGGCTCATCGTCGACGAGGTCGTGGACGTGCGGCGCATCCCGGAGACCGCCATCGAGCCGCCGGGGCCCAGGGTCCCGCTGCGGGACTTCGTCTCGGCCATTGCCAAGCTCGAAGGCGGGCTGCTGTTCATTCTGGACATCGAGCGCGTGCTCGGCCCGGAGCATCCGCGGGCTAGCCCCCGGGCCGAGCCGGACGAGGGTGAGCTCGATCCGGCAGGGCGAGAGCGCGTGCGCCAGATCCTGCACGAGCGCGCGCTGGAGCTGAGCCGGCCCGTGGAGGAGGCGGGGAGCCGCGCGGGCGACAGGGTCACCTTCGTGCGCTTCGCCCTAGGGGCTAGCCCGTACGCCATCCGCGCCGAGCACACGCGGGAGATCGTCACCCCTCCGCCGATCACGCCGATCCCGTGCACTCTCCCGTACGTGCTGGGGGCGGTCAACATCCGGGGCGCCATCGTGCCGGTGGTGGGCCTGGGCCGCTTCCTGCAAGTGCAGGAGCCGGCAGAGCCGGCCGCGGCCGGGGCGCGCATCGTCGTGGCCGAGGCTTCCGGAGTTGTCGTGGGGCTGCGGGTCGACAGCGTGCTCGGGATCTGCGCCGTTCGCGCCGCGGACATCCAGCCGCCGCTCGTGACCATCGAGGAGCACATCGGCGGCTTCATCGAGGGAGAGTTCGACTGGGAGGCAGGAGCGGTCTGTGCCGTGAGCGTGCCCGCGGTGGTCGGCGCGCTCGAAGGCGGGTAGGTGTGCCGGACATGCAGTGGAACGACGAGATCCTGGCGACCTTCCAGCAGGAGTCGCTGGAGCGGCTGCAGCACCTCGACACGCTGCTCGTGTCGCTGGAGAAAGACCCGGCCGACGCCGAGCTCATGAGCGGCGTCGCCCGCGAGCTGCACACGCTCAAGGGCTCGGCCAAGATGATCGGCGTCGAGGCCATGGGCGAGCTCGCGCACCGCAGCGAGGACGTGCTTGCGGCCATAGGTGACGGCCGGCTGGCGCCGGCGGCGGAGGTGTTTACCGCCTTCTTCGAGGCCGTGGACCTGCGCCGCGAGGCGCTCGAAGCCTTCATGAGCCGGCGGGAGCCGGGGCCACAGTGGGAGACCGCGTGCCGCAGGCTGGCCGAGCTGGCGCAAGGACAGCCGCAGCCGGAGCCGCAACCGCAGCCGGAGCCGCCCCCGCCCCCGGCCCCGCCGCCGCCGCAGCAGCAGCAACCTCCGCCGCCGCCGCAGCGGCAGTCGCCGGGGCCGCTGGTTGGCACGGGCCGGAGCGTGGCGGACCTCAGCACGATCCGGGCCGACATCGGCAAGCTGGACACGATCATGAACCTCGTGGGCGAGGCAGCCATCAGCCACATCAGATCGGAGAGCGGCCTGCATCGCTGCGCCTCCTTCGTCCGCCAGTGCGAGGCCGCGGGCAAGCTCGCCAGCAGCCTGCGCGAGCAGATCGCCGTCCAGGCCGCCCTCCCGGCCGGGCTGGCGGAGCGCTGGCTGGCGATGACCGGTGAGCTGGGCGCGCTTCTCAAGGAGCTACGCGCTTCGCTGCGCGAGTTCCGCATCGGGTTGGGCACCGACTCCCTGCAGGACAAGCTGTTGCTCGACGCCCTGCAGCACGAGGTGGCAGAGATCCGGATGTTCCCCGCCTCGACCATCTTCGCGCGCTTCCCGCGGGCGGTGCGGGACCTGGCGGCGAAGCACGGCAAGCTGGTCGACATCGAGATCCGCGGGGACGAGACGCGGCTGGACCACAAGGTGCTGGAGGTGATCGAGGCGCCGCTCGTTCACTTGCTGCGCAACGCGGTCGACCACGGCATCGAGCCCCCGGCCGAGCGGGCGCGGGCGGGCAAGCCGGAGCGCGGGAAGATCCGGATGAGCGCCCGGCAGGAGGGGGGCCGAATTCGCATCGTGGTCGAGGACGACGGCCGGGGCCTCGATCCCGTTCGCATCAAACAGGCGGCGGTGGCCAAGGGCATTCTCACGCCGAGCCAGGCCGAGGGGCTGAGCGAGCGCGAGGCGCTGTATCTCATCTGCGTCGAGGGGTTCAGCACGGCGGAACGGGTCACGGATGTCTCCGGTCGGGGCATCGGCATGGACGTGGTACGCCGTGCCGTGGAGGAGTGTAAGGGCGAGCTCGAGCTCGAGTCCATTCCGGGGGCAGGCACGAGCGTCGAGATCGATCTGCCGCTCACTCTGGCTGTGACCCAGGTGCTCACGGTGGAGGTGGCCGGCCAGAGGTACTGCATTCCCACGCTGTCGATCGAGATGGTGCGGCTCATCCCGGCCAAGGAGATCCAGCTTGTGGCCGACCGGCCGGTCGTCAAGGTGGGCCGGCGCTCGGTGCCGCTCGTCGCGCTCGGAGCGGTTCTGGGCGTGGCCGACGCCGCGATCGAGCCGCAGGGCAAGGGCGTCCCGGCGGTGTTCCTCGGCCATGCGCGCCAGAGAATCGCCTTCTTGGTGGACCGTCTCGTGGCCGAGCAGCAGATCGTGATCAAGACCTTCGCCCGGATCTTGCGCAACATCCCGAACGTGGCGGGCGCGACCATCCTGGGCACGGGCGAGGTTGTGGTCATCCTGCACGCGCCCGATCTCGTCAAGCACGGCCTCTCGCTCGCCGGCAAGGTGGTGCCCATGGCCCTGGCTGGCAAGCCCGTCTCTCCGGCCGCGGAGCGGGCGATTCTGGTCGTGGATGATGCCTTCTCGACGCGGGAGATCGAGAAGGACATCCTCGCGGCGGCCGGCTGGTCGGTGGACACGGCGGTCAACGGCCGCGACGCCCTGGAGAGGGCGCGGGCGCGGAGCTACGGGCTGTTCTTCGTCGACTTGCAGATGCCCGAGATGGATGGCTTCGAGCTGGTGGCCGCCCTGCGCGCGAGCGAGAGGTACGCGCGCACGCCCATTGTCATCGTCACGGCTCTTTCCTCGGAGGGGGACCGGCGCCGCGGCCTGGAGCTGGGGGCGGACGCGTATCTGCTCAAGACCGAGTTCAGCCAGGACCTGCTGCTGCAGACCGCGGCGCGCTTCCTGGGCGAGCCGCGCGCCGTCAGGCGTTCCGGCGCGAGGAGCTAGAGCCGTGCCGTCCATCGTCGCCGGGCGAGGGCAGGTGGCGCTCGGCGCCGAGGAGCTGGAATGCGTGGCGCAACTCCTGCAAAGTAGGTTTGGCTTCCGGCTGGCCGAGATCCAGGAGCGCAACCTGAAGGAGGCGGTGCGGGAGCGCATGCGCCGCCTTGGGTGCGCCCACGGCACCGACTACGTCTGCGAGCTGCTCGGCAGCCCCGCGGACGGGGGCGAGCTGGGCGAGCTCGTCTCGGAGTACACCAACACCGAGACGCACTTCTTCCGGCACCGCGGGAGGTTCGAGCTGCTTTGCGCGCGCGTCGTGCCGGCCGTGGTGGAGCGCAAGCGGCGCTCTGGGGGCCCGATTCGCGTGCTCAGCGCCGGCTGCTCCACGGGCGACGAGGTCTACTCGATCGTGATGTCGCTCTGGCCGCTGCGGCCGGCGTGGTGCGAGCTCGGGTTGGAGGTAGTCGGGTGCGACATCAACGAGCGAGCGCTGGCGAAGGCGCGGCAGGCCTGCTACGGGAGCTGGCCCTTGCGCTTCACACCGTCCCAGGTGAAGGCCGAGCTCTTCGTGCCTCGCCCCGCTTCGACGCGATCTTCTGCTGCAATGTGATCATCTACCTGGATGAGCCGGCCACCGCGCGCCTGCTCGACAACCTGTGGCGCATGCTGGAGCCTGAAGGGTTCCTGTTTCTTGGCTACACCGAGAACCTGCCGGGGCTGCGGCAGATCTACGATAGGGTGAGCTCGCAGGACTACGTCGCCTACCGCAAGCCCGGCCCCTCGTGCCCTGCCCGCACCGAGTGGAGCGCGGCCGCGCCCGAGCAGCGCCCGGCGCGCCCGACGCCGAGCGCGAAGCCCGTGCCGGCCCTCGCCGTGGCGAGGCCCGGGCCCGAGCCGGGCAAGAGCGTCGCGCAGCGGTGCGAGCTCGCGCGCCAGCACTGCCTGGCCGACCGGCACGGAGCGGCCATGGAAGCGGTAGAGGGCATCCTGGCGCAGTCGCCGCAGTGCGCGCGGGCGCGGCTGCTCAAGGGCTACCTGCTCACCGGCCGCGGCGAGCGGGCCGCGGCCATCGAGGAGTGCGTCAAGGTGCTGGACGTCGATCCGCTACGAGCCGAGGCACACCTGCTGCTCGGCATGTTGCTGGAGCAGGCGGGCGACGCCGAAGACGCCGTGGGCGAGGTGCGCAAAGCGCTCTACCTGGAACCGGGGCTCGCGCTGGCGCACTACACGCTGGGCAAGCTCCGGGCCGGCCAGGGCGAGCGCGATGAGGCGGTGCGGGCCTTCGCGGAGGCAATCCGCGTGCTGCACGCCCGACCGGACGCGGCGGTCGCCGCCGAGCTGCCGGTCGAGCTCGGCCCGCGGGCCCTGATGGACTTGGCCGAGCAGCACCTGACTAGGCTTGCTCTGGGCGGGCCGGTCCCTTGACCGGCGGCCCGTCTCCGGCTTCCTCCGTCTCACCGTCTCGGCGCACGAGGCCCACCAGCTCGGTCAGTCGGCTTGCCAGGCGCTCCAGCGGGACCACCTCGTCCACGGCTCCGGTCTGCACGGCCGCGCTCGGCATGCCATAGACCACGCTGCTCGCCTCGTCTTGAACCAGGGTGACTCCGCCGGCCTGCTTGACGGCCAGTACGCCCTGGGACCCGTCCTTGCCGATCCCGGTCAGAACGACACCCACGGCCCCGGCGCCGTAGGTCGCCGCCAGGGACGCAAGCAGCGCGTCCACCGACGGCCGGATCCCCGCAGGTGCCGGCCCGTCGTCGAGGTGGATGACCCCGGGGGGGACGAGCACCATGTTCTTGTTGCCCGGGGCGAGCCACACCTGCCCGGCCTCCGGCAGCGCGCCGTCCTGGGCCACGAGCACGCTGCGGCGCGCCTCGGCCGACAGCCACTTGGCGAAGCCCTCGACGAAGCCCTCGGACATGTGCTGGGCCACGAACACCGGTGCCGCCAGCTCCGCCGGGATGTCGCGCAGCAGATCGAGCAACACGCGCGGCCCGCCCGTGGACGCACCGATTCCGATCGCCCTGCGTCGCCCCCTGACGGGGCTGGCCCGGCGGCGGCTCGGGCGGTGCCACGACGGCGCGGGCGCGAGGAGCGCGACCTTGACCCGCGACAGGATCTTGACCTTCTCGACCAGGATCCGGCCGGCCGCGGAGAAGGCGGCGTCAGAAGGCGCCGACGGCTTCTCGAGAACGTCCAGCACCCCGTACTTGAAGGAGGCGAACACCTCGTGCTGCCGCTGCCAGAAGCTCGATGCCGTGACGATGAGCACCGGCGTGGGGCAGCGGCGCATGATCTCCGCCGTCGCGGCGAGCCCGTCCAGCCCCGGCATCCTCAGGTCCATGGTGACGATGTCGGGCCTGAGCCGGAGGACCAGATCGATCCCCTCCTGGCCGCCTGCCGCCATGCCGACAACCTCGATGTCGGGGTCAGCGCTGAGCACGGCCCGCACGATCTGTCGCGCCAGGGGCGAGTCGTCCACGACGAGAACGCGAACCGTGCGCTTGCCCCCTTTGGTTTCAGTCATGGATCACCGTTGTCCGCGGCGGCGCTCCGGCCCCCCGTCACTTCGGAGGCTCGAGCGGCACCGCGGTCGAGGAGCCCGCTCCCCAGAACTGGAGATCCGGCGGCGCGTTGGGGACCGGGATGAGCGACGTGCTGATGGCGTTGCCGCTGAAGGCAATCTGGAAGAGCTTCCCGCCGTTGCTGAAGCCGTAGGCGCTGCCGCCCCAGTAGGCCAGGCCGAAGACGTCGGTGTAGCCGAGCGATCCGTAGTTCTTGACGATCGCGCCTTTCTTCGGATCGATCTCGACGAGGCAGTCGTCGCAGTTCGGGCCCTTGACGGTGAGGTAGGTGCCGCCGCCGATGACCGAGACGATGTCACCGCTCGAGGAGAAACCGCCGGGCAACGAGCCGATGGGAGTGACCTGGCCGCTTTGCTCGTCGATGCGCACGTAGCTCGACCCGTTGCAGCCCACCAGCGCTTCGACCTTCGGATCCAGCGTGCCTTCGGGCACGAACGAGAGCGAGTTCGGGTAGGAGCCCTGCTGGATCAAGGTGCAGGCCGCGGTCTGCTTGTCGATGCGGTACAGGCCGCCGAAGGTCGTGGCGTAGATCTCGTTCTTCTTGTTGATCGCGAGATCGATGACCGAGCTGCAGCCCTGGAAGCTGCCCACCACGGTCACGGCCTTTGTCTCCGGCTCCAGCTTGTAGAGCACGTTGGGGCTGTGGCCGTAGACCTCCTTGATCTCGGGCTCGCCCGGCCCGCCAGCGCCGGTGCCGCCGCCGTCCACGGACAGGCCGCCGCCCGCGCCGGTCGCGCCCGCGCCCGTGCCGGCCCCCGCGCCGGCGCCTCCCGCCGCGCTCGCCGCGCCGTCCCCGTTGCCGTCCGGCCGGGCACCGCTGGCCGCGCAGCCGCAGCCCAGAAGCGCGGCGCACAGCGAGATGACCCGGCACCGAGCCAGCCGTCCGTCCTTGTGCTTCTTGGCGCGGGCTTCGCCCGCAACCCAAGGGTGATACCGATACGGGGGCCCCAACCCCGTTCGCCCTGACCGGCGAGCATGTGGCGCGACTGGCGCAACTTCCGTGCATGAGTAGCATGGCCTACTTCCTTCCGCCTCCCAGCAACGTCTGCCGGCAGCAGCCCCAGTCTAGCGTGCACCAGTCAGCTTGTCCGATCTCGGCCTGGCAGGGAAGGCTCACGCTGCCCGCGCCCCCGAGGACGAAGGCCCCGGTAAGGGTACAGGTGCAGGCGACGGCGGCTTGGCCGGAGACGGGCGCGCACGACACGTCCACGCCGAGCACGTCGCCGCTGCAGTACCAGGTGCAGGCGCAGCCCTTGCTGTCGGACGGCTTGCAGACATGCTCCGCGAGGCAGGCCTTCGCGCCGGCACACGAACCGAATTGCACGATCTGAGGGAGGCACTGCGCCGGCGCCGTACACTTGTCGCTCCAGTGCTCGACGTAGCAGGTGAGCAGCGCGTCGGCCTCGGCCGTGCAGTCCGGTGCGCCGAACAGCTTCTCGCACTCGGCCGGACAGCCCTGGGGAGAGACGCCGCACTTGTCCTGGACCTGACGGGCACACCACCTGTCGCAGCCGCCCTGCCCGCCGCCGTCGCCCTGCCCGCCGCCGCCCCCGGCGCCACCAGATCCGCTCCCGGCTGGCGCCGGCGGCGGCGGCGCCACGGCAAAGGAATCTCCGCACGCGCCGGCCGCCACGAGCACGGCCAGGGGAGCAACGACGAGGAAGGACCGCACCGGGCAATCGTAGCGCAACTGCACAGCGGCCGCGCAAGTGACCGCGGCACCGGGTGCCTACCAGAACTGGGGAGCGCCGCCGGATGAACCGCCAAGACGCCAAGGTCGCCAAGGAAAACAATCAGTTTCTTGGCGTGCTTGGCGCCTTGGCGGTTCGCTTTTCCGCCCGCACCCCCAATTCGGTTGGGCACCCGATGACATTCCACATTCCCGGTTCTCTGTTTCACATTCCACGTTTCCGTGGCCCACGTCCTCCCGCACCTCGGGCCGCCGAGCTGTCAACGGCGATGGCGGCATCCTGCTATCCGCGCTTGAACTGGACCTTGCGCTGTGCCGCGCCCGAGCGTAGGACCATGCTAAGGGCCTCCTTCTCGAGCAGGGGATGGACGCCGCGGGGCGCGACCCCGGTGGGGAGCTTCTTGCGGGTGACGAAGCCTGCCAGGTACTGCACGTCGATCTGCGCGAGCCGGCGCAGCGCCTGCTTCATCTGCTTGGTGCGGCTCGACCAGGCGTAGGCGAAGCACAAGGAGCGCAGGAGCTGCGGCCGCAGATCGGCGTAGATCTCGTCGTTCGCATCGAACGTTTCGAGCAAACTGGCCGCCTTGCTCGCCTGCCCGGTGCGCGCCCATGCCTCACCGATGACCGCCGCCATCATGGCGCGCGCCTTCGGCTCCTTGTGGCGCGACAGATCCACGGCGTCGCCCAGGGCCCGGGCCTCGTCGGTCTCGCCCAAGAGCAGGTGGATCATGGCCCGCTGCGTGCGGGCCTCATCGGCCACCGGCGCCATGACCTTCTTGACATCGATGCTCTCCAGCGTGGCCAGGGCGGCCCGCGGATCGCTCTGCATCTGTAGCTGCGCCTTGGCGAAGGTGGCGGCCGTGTCACCGCGCTTGTACTCGCTGTCGAGCTTCCCGATCGCCTCCTGGCGAGCCTCGGCGCTGTCCGCGCTGCGCACGATGTCGGCCACCTTGCGCGATTTGCGCGTGAGCCGGTAGACCCAGACGACGATTGCCACGAGGGCCAGCGTGACGACGCCGGCGGCGGCGCGCGCGATCCAGCCGGGAATGGCCAGCGTGACCACCCAGACCACGGCGAGCGGGATGCCGACGCGCAGGGCCACCTTGCGCACGTTCTGGCGCGAGAACGGGTCGGGCGCCCCGGCGAGCTTGTTGCGCTGCTCGGCGAGCAGACGCTCGCGGCTCTCGCGTGCGGCGAGCTTCTTCTTCGGCTTGGCGGTCTTGGGCTTCATGGCTTTGACCCGGGGGATCCATCGGTGGATGGCGGCGGCGAGCTCGTGAGCGGGCTGCGCTGCGTCGGCGGCGGTGGCTGGCGCTCGGCCCGGGGGACGGGCCGCGGGGCCGCGGCGCCGCCTGCCGAGCGCGGCGTTGCAGGCGGCGCCGACTCGGCCGCCGCCCCGCCCGCCGCCTCCTCCCCGCTCGCGGCCGTCTGCACTTGGGGCTGGCCCAGGACGGATTCGCGGAAATGCAGGAACACGGCCTGCGCGAGGCAAAGGCACGGCACGGCCAGCAGGGCGCCGGCAATGCGGAAGAAGTGCTCGCCCAAGAGCAGGGCGAAGACCACGAGCACGGGGTGGATCTTGGCCTGGTCGCCGATGATCTTGGGGTTGAGCAGGTTCGCCTCGAGCTGGTGGATGCCCACGATCCAGACGAGCACGCCGAGGGCCGTGGGCAGCCCGTCGGTCAGGCCGATCGCCACCGCCGGGACGCTGCTCAAGATCGAGCCGAAGATCGGAATGATCGACATCGCCGCGGCCACGCAAGCGAGGATCGGCCAGTACTTCACGTCGAAGATCCAGAAGCCGACGGCCGACAGGATGCCGTTGACGAGGCAGATGAGGAGCTGGCCGCGCACCACACCGGCCATGCCGCGATCGACGCGCACGAGGAACCGATCGAAAGCCGCGCGCCGGTGTTCGGGCCACATGCTGCGCACGAAGCCGTGGATGCGCTCGTAGGAGTGCATCAGGTAGCCGGCGAGCATCAGCGTGATGAAGAAGTAGAAGACGCCCCGCGAGACGCCGGCGATGAGCTCCCGGCCGAAGCGGAGGATCTCCGCGGCGTTGTGCTGGGCGTAGGCCACGGCTTCGTCGAATGCCTCGCCGAAAGCGCGCGCGCTGGAGAACTGGCGCTGCTCGGCCTCGGCCCGGCCCAGCGACCAGGAGCCGTCGCGCTGCGGGCGCAGGCGTAGGTCCTGAAGCCACACGTCGCGCACGCGTCGAGTGAGCCGGGGCAGCTCGACGCCGAGCTTCTTGGTCTCCGCGAAGAGGCGGGGCACGGTGGCCCAGGCGAACCCGGCCGCCGCCCCAATGGTGACGGCATAGACTACCAGAATGGCCACCCAGCGCGGGATCCGCGGCCGTTCGACCTGGCGCACGAGGGGAAACAGGGCGTAGGCGAGGAGCACCGCGAGCAGAAACGGCAGCAGCACTCCCTGGCCGACGATCACGATGGCCGCGAAACCGACGGCGCTCGCGGTGAGGAAGGTCAGCCGCGCGCGGCGGTTGGGGGAGCGCGTTGGAGCGGCCACGGCTGGTCTCGTGCGATGGTCCAGGGCAGCCGGCCGCGCGCGGCCGCCTTGTGCCGCCCGGCCGTCCGGTGCTGCCGGTGCGGAGGCTAGTACGGCTGCCGGCCGGTGTCTGCCCTCGCATCAGCGCGCGGATGCGGGGCCACGCAGAGCGAAGTCGAAGGTCAGGCTCACGCCGATGCCCAGGCAGGCGCCGAGCACCGTCCACGTGAAGTCGCGGTACGACGGAGTGCCGGCGCCGGCCGCGTCGATGCCCTCCTTGGCGGCACCGAGCCCCAGGGCGAAACCCGTCCCGAGCGCGGTGGCGGCCAGCCGGTCGTCGAAGGCCGCAGCCCCGATGGCGTAGCCGCCGGCGCTGAGGCCAAAACCGGCGACGAAGTGCAGCGCCTTGTCGGGACCGGACCAGGGATCGGGCGGCGAACCGGAGCCTGGCTCGGCGCGGGCCGGGCGAGCCGCGCTCATGGCGAGCGCAGCGGCGAGCAGCGTCCCCGCTCGGCCGATCCGGGCCCGAGCCCGGCTACCTCTTGAGATCGAGCTTGTCGCCGAGCTTCTCCTTGATGAGATCGCCGATCGTCCCGGGCACCGCCTCCTGCTGCGCGGCCAGGGCCTTGCGCTGGCGTGCGGCCATGGCTTCCTTGTCGGCGCCGATGTTCTTCATGTTGAGGTACAGGCGGTGGTCCACGGTGTCGACGCTGGAGATCTCGACGCGCACCTTGGCGCGCGCCTTGAGGCCGCCCTCCGGCTCCTCCATGTCCTGCCGCGGCACGAGGCCCTCGACGCCCTTGCGCAGGCGCACGAAGGCGCCGTACTCGCACACGCCGATGATCTC
>JACQWT010000265.1:0-3172 GCA_016209145.1 Deltaproteobacteria bacterium | reverse complement strand
GAGGCCCTCGACGCCCTTGCGCAGTCGCACTAAGGCGCCGTACTCGCACATGCCGATGATCTCCGCTTCCTCGATCACCATGCCGATGGGAAACTCGCTCAATAGCTTGGTCCATGGGTCGTCCCAGAGCTGCTTGACGCCGAGCGACACTTTCTTCTCGTCGTGGTTGATGGACAGGATGATGGCCTCGATCGTCGTGCCCTTGTGGAACATGTCCACGGGGTTGTTCAGGCGCACGGTCCAGGACAGATCGGTCTTGTGGACCATGCCGTCCACGCCTTCCTCGATGCCCACGAACACGCCGTAGTCGGTGATCGAACGGATCTTGCCGCTGATCCTTCCGCCGGGCTGGTACTTCTCGGTGAACAGCTCCCACGGATCGGGCTCGAGCTGCTTCAGGCCGAGGCTGATGCGCTTGGCGTCGGCGTCGACCTCCAGCACCTGGCACTCCAGCTCCTGGCCGACCTCGAGCAGCTTGGACGGGTGCTTGATCTTCTTGGTCCAGCTCATCTCGCTGACGTGGATCAGGCCCTCGATGCCGGGCTCGATTTCGACGAAGGCGCCGTAGTCCGTGATGCTCATCACCTTGCCGCGCACGCGCTTGCCGGGCGGGTAGGCCTCGCCGGCGTGGTTCCACGGATCCTCCATCGTCTGCTTGAGGCCCAGCGAGACGCGCTCCGTCTCGGCGTTGTAGCGCAGGACCTTGACCTCGACCTGGTCGCCGACGTTGAAGACCTCGCTCGGGTGGCTGACCCGGCCCCACGACATGTCGGTGATGTGCAGCAGGCCGTCGATGCCGCCGAGATCGACGAACGCGCCGTACTCGGTGATGTTCTTGATCGTGCCCGTGACGACCATGCCCTCCTGCAGGGTCTCCAGGGTCTTGGTCTTGAGCTCGTCGCGCTCCTGCTCCAGCAGCACGCGGCGCGAGAGCACGATGTTGCCCCGCTTCTTGTTGAACTTGATGACCTTGAACTCCAGCGTCTGGCCGATGAGCCGGTCGAGGTTCCGGATGGGGCGCAGATCGACCTGGGAGCCCGGCAGGAAAGCCTTGACGCCGCCCTTGATGGTCACGCTCAGGCCGCCCTTGACGCGCTGGCTGATCGTGCCCTCGATGAGCTCGTTCTGCTCGCAAGCCTGCGAGATCTCGTCCCAGACCTTGAGCCGGTCGGCCTTCTCCTTGGAGATTCTCACGAGGCCGTCGTCGCTCTCGCGGCTCTCCACGAAGACGTCCACCGTGTCACCGACGTGCACGGGCGCCGTGTCGCCCTCCGGTGCCCCGAACTCCTTGACGGAGATGACCCCCTCGCTCTTGCCGCCTATGTCCACGACGATCATGTCGCGGTCGATGCGGATGATCTTCCCCGTGATGATCTCGCCCTCGCAAGCGAAGTTGTGGCCGTCGGCGCCGGCCTCGAACAACGCCGCGAAGCTCTCGTTCTCGGGCGCGGTTGGCGGCGTGCCTGGGATCTGGTCGGTGGTCATGTTGGTGATGGCGCTCTCTTGTGGCTCGCCTCGCGTGCGGACGGCGTCGCACACCGTCCCGGGCGGCCAGGGCCCGGCGGCGACAATGCGCCGGGGCGCGGCAGCGTTAGACTAGGGCCGGGCGCGAGTCAAATCCCACCTCCCGTCGGGGCGGAGGCCTCGCGGACCAGCGCGGCGATTGCCCCTGGCTCGCCCAGCGTGGCGAAGAGGTGGTCGGGGCCGCTGGCGGCGAGCTCGGCGCGGTCGCAGGGTCCCGTGGCCACACACAGGGCACGGGCGCCGATGGCCCGCGCGGCGGCCACGTCGCGCGGCGTGTCGCCGACGACGACCACACGACAGCGCTCCCGCGGCCGGCCGAGCTGGGCGGCGCCCCGCTCGGCGCCGATGCGCAGAATCTCGGCGCGATCCTCGGCATCCGAGCCGAAGCCGCCGAAGGCGAACCGGGCGAACAGGCCCACGCGCCCGAGCTTGATGCGCGCACCCTCGCGAATGTTGCCCGTGCCCAGGCCGACGGCCTGGCACCCGGGGCGCACCGCCAAGGCATCGAGGGCGTCGATCACGCCAGGGTGCACGCGGTAGTCGGGGCCGGCGCGCGCCACCTCGACGCGCAGGGCCTCGACGTAGGCATCAAGCACCGCGTCGATGGCGCCCTCATCCGCGGCCAGGCCGGCCGCAAGGAGCGCGCGGCGGACGATGGCGCGGTCGGTCATGCCGGCGAAGGAGAAGCGGCAGCAGTCGCGCGCGCCGCGCTCGGCCAAGGCAAGCTCGATCGCCCGGCGGCCGGCGCCGGCCGTCGATACCAGCGTGCCGTCCAGATCGAAGAGAACGATGGCGGGGCGCCCTCTACCGGCGTCGGCACCCTGGGCCATCGCATCCACCGGCTCAGAACGGCAGCCACGCGGGCCGTTCGGCTTGCGGCGCCCGCTGGCCCGTGCGGGCAAGCTCGGCCAGCCGGCGCACGGCCTCGTCGAGCGCCTCGTAGGGCCAGGGTGCCTCGACGCGCACCGCCCCAGCCTCGGCTCTCACCGTGGCCTTGCCCAGGGCGTGCTTGGCCCCGCCGAGATCGCCGGGCACGACCAGCGCGAGCACCCGCAGGCCGCCGAGCAGCGACTCGACGTCCCGCGCCAGGGCCCCGGCCTCGGTTCCCGGCCGGGGCTCGAGCGCGACGCTCAGGCGCGGCTCGTCGGACAGCACGAGATTGCCCGTGGCCTGCTCCACCTTCATCAGGGTGTCGAGGCCGGGCAGGGTGAGCGGCAAGAGGCTGACGGCGCCGCCCCATGCCTGGCGACTCACGAGGAAGCTCAGCGCGCCCTCGGTGGGCACGGGAACGCGAGCCTCGCTCTCGGCCGCCGGCAGCGCGGCGCGCGTCACGTCCGCGGTCGTACCCAGGAGCAGCGTGCCGTCCTCGGCCTGCGCGATAGCCGGGCCAAGGCGGTGCACCAGCAGATCGGCGTCGAGCGTCCAGCCGGCCATGCCCTCCTGCTCGCGCACGCGCTGGTCATGACGCTCCCGGGCGCGCCGGTCCTCTACTACGGCGACGAGATCGGCCTCCCAGGCGCCGGCGATCCCGACAACCGGCGGCCCATGCGCTTCGACGCCGACCTCGCGCCCCGCGAGACCGGGACGCTCGAGGCGGTGGGGCGGCTCGGGCGGCTGCGCGCCTGCCTGCGCGCCTGCCTGGACGCGG
>JACQWT010000264.1 GCA_016209145.1 Deltaproteobacteria bacterium | reverse complement strand
GCCCGACGCTGCGGGCGCGCTCGCGCTGTCCGTCCCTGCGGGCCGGGGTTCGGGTCCCGACGCGCGCTGTGCGCGCGTCACCCGTGCCCCGGCCGCCTGACGAGCCGCCTGGCAGGGGGCGTGAACGCTTGCGTGCATCGGCTTGCGCCCCTGTCGCTGTTCGCCCTGTGCTGCTGCTCCGGGCAGGAGGAAACCCTCGTCCCGACCGGCCCCACGGTGCAGGACACGCGCTACCACGCTCCGCCGAACGGCGAACGCGTCTCCGAGAACGCGGCCTGCGAGAAGGCGAAGCAGGCATACAAGGAGAAGCTCGAAGAGTGCCAGGGCGGCACCACGACCACGCGCCCGTGCCCCGAGTTCCTGCGGGCCCAGCAGGGCGGCACGGCGTGCTTGCAGTACGACCAGGGCTCTGCCCAGGGCTGCGCCGAGTTCTTCGCCCAGGAGGTGACCTGCGCCGATCTCGTGGAGGACTCCTGCGTCGTCTACGTCTACGCGGGCTCGGCACCGGCCGGGTGCCCGTAGGGCGGCGGCGCGGAGGGCACCGCTCAGCCCAGCCCCGATCCCGAGCTGCCGCGATTCGGATCCCACAGCGTCTCGGGCTCGCCGAGCGCGGCGACGACCGCGCGGCCCCAGACGAACAGGGCGTCCCCCAGTCGGTTCAGGTACGCCAGCAGGGCCGGCTCGACCTCGTGCCCCGCGGCGAGCGCCACGGCGGCGCGCTCGGCCCGGCGGCAGACGGTGCGCGCAAGCTGGAGAGTAGCGCCGGCGCGGCACCCTCCCGGCAGCACGAACGACGCGAGCGGGGCAAGGGCGGCGTTGTAGCGGTCGATGTCCGCCTCGAGCGCGGCCACGTCGCGCTCGGTCACGCATGGTCGTGCCGGCGGGGCCTGGGCGCCAGGAGCGGCCAGGGCGCTGCCGAGGTTGAACAGTTCGTGCTGCACGCGCAGGAGAATGCCCGCGAGCTCGCCGAGATCGAGCGATGCCGCAGGCAAGACGCGCAGCTCCTGCCGCGCCAGGCCGATGCAGGCATTGAGCTCCTCGACGGCGCCGCAGGCCTCGACGCGGGGATGGTGCTTGGACACGCGGCTGCCCCCGATGAGCGAGGTCTGACCGGCGTCGCCCGCGCGCGTGTACACGCGCGTGATGGCAATGCGGGGAGCGCTGAACCCCGGCTCGCGCTGGGTGTCCGGCGCGCCCTGCTCGGGCTGCGGCTCGTCGCGACCGGGCATGGTCGCGCCAGTAGGGCCGCGGAGAGAGCACGTCAAGCCGCTCGGCCGCCCCCTGCCCGCGCCGCGCCGGTTGCGGTTGACGCGCCCGCGCGGCACACTATCCATGAAGCCATGAAACGCTGCCTTGAGGCCCTGACCGTTGCCGCGACCCTGTGCTGGGGTTGCGCCGGAGCGAGCACGCTGCCCGAGCCGCCGCCGGCACCGACCGAGGGGGAGGCGCCGCCGCCCGAGCCGGAGCAGAAGCCGGCTGCCGCGAGCCTCACCATAACGTCCTCGCCCGAGACCGAGGTGCTGCTCGACGGGAAGCCCGTGGGCAAGACGCCCGTCACCTTGCACGACCTCGAGCCAGGCCCGCACGACGTCACGTACGTGGACGAGGAGGCCGGCAACAGCACCCTGCCCGCCGACCTCGTGCCCGGGCAGATGAACAACATCCACTACAACCTGCCCCAGACCATCCTGCGCAAGGAAAACCCGACCGGCAAGAAGCGCTAGGCGCTACGCGCCCAGGTGCTGGCGCGCGATGTCCGCCCAAAGGCCAGTCGGCTCGAGGGCCAGATAGCGCTCCCAGCCGCCCCGTGCCCGCTCCACCTCCCCCGCCTGCTCGCAGGCCATGGCAAGGTTGAAGTGTGCGTCGGCGAAGCGGGGATCGGCGGCGATGGCGCCCTCGAAGAAGACAATCGCCTCGGCCGGTTGGCCCCGGTGCAGCATCATGTAGCCCAGGTTGTACTGCGCCTCCGGCTGGCCGCGCTCGAGGTCGAGCGCGCGCCGGTACAGCTCCTCGGCCTGCGCGTCGTCCGCGCGCCGGTAGCGGATGTTGCCGAGATTCGTGTAGGCGATGGCGAGCCACGGATCGATCTCGAGTGCCTTCCGGTACAGCGCCTCCGCCTCGTCCATCGTGTCGGGATCCTCATCGAGCTGGCTGCCCCGCAGGTACAGCTCGTAGGCCGCGCGGGCGCGCTCGCGCCCGGCCACGGGCCGCAGCACGCGCACGACGTCCTCCTGCAACTGGCGCACCTCGAAGTCGAGAAGTGTCTGCCCGGTCAACGGCTCGAAGGAGCCCTCGCTGGTCCTCACCACCACCTGCCGGCCGTCGCAGGTGATCCTCAGCTCCGAGAGGGGCCGCGCTATGGTCGGCAGCGTGGCGCGGATGCGCTCGATGGCGCGCGCCACCTGGCGCATGCGCACCTTGCGGGCGAGCAGATCGCGTGCCGCCCGCAGGGCGATGATGTCGCCGAAGGCGTAGGCGCGGCGGCCGCGGCGCCGGCCGCTGGGCGAGACAATGCCCGCGCGGTCGAGCGACCGCAGCCGCCCGCGCGTCAGGCCGAGCAGCTTGGCGACCTCGCTCTGCGTGTATAGGTCGCAGACCGGCTCCCGGCCCCCGCGGCCTCGCGCGACCCCGTGCTGCGGCTCCGGCCCCGGGCTGATGCGACCGCCGCCCACGCCGAACGCGACGTGGATCACCTTGTCGCCTCTCTTGCCCTTGGGGCGTTTCTTGTCGGACATGGCCACGGCCCGCGCTCGTCCTTGCGCCCCATGCGTCCTTCACGCGCCGGCAGGCGTCAAGGCCATGCGTGAGAACCAGTCGGCAGGCGGCAACGACGGCGGCCGATCCCCTAGGTCCGCGCTGGACCGGCATGAGCGATACGTCCTCGCGCCGGGCCCTCACGTACAGGAGTACGCTCGGGCCCGGCGCTGCGGAGCGCTGCTCCGCCTGCAAGGATCGCCGCGCCGCGCGGCGCCTCGGCCGCCGACTGACTGCTTGGTTGTCAGGCCTGGGCGTCAAGGCCGACCAGGCGTGGCATGGCCATTCGAGTTGAGGTATGCTCCGAGCTCGCCGGTCGGCCTTCTTCCGCGATGAGCGAGCAGACCACAGAGCCGGAGCGTCCGGCGAACGCCGCCGCAGTCGATGCCGGCGGATCCGGTGCGGCAGATCCGCCCGCCCCGCCGCCTGCTCCCGGCAGCCGGCCGCCGCCGCCCAGCACCGCGCCGAGCACGCTCCGGCACGGCTCGCCGCCCCTCCCGCCAGGGCCGCCGGCCGCCTGCCCGCCCAGCCAACACCGATCTGTCCGGCCGCCCCCGCTGCCCGGTAGCCCGCTGCGCGGCTCCGCGCGCCCGCCGCCCCTGCCGCAGCAGGCACTTTCGCCCGGCGCCGGATCGCCGGAGGAGCCCGCGCCTGAGACGTTGCGCGGCTCCTCCGCGCTGCCATCCGCCTCTGTTGGCGTGACGGCGCCGCCGCGACGGACGGACGGTCCGGCCCCGTGGCCCGGCGAGGAGCCACGCTTCGGCTCGCGCCGCCCGCCACCGCGTGCGGACGGGCCGGCGCCGTGGCCGGGCGAGGCGCCCCCCGTTGGCTCGCCGGCTCCGGCGCCACGCGTGGCGGCCCCGGCAAGCGCGCCCTCTCCCCGGCCGGCGACGGTGGCGCCCTCCCCGCCCGCCGCTGCCGGCTCGGGAAGGCCGCCCCCGAGAAGTGAGCGGCCCCCGGCGAGCGACCGGGCGTGCCCCGGCGCTGAGACCGAGACGCTGCGGCAAGCTCTGGCTCGGGCCGAGATCGAGATCGAGCGGCGCGAGCGCGCCCTGTCCAGCCGCGACGCCGACCTGGAGAGCGCGCGCCGTGCGCTCCAGGAGCGCGACCGGGAGCTCCAGCAGCGCGGACACGACGTCGAGCAGGCCATGGCCGCGCTCGGCGAGGCGAGAAGCGAGCGAGACCGCGATCGGGCCGAGCTCGATCGCAACCGGCGGATCCTGGCCGCCAAGCAGGCCAAGGTGGCGGAGCTTGGCACCGAGATCGAGGAGGCGAGGAAGGCACTCGCCGCGCTCGGGTCCGAGCACCGCCAGCTCCAGGCGCAGCACGAGTCGCTGCTCGCCCTGCTGGCGGTACGCACGGCCCGCGTGGGCGAGCTGGAGTCGCAACTCGACGCGCGCTTGCAGTCGATCGCCGCGCTCGAAAGCAAGCTCTCCGAGCTTGCGGCGCGGGCCGCGACGCCGTCCGACGATCTGCAGCGCATCCGCGGCCTGGGCCCGGTCTTCGCGCGCCGCCTGGAAGCCCTCGGCGTGCAGCGCCTGGACCAGATCGCCGCCTGGAGTGAGGCCGACATCGAGCGCTTCGCGGCGGCCCTGAAGGTGCATCCCGCCCGAATCCGCCGGGCGAGCTGGGTCGAGCAGGCCGCGCGGCTACTGTGGGAAGTGCCGGGGGCCGACGGCCGCTGACGAGGCCGTGGAACCCGCGAGGCGCTTGCGGCGCTGCGCCAGGCGGCCTAGCCTGTGGCGCGATGTCGAAGAAAGAGCGCGTCATCAAGTGTCCGACCTGCGGAGCGGAGAACAAGGGCACCGCCCCGCGCTGCGCCTCCTGCGGGGCCACCGTCGAGGAGCTCAAGCCGGTCCACTCGGAGGAGCGCGAGCGCGAGCGCCGCTACCAGCAGGAAGGCTTCAGCATGCTCTGGCTGGTCGTCTCCCTGATCGTGCAGGGCGTGCTGACCGGGGCGGTGATCGTGGCGCTGCCCAAGGCCATCGATCTGCTCGACTTCGAGGGCTACAACGGGATGCTTCTGGCTATCCCCGTATGGACGATCGGCGGCATGCTGATGGGCCTCATCTCGCCCGGCAAGACCTTCATCGAGCCGGTCGTGGCGGCCCTGATCGTGGCGGTCCCCACGGTCTTCTACCTCTACACGGGCCAGACCGTGCGCACGATGCCCTGGTTCATGTACGCGATCATGGCGGCCATCGGGCTGATGTTCACGTTGATCGGCGCCTACCTGGGCGAGCGCATCCAGATCGGACCTCCGCCCAAGCCCGCGGACTGAGGCGGGCTCCGCAGGCTGCGCCGTGACACGCCTCCAGCCCGGGCGCGCATCGCCGAGCCCGCTCCTGCTCGCGGCCGCCCTGCTGGCCGGCGCACCCGCCTGCGGCGCGACGGCAGAGAAGCGGGAGGCCGCCGAGGTGCTGGCCAGCATCGAGCGGGTGCGCTCCGCACCGGCGGCCGGGCGGGCGCCGCTCATCGCCGCGCTCGCGCGACTCCGGCCGGCCGGGACGCTCGCCGAGCGCGCCCGGGCGAGCTGTGCCGCGGCCTACCGCCTGCTGTCCGACGGCACGCAGCTCGAAGCGCGGCTGCGCGCCGAGCTCGGCGCCGCCGGCAACCCGAGCGCCGCCGTGCGGGCCCGGCCGGATCTGGTGCGCGATCTCGGCGCGGCGCAGAGCAAGCTCGACGAGGCGGGACGCGAGCTGCCGCGGTGCGGTGCGGCGGTGGCGGAGCTGCAGCGCTCGCTGCGCTGATCTGCTACTCCGTAGAATCGTCGCGCGGCGCGAGGATTTCTCTCCGCCCGCTCCCGCTCCCGCTCCCGCTCCCGAAGTGTGGAAGTCGGGAGCGGGAGCGGGTCGGACGGAGTTGGGTTGCGGGCGAAGCCCGCGCTATGAGCCGGCCAGCCACACCCCGGGCCGTTCGTGCTAGAAGGCTCTCCCGGCAATGTTCGACACCATCGTCCGCGGCTTCCGGCAGGCACGCAACCGCCTCGCCGGCCTCACCGAGCTCAGCGAGAAGAACATCGACACGGCGCTGCGCGAGGTGCGCCTGAGCCTGCTCGAGGCCGACGTCGAGCTCGGCGTGACCAAGGCCTTCCTCGCCCGGGTGAAGGAGAAGGCGCTCGGCCAGACCGTGGCCACACGCGTCAAGCACGCGGGCCAGGTGCTCGAGGTCGGCGCGAGCGAGCAGTTCATCAAGATCTGCCACGACGAGCTGTGCGCGCTCATGAGCCACGACGGCGATCCCGTCGCCTGGGCGAAGCGCGGGCCGACCAAGTTCATGTTGATCGGCCTGCAGGGCTGCGGCAAGACCACCACGGCCGCGAAGCTCGCGCGCTTGCTCGGCGAAGAGGGGCGCAAGCCGCTGCTCGTGGCCGCCGACATGCAGCGGCCGGCGGCGGTGGAACAGCTTCGCGTGCTCGGCGAGCAGGTGGGCGTGCCGGTCTTCAACCTGCCGGACGGCACGCCGGTGGAGATCTGCGCCGCGGCCGAGGCCGAAGCCACCAAGACGGGCCGGGAGGTCATCATCTATGACACGGCCGGAAGGCTCGCCATCGACGAGCGGCTCATGGATGAGCTCGGCGCGATCAAGGCGCGCATAGCCCCCGAGAACATCCACCTCGTGGTCGACGCCATGATCGGGCAGGACGCCGTGCGCACCGCCAAGGCGTTCAACGAGAAGCTCGGCATCACCGGAGTCATCCTGACCAAGCTCGACGGCGACGCCCGCGGCGGAGCCGCCCTGAGCGTCAAGCAGGTCACCGGCGCGCCCATCGTCTTCTGCGGCGTGGGCGAGACGGCCGACAAGATCGAGATCTTCCGCCCCGAGGGCATGGCCAGCCGCGTGCTCGGCATGGGCGACGTGGTCGGCCTGATGCAGGACTTCGGGCGCGTCGTCGACGAAAAGAAGGCCGAGGAAGGCGCCGAGCGCATGTTGACGGGCGAGTTCACGCTCGACGACTTCCTCGAGCAGGTGGAGATGATCCAGCAGATGGGCTCGCTCCGGGAGCTGGTGGACAAGCTCCCGCTGGGCGGGCTCTTCCCCGCGGGGCTGCCGGCCGACATCAACCTCGACGACCGCGAGCTCGGGCGCATCCGGGCGATCATCCAGTCGATGACCGGCCAGGAGCGGCACGATCCGTACGTGCTCGTCCGCGAGCCCAGGCGCGTCGAGCGCATTGCGCGCGGCTCGGCCGCCAAACCGGAGCAGGTGACCGGGGTCGTGCAGCAGTTCCTGCTCATGCGGCAGATGATGGGCGGCCTGGGACAGGATCTCGGCCTGCTCGGCCGGATCCCGGGCATGAAGCAGGTCGCAGGCATGCGCAAGCTGAGAAGGCTCATGGCCAAAGGCAAGCTGCCCGACCTCCCCGGGATGGGCAGCGTGCCTGGCCTTGGCGGCCTGCCTGGCCTCGGCGGCTTGCCGGGCATGGGCGGCCTGGGCGGCTTGCCGGGCATGGGCGGCTTGCCCGGCCTGGGCCTGGGCGCTCTGGGCGGGCCCGGCGCGGCGAGCGACGGGGCGAGCACCACCAAACGCCGCCCCCTGACCGCAGCGGAGCGCAACGCGCGCAAGGCCGACCGCAAGCGCCAGCGCGGGGCGCGCAAAAAGGGGAGGCACTGACGCGATCGCCCCTGTTGGTGCTCCGCGCGGCGGCGCTGCTCGCAGCGAGCGGGTGCGTGGGCGATCCACCGCCGCCCGAGCTCACGCCGGCACAGCAGGCGGCGCTGGAGCGCTACGTCGTGGCCGCGCCGCCGGCCGGCATGATTGCCGGATCGGTCGACTTCGACGGGCGCGGCGCGATGGTGGGCAACCTCGACTCAGCCGGACCGCTGCGCGCCATGGACCGAGTGGTTGGCCCGCCGCTGCCGCCCTCGCGCTGGCGTCGCGGCCAGGTGTACCTCGACCCCCTCCGCTTCCCCATCCCGGCGGGCGTGACGGGCGAGCTGCGCGTCATGGTCGGCCTATTCCGCGGCCGCGATCGCCTGGCCGTCCGGGGCGGCCCGGACGACGGCGCCCTGCAGGCGACCGCCCTTCGCCTGCGCGTGGCGCCGGCGCGCTCCTCCCACCCACCCGAAGCAGTTGCCCCTGCGCCCGTCCCCGAGCTGGAAGTTCGCGCACAGGCGAAGGGCACCCTCATCGTTATCGACGGGGTGCTGGACGAGCCCGCCTGGCAGAGCGCCGCGCCCACCGGGCCGTTCGTGCACCCGGGCACCGGCCGCTACAGCGCGGGCCAGCCGCTCGGGGGTAGCGCCCGGCTCACCCGGGACCAGCAGCACCTGTACGTGGCGATCGAGGCCGAGGATGCCACGGTGCACGGAGGCTGGCCGGCCGACGCGGTGGACCCTCATCTCTGGGAGAAGGACACCGTCGAGATCATGATCGATCCGGACGGCGACGGCGACGGCGACGACTACTACGAGATCCAGCTAAGCCCGCAGGGCCTGGTGTTCGATTCGCAGTTCGACCACTACAACCAGCCGCGCGGCGGTCCGAGCGGCCCCTTCGGGCACGAGGAGTGGTCGGCGCAGGTGGAGCGCGCGGTCAAGGTGCACGGCACCATCGACGATGACTCGGATCGCGACCGGGGCTACACGGTGGAAGCACGGGTGCCCTGGCGTGCCCTGCACAAGGCCCGCCGCAGCCCGCCCGCCCCGGGCGACCGCTGGCGCATGAACTTCTACGTCATGCAGGACAACGGCGGCGTGTCGTGGTCGCCCATCCTGGGGCAGGGCAACTTCCATCGCGCCTCGCGCTTCGGGCGAGTGGTGTGGGGGGCCGCTCGCTAGAATCTCCCGCGCAGCCCGGCCCAGGATGGCCCCAGCACGAGGCCGGCCTCCTCGGCCTGCTCGCCCGGACGCCAGAACGAGCCCAGCAGGAACAAGCCCGCACCGGCGCCCAGGCCCGCTCCTCCCAGGGCAAACGCCACGCGGGCCGCCGTCTCCTGGCTCCTGCCGCTGTCGATCTTCTCCTGCATCTCGGGCTGACACTGCCGGTTGGGGCAGGCTGCGTCCACCTCGTCCTAGGTGTTTCCCGACGCCCCCCAGAGGCCGGCGCCCACGCCGAGCGCCACCGCGCCGGCGCCGCCCGCGATGATCCCCGCCGTGCGCAGCCAGCCGAGCCCGGCAATGCCTCCCGGCGCCGAGCCCTGTGCGCCGGCATCCTCGCCCTGCCCCGCTCCGGGGCTCCCGCCGGTGAGCTTGATCTGGATCTGCACCACCGTAGCCGGCTCGGCGGTCACGGTCTGCTCGAACGACGACCCGTCCGCGGCGCTCGCCTTGACCGTGTGGGAGCCCGGATCGATGGGCAGGGCGGAGCCCAGCGCCTCGAGCGGCAGCGGGCGCTCGTCGAGGCTGAGCCGCAGGCCCGCTCGGGCCGGGCGCTCGGCGGCGATCACGAGCTTGGGGATCTTGCGCTCGAGCCGCTCGCTCCCCTCGCGGCCGGCCTTCTCACGGGCGGCGTCGTGGGCCTTGCGCGCCAGATCGTACAGCTCCTGGTAGTGTCCGAAGGCGGCCGCGATCTGGCCCGCGCGCTCCTCCGCCATGGCGAGCCCCAGCAGCGTGCCGCGCGCCGGGTCGATCTCGTAGCTCGCGCGCAGCTTCGCCGCGGCGTCGGCGTACTTGCCGCGCTTGGCGAGCGCGACCCCTTCCTTGAAGAGCGTCGCGGCCGCGGCCGCCTGCGAGCCCGCGGCGGCGCGCGCCTGTGGCGCGGCGGCAAGCGCCGCCAGGACCACGAGAGCCGCGAGCAGGATGCGGGCGGCGCTACGACATCGGCGCGGCGGCAACGCTACCAGCCTCCGCAGCAGTTGCAGTTGGTGACGCTACAGCCGCCGTCGCTGCAGACTGCCGAGCAGCAGCAGTCGTTGGGGTTCGGAAGGGGGCACGCCTTGCCGCACCCGGCACAGTGGGCGGCGCTGGTCTTGAAGTTCGTCTCGCAGGCGTCGTCGGCGTTGCCGGGGAGCGGGCCGTTGCAGTCGCCAAAGTCGGCCGCGCAGGTGTGCACGCATGTGGCACCCTTGCAGATCTGCACCGCGGAGTTGGCGGTCTTGCAGGCCCATCCGCAACCGCCGCAGTCGTGGGGATCCTCGTCCGTGTGCACCTCGCAGCCAGAGGCCGGCGCGTTGTCGCAGTCGGTCCAGCCCGGCTCGCACGTCTCGATCTTGCACAGGCTCCCGCTGCACGCCCAGAGGGCCACGTGCACGGCGCCGCCGAACTTGTTGGCGCACATCGGCTGGCAGGCCGATTCGGTGCTCCAGCCGCCGGTGCCGGCATCGCCAACCGGTCCGCTTCCCCCGCCACCACCCGACGCGCCTCCGGCGTCCGTCCCGCCCGAGCCCGCGTCCCAGAACGTAGAGGTCCCCTGCCCTCCGCTCCCGGGAACGCCGCCCGCGAGCTGGAACTCGTCCCAGTCGCGCACGCAGCCGGCAAGCACGACGCCGCTGGCGAACGCCGCAAGCACGAGTCTGGCGGCCATCTTTCGTAGCGTAGCACGAGGCGCGCGGCGACAACCAGCCAAGAGCTTGGCCCGGCGGAGCCGGAACCTAAGATGTGCCCCTTGCCCCTGCGAACAAGGAGTTGTCGCGGGAACGGCCGGAAACGCCTACCGCCGGTAGGCCGCAGGGAGCGCAACGCGGCCGGGACGCCTCGCCGGCGAGCGGCGACTCAGAGCCTGAGCAGGAATCGCCGGACCGAGCCGGCGCGGCGAGGCGCGAGCCGGGTCTAGGGCTCGCTTGCGAGCCCGCTTGGATATGCGCGCGGCCCCGAAGGAATAGTACAATTATTTCGAGGGGCCGCAACGACGGCCGGCGAAGCGGATCGCCGATGCCGGCGACGGGAGGGGATTCCTGCTCAGGCTCTCAGTCGAGCCGGATCGCGAGCCGCGCCGCGAGCGTCTCCGGCGTCGTGCCGATGGCGTTGGCCACGGCATCCAGGTACGCCCGCTCCTCGGCGGTGATCTTCCCGTCCGCGGTCGCCGCCTCGATGAGCAGCGTCAGGATCTCCTGCTGCACGGCCGGCGCCAGCGCCCGCACCTTCTCGACTGCCTCCGCCGCGTCGATGATGGGGAAGATCACCTCCCGCTGGGAGCGCGGGATGCCGAACTTGTCGAGCATGCGATCGATGAAATCCGACTCGGCCGGATCGAGGTCGTCGTCCGCGACGACGATCCCGGCAACGAGCTGACAGATCTTGCGGCTGACGTCTTCGTCCACGACTGCCACCCTTTGCACCGCGGCGCCTCGGGCCGGGGCCGTGTCCTAGCCTAGCGCAGGGCGCGGCCGTTGGGAGCCGCGACGTTGGGTCCGGTGGTCGTTTCCTGGCGCGGCGCGCGCTCCGGCCGAGTAGCCTCCGGCCGCTAGGCCGTAGGCCAAGCCCCGGACAGCCATGGCGGCGGAAAGCGAGACGGAGTACCCGTTCACGGCATTTCCGCGCCAGCAAGGACGGCTCGCCGAGTCGGCCGCGATCGCGGGGCAGGGGTGACGCGCCCGAAGGGCGC
>JACQWT010000263.1 GCA_016209145.1 Deltaproteobacteria bacterium | reverse complement strand
GGCGAGCTCCGCCACGCTCTGGAAGCGCGCCGCCCGGTCCTTCTTGATGCAGCCCAGGAGCACGGCGTCGAGCCCGCGCGGGATGTCCTGGCGCTGGCTCGACGGCGGTGCCGGCTCGTCCTTCAACACCGCCACGCACAGCTCCGGCATGCTGTCGCCGGCAAACGGAACGCGGCCGAGCAGAAGCTGATAGAGGATGATTCCCACCGCCCAGATGTCCGCCCGCGCGTCCACGTCCCGCGCCGAGCGCATCTGCTCGGGCGGCATGTAGAAAGGCGAGCCGAACATGGCGCAGCTCCCGGTCAGCGCGCCGTCCACCGGCGCGAGCCCCCGGGTCAGCTTCGAGCTGCCGAAGTCGAGCACCTTGACGAGCGGCGCCCCGTGCACGTCACGGGTCAGGAACAGGTTGCCGGGCTTGAGGTCGCGGTGCACGATGCCGGCGGCGTGCGCCTCGGCAACGGCCTCGAGCGCCTGCAGCACGTAGTCCACCGCCGTCACCACGGGCAGCGGGCCATCCTCGCGGAGTATCTGAGCCAGATCCCGGCCTTCCAGGTACTCCATGACCATGTAGGGCTCGCCCGTGTCGAACCGGCCGACGTCGTGGATCTTGACCACGTGCTCGCCCCGCAGGCGCACCGTGGCGCGCGCCTCGCGCAGGAAGCGCTCGACGGCCTGGGTGCTCGTGCGCAGTTGCGGCAGCATGAACTTCATGGCCCGCAGCTCGCAAAGATCGAGGTGGGTAGCGGCCACGACGGCGCCCATGCCGCCCACGCCGAGCACCCGCTCGACGCGGTACTTGCCGGCCAGGATGTCTCCCACCCTGACTGGGGCGCTCTCTCCAGGCTCCATCCCTGTCCCTCGCCGGTGCGGCGCTGCCGCCAGCGACGCCCATCATACCGCAAGCGGCTCGGTGGCGCATCTTGGCTTGCGCGGTGCGCGGTGCCAGGGTGCAGCATTCCTCGGCAGGACTTGCGCGATCCGCGCAACCTACGCAAGCGGAGGGTGCCTACCTAGCCCAGCCTCCGTCCTCGGCTCAGGCTTTCAGTCCCGCCGGGCACAGTCGACGGCGAGCATCTCTCCACGTGGACGGCCGAAGTGGCGCTGGCACGCGCCGTTGCCTCCGAAGTGGTCGTATGTCGCGCTCCGCGACCACATCTCGCCGAAGGTCTTGCCCTTCTGTACCACCTCGTGCGTGCCGACCTGCTTGCCCCCGCAGCGCAGCTTGCAGACGTAGCGGTACGAGGTTGGCTTCGCCGGCTCGCTCGGCTTGACGCGGCCGGATTCCGCGGGACGCGACGGGCCGCGAGCAGCGCCGTCCTGGGGCGCCGCGGGCTCACGCCCCGCGGAGGGAGAGCCGGCACCAGGGTCCAGGACCGTCGACACGTCAGCCCACGACCAGTACACCGTGCGCCCGCCGGTCCCCTCGTTCCGGTCCCGGGCAAGGCGAAGATTGCCCTCGAGCCCGGCCCGCAAGGGCGAGCCCGCCGGGAGGAGCTGGAGTGCGGTCTCGAACTCCTGCTGCGCCTGCGGCCACTGCCGTTGCCGCAGGACGGCCACGCCGAGGGCCTCGTGAACGGCGACGACAAGCTGCGGCGTGAGTTGCTCCCCTTCGCAGCTCGCCGTCAGGGAGCGCCGCAGCGTCGCCGCGCCTGCCGCATTCTGCTCCGCCAGCACTTGCAGCGCACCGAGCTGGAAGAGGTAGAGCGGGCAAGGGCGAACCTTCGGGCCGATCGCCAGCAAGGTCTGGACCGCAGCGCGGACTTTGCCCTGCTGCCGGAGCGCCTCGGCCTGCTTCGACGCCTCGGCCAGCCGACCGCTCTCCAGCAGACCGCCGAGGCCGGTCGCGAGCTCGGGGCTAGCCTGTCGGACCTTGGCGATGAGCGTCTCGGCCTGCTCGAATCGGCGCAGGCGGATGGCGCACACCGCCTTGCCGGCCAGCGCCTTGGTGTTGCGCGGTTCGGCCGCCAGGGCCCGTTCGAAGTGGACGAGCGCACCACCGTAGTCGTCGCTTTGCACGAGCCGGAAGCCCTCGGCGATCTCGTCACCTACCGACACGGCCCCGGCGCGCGCGGCCGGGGCGGCGAGCAGGCACAACGCCGTGAAAAGCATCACGATTCTGGCAGCGGTTCTCATGCGTGTCTCCGATCGCTAGAACACCGGCGAAAGGACGCGGACCGACACCGACACCCCGGCCACCGTGTCGGCCGTGCCGACTCCTCCCAGCGTGCCCACGCCGCTTTCGCCTAGCTCGAGTGCCCCGAGCGAGGTGGACGCCGAGAAGGGCCGAGCCTCGCCGGGCGCGAGTTGCTTGAACACGAAGGAGGAGCTCTGGGTCTTGCTCCTGACCTCGACGAATATGAAGAGCTGGGTGATCTGACGGATGTGGAAGGTGACGTTGACCGCGGCGTCGACGGTCACATGGCCGCAGCGGTTGACGATGAAGCCCTGCTGGACGGCGGCACCGGTCCAGAAGCCCTTGTGTGGCTGGACGTCCTCCATGGGGATCGTCCGACTGAGCGAGGCCGCTGCAGGGCCTTGGCCCACGGTGACGCACGAGACCTCTTGGCGGTCGAACGTGGTGCGCTCGCGCAGGCCGGCGATTTCGTCCGCAGGAACTCCGAGCTTCGCCAGGGCCCCGAGGGTCGTCTCCAGCTCGTCGTACTTCTTCTGGCGCACGAGGAACCCGAGCTCGAACAGCGTGGGCTCGCGCGCCTTCGGGGCCTTCTCCTTCGCGACGGCGATCATCTGCGCGGCCTCGTCGGGCTTCTTGACCGACTCGAAGAACCGCGCCTTGGCGAGGTAGAGCTCGGACCGATTGGAGTGCTTGGCGATGGCGTCGTCGAGTAGGGCGGCCGCATCGTCCGGCTTGCGCTGGCGCACGAAGGTACGCGCCTTCAAGTCGAGCAGCAGGACCCGATCCGGGTGCTCCTCCAGCTCCTCGTCGAGGAAGGCGTGGACCTTGTCGGCACCGGCGCCGGCTCCTGGGCCCCACAGGACATCGACGATCTTCTCGTAGATCGCATCCGGCGGCTTGACCGTCGCCAGGCACTCGCGCAGCGTCTCCACGGCTTCTTCCTGGCGCCGTTTGCCCATCTCGTCGCTTTCGAGCACGCATGCCTCGGCGCTGGCCGGGGGTCGGCCTTCCGCCAGGCGGCGAGCAAGGCGCCGCGGCGCTCGGCCGCCTTCCTCGGATCCAGCAAGCCGAGCAGGGTCGTGTAGACGGATGCCTCCTTGGGATCGTGGGCGAGGTAGGCCTGCAGGACGTCGACGGCCTCGTCCCTCTTCTTGGCCTGGAGCTTCAAGCGGGCCAGGCGCCGGTAGAGATCGAGCTCCTTGGGATACGCCACGACGGCTCGGGCGAGGGCAGCCTCGGCTTCGTCGCTCTTGCCCCGGGCCAGATGCACCTCTGCGAGGCGCACGAAGGTCCGCAACTGCGGCTCGTCGCTGGCCTCGACGGCCTTGGCGAGCTTGGCCGCAGCATCGTCGTGGCGTCCGAGCCGCGCGAGGGCGTCACCCAATGCCGCGTCCACCTCCGGGCTCGGCGCAAGCTGCTCGGCCTTCGTGAGCGCTTCGAGCGCGCTCTGGGCCTTGTCCGCGGCGAGCGCCGCCCGGCCGATGGCAAGGTGGCACTCGCCCATCCAGTAGCGGGCCTCCGCCGCGACCTCGGGAGTCGGCTCGAAAGGCGGCTCGAGCAGGGTCCGAAACTGCGCGAGCGCGTCCGCGTGCTTGCCCTGAGCTTGCAGGGCGCGCCCGAGCCCGAGCCGGCTCTCGGCCTTCTTGGGATCCTTCCCGATGGCTTCGCGAAACCGGGCCTCCGCTTCCGCACCCTTGCCCTGGGCCAGGAGCGCGTCCGCCGCGGCGATGGTCTTGCCGGAAGGGTCGCACGTGGGCAGCAGGGCCAGGGCCAGGAGCAGTGCGGACAGCCAGTGGCCCTCCCCGAGGCGGGCGCCCGGTCGGCGGGCGTGCACGGCTGGGGATCGAACTCCTTCGCGAGCGCAGCTTCGTCCAGCTCGGCAGCCCATGCTCCACATCCGCGTGCAGGGTATCAGAGCGCTACGCGCGCCGGCAACGCGCTCGTGGCGGGTTGCGCGTGGAATACGTGCTCGACAACGGTCCCGGGAAGTCGGTCCCGCGAAAGGAGCGGTGGGCGCCGAGCGTGCCCGGACCCCAGGTACCGCCCCACCGAACCGGCTTGAAAGCGGCACCGCTTGGTGGTTCACTCGGGCGATGCAGCCACCATGGGGGTCAGGACCCCCGCCAGGTGGGCCCCCGCGGGGGGGGCGAGTTGCCCCTCCACCGCCACGGCGCGGCGACGCGTACGGCAGGCCATCGGCCACTCCGGCGTCTGGCGACTACGGCCAGCCGGCGGCGGGTCCGGCGTCCGTGCCGGGCGGCTTCGGCCCCGCGCCCGCGGGCTACGGCCAGCCGGCGGCGGGCCCGACGTCCGTGCCGGGCGGCTTCGGCCCCCTGTCGGGCGCGCCCATGGCTGGGATGCCCGCGCCCGCGCGCAGCGGTGCCGCAGCGTCCGGGCGCGCGGGCAAGACGAGGCTCGCGCTGATTCTGGGGCTCGGTGGAGCGGGGTTGGTCGTCTCGATCCTTGTGACCGCATGCTGGTCGCGTACGCGTTGACCGCCAACGCAGGCTCTGACCTGCGGAAGGCGGCGCGAGCCTCGCTCGACTCGCTGCGTACGAAGTAGGCCGCTGGCGCCGGCGGCTCGTCGCTCGACCGCATCCGGCTACTCCTGTTCGTAGTCCGCCGGCCGGTAGGAGCGCGGCTCGCCGCGCGCCGCCGCGATCACGTCCAGGGCGATGTCGATCACCTCGAGCCGGGTCGAGGGCGCGTAGTACTCGGCCTCGGTCACCTGCGGGAGCTCGGCCAGCCGGGCACGCAGCCCCTCGCGCTCCTCGGCGTCGAGCTCGAGGCCGGAAGTGTCCTCGTGCCCCGGCTGGCGGCGCGTGAGCGCGCTGAGCACTACCTGCACGGGGTAGAACTTGAGGTAGGCATCGCGGAACTCGAGCCGCCACCGGGCCGGATCGTCGCCGCCGATGCGCCACCAGCACGGATGGGTGCGACGGACGACCTCGCCCAGGTACGCGCCGATGGTGTGCGCCGTCAGCGGCAGCGTCTCGGGCCTCAGCCCCGCCGCGCTCGCGGCCTGCTCCAGGTAGTGATCGACCAGAGGCAAGGTCTCGCGGCTGAAGTCCGGCGCCACCCGTAGCGCCCGCGAGACGTAGCGCACGCAGGCCGCGGCGAGCTCGTCCACGGTCGCCGGCGGCGGCGAGCGCCGCGGGTCGTCGTCCTGTGCCGGTGCCGGCTCGCCCTCGTCGCCCTGGGGCGCGGCGCCTTGCTTCTCCTGGGCCGCGGGCGGCATCGCTGGGACCGGCTCCCGCGAAGCCCGTCAGCCGAGCAGCTTCGCCATGGTGCTGCCCATCTCGGCCGGAGTGGGCGCCACGGCAATGCCGGCCTCGAGCAGGGCCGCCTTCTTGGCCGCGGCCGTGCCCTTGCCGCCGGCGATGATCGCGCCGGCGTGGCCCATGCGCTTGCCCGGGGGCGCGGTCGCCCCGGCGATGAAGGCCACGATCGGCTTGCGCATGTGCTGCTTGACCCAGGCCGCGGCGCTCTCCTCGGCCGAGCCGCCGATCTCGCCGATCATGACGACGCCGTGGGTGTCGACATCGTCGTTGAAGAGAGTGAGCACGTCGATGAAGTCCATGCCGCCCACGGGATCGCCCCCGATGCCGATGCAGGTCGATTGCCCGATGCCCAGGGCCGTGAGCTGCCCGACCGCCTCGTATGTCAGCGTGCCCGAGCGCGAAACCACGCCCACGTGGCCGGGCAGGTGCACGTGGCCGGGCATGATGCCGATCTTCGACTTCCCGGGGCTGATGATGCCGGGGCAGTTCGGGCAGATGTGACGCGCGCCGCGGATCTCGATGAAGGCCCGCACCCGGACCATCTCCAGCGTCGGGATCCCCTCGGTGATACACACCACCAGCGTGCAGCCGGCCTCGGCCGACTCGCAGATGGCGTCCGCGGCGAACGAGGCGGGCACGAAAATGCAGGAAACCTCGGCGCCCGTCTGGGCCACGGCGTCGGCGCAGGTGTCGAAGATGGGGACCTTGTCCTCGAACTTCTGGCCGCCCCTTCCGGGCACGACGCCGCCGACCACGCACGTGCCGTACTCCATGCAAGCCTTGGCGTGCATGGAGCCGAAGGAGCCGGTGATGCCCTGGAAGATGACCTTCGTGCTCTTGTCTACGAGGATGCTCATTTCTTCACCGCCGCGACGACCTTCTGCGCCCCGTCCGCCATCGAAGAGGCCGACTGGATGGTCAGCCCGCTCTGGTCGAGGATCTTGCGCCCCAGCTCCACGTTCGTGCCCTCCAGGCGCACGACCAGGGGCACCTTGAGCCCCAGCTCCTTCACGGCCGCGCTGATGCCGTTGGCGATCACGTCGCAGCGCATGATGCCCCCGAAGATGTTGACGAGGATGGCCCGCACCTTGTCGCTGGAGAGGATCATCCGGAAGGCGTGCGTCACCGCCTCCTGCGAGGCACTGCCGCCCACGTCGAGGAAGTTCGCCGGCTCGCCGCCGTAGTGCTTGATGATGTCCATGGTGGACATGGCCAGGCCGGCACCGTTGACCAGGCAGCCGATGTTGCCCTCGAGCGAGACGTAGCTCAGGCCGTGCTCCTTGGCCTCGAGCTCGCGCGCATCCTCCTCGTCCACGTCGCGCAGCTCGGTCCACTCCGGGTGGCGGAAGTCGGCGTTGTCGTCGAGGTTCACCTTCGCATCGAGGGCCACGACCTTGCCGTCCTTGGTCACGACCAGCGGGTTCACCTCCAGGAGCGAGCAGTCCTCGCCGAGGAAGCAGCGGTAGAGGCCGTCCACGAGCTTCCCGAAGGAGCGCATCGTCTCCTTCTCGCGCAGCCCGAGCGCGAAGGCGATCTCGCGCGCCTGGAAGGGCGCGAGCCCGAGCAGGGGATCGATGTGCGTCGTCACGATCTTCTCGGGGTGCGCGGCCGCCACCTCCTCGATCTCCATGCCGCCCTCGGTCGAGCTGATGACCGCGACGCGGCGCTTCTGCCGGTCCACGAGCATCGCCAGGTAGAGCTCGCGGGCGATGGCCAGGCCCTGCTCCAAGTAGATCCGCCGCACCTTCTGGCCGCGCGGCCCGGTCTGCTTGGTGACAAGCTGCATGCCGAGCATGTCGGCGGCCGTCTTGGCCGCCTGCTCGGCACCCTTGACCACCTTGACGCCACCGCCCTTGCCGCGGCCGCCGGCGTGGATCTGCGCCTTGACGACCACGACCTCGCTGCCGGTCTGCTCGATCAGCTCGGCGGCGATCGGCCTCGCCTCTTCGGCCTTGAACGCCGGCTTGCCCTTGGGGATAGGCGCGCCGTAGCGCGCGAACAACTGCTTGGCTTGGTACTCGTGGAGCTTCATGGCACGCTCCAGCGTCGTAGCACAGTTGCCGGCCAAGGGGACCGGATCCTGCCTGCGGCGCGCCACCGCAATGCTATGGACCAGAGAAGGCGGGTGCCAGTAATGCCGCGCGCGCTCGTGCCACCTGCGAACCGGCCGCCCCCGGCCCCTGCCGTGCTGGTGACGGCGGTCGTGTTGCAAGCGTGCAGCGCGGGCGGGGGGCCGCCGAGTGTGCCGCCGGGCGCGGGGCTGCCGGCTCAGGGGCGCGACCCGGCGGCGCTGGTAGCGCCGGGCAGCGCCCCGGCGGCAGCGCCGGCGAGCGCGGCGCCAGCACTGGCCAGCGCGGCCGCGGCCCCGGCGCCGCTCCCGGCTTGCCCCGACGACATGGTGTTCGTCGATACCGTGCACTGCCCGGACACGCCCGAGCGCCAGCCCCTGCTGCGTTGCCTGCGCACCGAGCACGAGAAGGCGAACCACCTGACGATTTGCCACGAGCTCGCGCCGGGCCAGAGCTGCCTCGTCCCGCTGCGCCGCCAGCGCTTCTGCATCGATCGCTACGAGTACCCGAGCCGCAAGGGCGCGCACCCGCCCGTGCACGTGAGCGCCTACGACGCGGCCGCGCTTTGCGCCGAGCAGGGCAAGCGGCTGTGCTGGGAGAGCGAGTGGACCGCGGCCTGCGAGGGGCCGGACAAGCTGCCCTTTCCCTATGGCTACGCCCGGAGCAGGAAGAGCTGCAACATCGACAACCCGTACATCAATCCCTCGCTGGAGCGGGCGCACTCGGGCAACGCCAGCGTCAGCGACCGGGAGCTGCGCCGGCTCGATCAAAGCGTCCCGAGCGGCTCGCTCGATAGCTGCAAGAGCGGCTTTGGCGTCTACGATCTGACCGGCAACTTCGACGAGTGGGTGCTGGCCGAGTGGCCGCGCGGGCGCTCCGAGTGGGCCGGGCTCAAGGGCGGCGCCTGGGGCCACGTGCGCAACGCCTGCCGGCCCATCACCACCAGCCACGTCCCGCAGTTCATCTACTACTTCATCTCGTTTCGCTGCTGCCGCGACCCCGATCCGAGCGCGCCCGGCGCCTGCTTCCCTTTCAGCTCAGCGTGCTCGGCTACACCAACCCCTCGGTCAGCGCGACCAACCACCTCTTCAATGTCGTCGCCATCCCGAGCGGGGTGTACCGCTACGCGCGCGAGGGCCGGATGGTGTGGCCGCTCACCTGGTGCGTCGTCGCCGGCACGCTTCCCGGGGTGCTCGTCGGCGCCTTCGTCCGCGTCCGCTACCTGCCCGATCCCCGGCACTTCAAGCTCTTCGCCGCCGCCGTGCTGCTCTACATCGGCGGTCGCTTGATCTGGGACCTGCTGCGCAAGCGGGCGGCGGAGCACGGCGCGGCATCGAGCGAGAGCCGCTTCCAGGATCTCGTCCGCGGGCACCGCGAGCGCTCCGGCGCGCGGGAGGCCTCGGGGGAGCAGCCCCTGCCGCCGGTCCGCGTGCGCCGCTTTTCGCTCTCGGCCATCGAGTACGAGTTCTACGGCGAGCTCTTCCGCGTGCGCACGGCCGGCGTTCTGGCGCTGAGCCTCGTCGTCGGCATCGTTGGCGGCATCTACGGCATCGGCGGCGGCGCCATCATGGCCCCTTTCTTCGTCTCGGTGCTGCGCCTGCCGGTGTACACCGTGGCCGGGGCCGCATTGACGGGGACCTGCGTCACGTCGTTCGCCGCCGTGGCCTTCTACTCCGCCATGGCCCCGTTCTACCCGGCGACCTCGGTGGCGCCCGACTGGCCGCTGGGGCTGCTGTTCGGCCTGGGCGGCATGGCCGGAATGTACCTGGGCGCCCGCTGCCAGAAGTACGTGCCCGCGCGTCACATCAAGTGGCTCCTGGGTGCGGTCCTCACCTTCACCGCAGCGAGCTACGTCTGGGGCTTCTTCCGCGGTTGAGGCCCCAGGGCCGGGGGCGCACGTCAGGATTGTGGCGGGTGCCGGGCGCCACAAGTCGCAACCTTGGCCGTTGGCTGGTCGGCCTTCCGCTCATCGGCCGCCGGCCCGTCGGCTCGCCGGCCTTCCGCTCAGGGATTTCCAAGAAACGGAGCGTGAAGGAATTGGGGCCATGTGAGCCGTCGAGGCCAAGCTCTCTCACCTACCGTATCTGCCCCATGGTTCATCGATATCCACTACAAAGCCCTAGATGAACCGTTTCCTGGTAATCTCTTACTGCTGGGCCAACACCCCCCCGTTCTGGCGGCACCACGGGGCCGGCGCCGCTCCGCGCGTGGCCCCGCGGCAGCACCGGCCGCGCGCTTCTACCTGCTTTCGCCCAGTTGGCGAGGCGAACGCGCGCGCCGGTCCGGAAAGCGCGGTCCCAGGCGGCCAGACCACGCCCTGCCCGCACGCGGCGCCGCCATAACCGGTGCCTGCTGGGCCAACACCCCCCAGTTCTGGCGGCACCACCTGTCGCGCCGTCCGGTGTTGCCCAAGTCCCCCTGGCTCGCGCTGGCCCGGCTTGGCGCTTCCAGCCCGCCACCAACGCCATCCACCTGCATCGGGCGGCAGCCCGAGAACAACGACGGAGGCCGCATGGCAAGACGCCGGCATCATGGCAAGGCCGGCGCCCGGCGCGACGCTTCGCGGGCGGGACGCGCCGTCGATCCCGCGAAGCAGGCGTGCCGGGCGCCGAGCGACCACGTCGCCACCACCACCCACCCTCTGAGCGCTCGCGCGCCCATGTGTCGACCACGTCGGCGCATCCGCCCAGCCCTTTGCGGCGGCGATCGCGCCACCCCGACTTCCGCCGAAGAGCCCCTTTCTGACCGCCTCTCCCGAGGCAGTCTTGGCCGCTTCCAGCCGCGCGTCGCAGAGGCGTTCGCTCACATCGACGAGATCGCGTGTGAACCCGCGGAACCGCTGGTACTCCGCGATGTCGTGGCGGGCCTGGTCCACCGCGTCGGCGGGGATGATCGTCGTGACGGTCTTGCCGCTGACCGCATGCGTGAGAGACCAGCTCGGGCCATGCCCGCGATATCCCTCCTTGGCGCAGTGGCAGCCGGGCTTGCGGCACCGGCGGTAGCGCTCGACGAGCGAGCCCGGGCGCATGTCGCCGACCGCAGCCACCTCCTTCCTGAGCTCATCGCGCTTCTTCCCCAGAACCTCGAACGCCGTGCCCGCCATGCCGCGCCTCCATTCTGACAGCATAGTACGCGGTCAGATAGAAGCGCGCAAGCCACGTGTGCCCAGGTGCCCAAGCGGGCGTCACTCGGGTGACGTGCACCCCAGGGCTGGCTGCTCCTTGACGGCCGCGCGCCGACACGGCTACCGTTCCCGGTGGCAGATGGTGGCAGCCTTTCCCGGCGGCTGCCCGTGCCGGGGCGACAGCCAAGGAGGACGACGATGGCATCGCGGATTCTCATTGTCGACGACGACGCGGATTTCGTCGCCATGACGAAGCTCGCGCTCGAGGCGGCGGGCTACGAGGTGGGGGCGGCGGTGAGCGGCGACGACGCCATGACCGTCCTCGACGGCGGCTTCAAGGCCGACGGGATGATCCTCGACGTCATGATGGCGGGCCGCGCGGACGGCATGATCGCCGCGCGCAAGCTGCGCAAGCACCCGACGTACAAGTCGATCCCCATCCTGATGCTCACCGGCATGCGGCAGGCCACGGGCTTCGCTCCCATCAAGGACGACCCGCGCGATCCGGTGTTCCTGCCGGTGGACGTGTTCCTGGAGAAGCCCGTCACGCGGGAGAAACTCGTCGCCGCGGTGCAGGATCTGCTCGCCGCCAAGCGCTGAGAGCGTATCACTCTCCTCGTTTTCGCGACGGGACACATGGCGCGGGCTTCGCCCGCAACCCCAGCGCGTTTGATTGTCGATTCCGCGCAGCCGCGGAATCGGGGCGACACGCCCGCAGGAACGGAGCGGGCGGACGTAAGCAGCAACGCCTCCCGGCCGTTGCGCGCTGTGGACGCAGGGGTGCCGTCCGCGGGAGAGTTCCACGCTGGGGCTTCGCCCCAGACCCCGCGAACGGGGCCCCAACCCCGTTCGCCCTGACTGGCCGGCTTTCCGTGCCCAAGCGCATCAGCCTACGCCATGGACCGAGCGCCAGGCGTGCTCCAGCGCTGTTGCCGCCTGGTCGATGTGCTCGCCGGTCGTGCTCCGCCCGAGAGACAAGCGCACGGCCCCGAGCGCGGTGGCGGAGGCGAGCCCCATCGCCGTCAGCACGGCCGACGGCGTCTCGCCGCCCTCGTGGCAGGCGGAGCCGGTCGAGGCCGCGATCGCGGGAGCCGCGGCCAGGACGGCGCTGCCGCGGGCGCCGGGAAAGGAGACATTCAGCGTGTTCGGCAGCCGCTGCGTCGGATGTCCGTTGAGCACGATCCCCGGGATCGCCGCGCACAGCGCCTCCCAGAGCGCGTCCCGCAGAGCGCGCTCTCGCTCCGCCTCCCGTTCCTGGTCGGCGGCGGCGAGCACGCAGGCCGCCCCGAGGCCGACGATGCCGGCCACGTTCTCGGTGCCCGGCCGCAGCCCTTGCTCGTGCCCGGCCCCGAGCAGAACGGGGGCCAGACGGACGCCGCGGCGCACGAACAGCGCGCCCACGCCCTGGGGTGCGTAGAGCTTGTGCCCGGCGACCGAGAGCAGGTCGACGCCCAACTCGCCCACGCGCGTCGGGATCTTGCCCACGGCCTGCGCCGCGTCGGTGTGAACGAGCGCGCCGCGCTCGTGGGCGAGAGCGGCGAGCTGGGCGACCGGCATCAACGTGCCGGTTTCGTTCTGAGCGAGCATGACCGTGACGAGGGCCGTGTCGCCGCGCATGAGGGCGCGGGCCACGTCGGCCTGCACCCGACCGGCGCCGTCGACCGGCAGGCGCGTCACAGGGGCGCCCTGCCGCTCGAGCAGCTCGCACGGCCGCGCCGTGGCCGGATGCTCCACTACGGACGTGACGACGTGCCGCCGCGCTGCCGGGTCAACCGTGCCGCGGATGGCCAGGTTGTTGGCCTCGGTGCCGCCCGAGGTGAAGATGACCTCGTCGGGGTGGCAGGCAAGCAGCGCGGCGACCTGCTCGCGCGCGCGCTCCACCGCGCGCTTGGCGCGCTGACCGTAGGCGTGCCCGCTCGAGGGGTTGCCGAAGTGCTCGCGCAGGTAGGGCAACATCGCCTCGACGGCGGCCGGATGCACCGGCGTCGTCGCGTTGTGGTCGAGGTAGATCTGTTCGGCCGCAGGACGGTCCGCCGCCGACTTGTTGTCGGCCGTCATGCCTTGAATCCCAGGAAGGCGCTGGCGACGAGCACGACCACCGCGAACTTGAGGCAGGTCTCGCAGAGCGCCTTGCGCCTGGCCCGCGTGGCGAAGAACTCCCTCTCCAAGTCCGTGTCCGGTGCCTTCCCCGGCGCGAAGGTCGCGAAGATCTGTCGCAGCCGCGGGTTGAGGCCGTAGAAGATCTGCCCCATGATTACCACCATGCCGGCGACGAAGATCAGCTTGATGGCCAGGGCGACAACCGCCACGGCGTGCAGCTCGCGCAGCGCCCCGTGGAAGATGTGGTGGTTGAGCGGCATGGCCATGCCGGTGACGAAAAGCGTCGCGATGAAGGTCATGCAGTACGGAGCGTTGCCCTGCAGGGTGTCCTCGACCACCTTGTCCAGCTCGTAGTGGAGCTTCGGCCCATACTGCCCGCGCTTGAGGACCAGGGCACGGTTGTAGAAGGGTGCGGCCGCGCACCCGACGAGGGCGATGTTGTGCAGCGCCAGCAGAAGCGCATGAATGATCTGTTCCGTCATCGTTGCGTTCCTCCTTCTAGAAGACCAGGACCTTGTCGGCCGTAGCGGTCAGACTGGTGAGCTCGTCGAGGGTGCTGCGCCGGCTGCCCCCCACGATCTCCGTCTCCTTGATGCCGCGGGCGTCCATGCACGTCCCGCACAGCAGCACCTCGCCCTTGCGGGTCAGCACGCCCTTGAGCATGCGCTCGATGTTGTAGTAGCCGTTCGGCGTCTGCTGGCCCGCCTTGGCGGCGGCGGCCGCGTCCCCCATGAGGAACGCGGTGACGCTGGCCCCTTCGACCTTCTGTAGGAGGTTGAGGGCGAGCCGGAGCCCGTTGTAGGTGCGTTCGGTGCCGTAGGGCGGGTCGTTGAGGACAATCAGGACTTGCATCTTCGTTGCTCCCTGGCGCGACGTGGCGTCGCCGCGGCGCCTTCTGTTCTACTAGGTCCGAAAATCGTCGCGCCGCGCGACGAGTTTCGGCTGCGCGAAGCGCCCGCGACGGGCGTCGGGGTTGGGGCCCCGACGCCGAGGCAGCCGGCAGCGTGAAACTTCTGGTCGGCCGGCAACCGCAGCCCTGGCGCCTCCGCCCGGGGTTCGTGGGGGAACGCGAAGGCGTGAACGCTGGCGTTCGCGGCCTGGGTTGCGGGCGAAGCCCGCGCTATGACCGGTAGCCCG
>JACQWT010000262.1 GCA_016209145.1 Deltaproteobacteria bacterium | reverse complement strand
GAAGTGCGGAAGTCGGGAGCGGGAGCGGGAGCGGGAGCGGGTCGGACGGAGTTGGGTTGCGGGCGAAGCCCGCGCTGAGTTGCGCGGATCGCGCAAATCCTGCGGACGAATACCCTACTGCGCCACCTGCACCAGCACGGCGGTCACGTTGTCGAGACCACCCGCCTCGTTGGCGAGGGCGACCAGCAGATCGGACGCCTCGGGCGACCCTTGCAAGAGCAGGACCGCCTCGAGCATCTGCGCCTCATCGAGCATGCTGCTCAGGCCGTCCGAGCACAAGAGATAGCCGTCGCCCGCCTCGACGTCGAAGGTGCGCACGTCGACGTCGACACTGGCATCCATCCCGAGCGCCCGCGTGATGATGTTCGGTGGGACGCGGGCCAAGTCCGCGTCGCTCAGGGGTGGATCGAGCGCCTTCGCCTCGTTGAGCAGGGAGTGATCGCGCGTGAGCAACTCGATGCGGCCGCCGCGGATCCGGTAGCACCGGCTGTCGCCGACGTGACCGACGTGCAGCTCGCGCGTGCCCGGAGGCAGGTGGGCCGCCACGATGGTCGAGCCCATGCCCCGGTGCTCGGGCCGCCCCAGCGACAGGGTGTGCACGTCCAAGTTCGCCTTGCGGATCGCCGCGGCCAAGCGGCGGGCGGCCGGCGGCAAGGGCTCATCGGAAGGCCGCGCGTACAGCTCGTCCCACGTGCCGTCGCCGGTCGCCTCGAAGAAGTTGCCCACCGAGACGGTCACCAGCGCGCTGGCCACCTCCCCGGCGTTGTGCCCACCCATGCCGTCGGCGACCACCCACAGGCCGAGCTCGGCGCGCACGAGGTAGCAATCCTCGTTGTGCTCCCGGTGCCGGCCAACGTCGGTCGTGCCGGCGGCGACGGCGTGGAGAAAGCCCGGCGGCGCGGTCGTCACGGCCCGGCACTGTACGACGAATCGCCGCGCGCGGCGAGCGCCCTGCGCAGCTCGCTACGGCGGCGGTGGCGGCGGCACCGAGGCCCGTCCCCAGTCCGAGCCCTGGATGGCGTGCAGCGCGGTCATGGCCGTCATCTGGACGATCGTGTTGACCGGGGCCTGCGGCGGTACGACCGTCACGGGCTTGCGCAGCCCGAGCAGAACCGGCCCGATCTCGTCGATGCCCGCGACGCGGCTGACCAACTGGTAGGCGGTGTTCGCGGCGCCCAAGGCCGGGAACACGAACAGGTTGGGATCGCTCTTGAGCGTGCTGTGCGGCCAGTACTTCTCGCGGAAGGAGCGGTCGAAGGCCACCTGGGCCTGCATCTCGCCGTCGCACTCCAGCTCGGGCTCGCGCTGTTTGACCAGGCGCGTGGCCTCCGAGACCGTGCGGGCGAACTTGTGCGGTGACTGGCCGAAGTTGGCGTAGGAGAGCATCGCCACCTTGGGCTCCAGCCCGAGCTCGCGGACGAAAAGCGCTTGAAGAGCACGCCTTTGCCTTCCATGACAGGCTTGCCGGCCAGCGCGCCGATGTCGCCCAGCCCCAGCACGGCGGTGCCGTTGGAGATCACGGCCACGAGGTTGCCCCGGGCCGTGTACTCGAAGGCGCGATCGGGCTCCTTCTCGATCGCGAGGCAGGGGTAGGCAACCCCCGGGCTATAGGCCAGCGAGAGATCGCGCTGCGTGGCGCAGGGCTTGGTGATCGCCAGCTCGATTTTTCCGGGTCGTCCCTCGGCGTGATAGCGCAGCGCATCTTCCTGTAGTGTGCTCATGACTGGTCGCGTAGCAAAACTGTGCACAGCGCACAACGCGAGCGTGCGGACCACGTCAACGCTTGACCCTCGCGCGCCGCGGGAGCTAGGCTGCCGCCGGTCCGCCCGGGGGTTCGCTCCAGGCCGCAGCCTTCACGAGGAGCAGAGGAAGATGCCGACCGAGGCCCGTATCCACATCATCGACACGACCAACCGCGACGGTGTGCGCACCTCGCGCCTTTGCCTGTCGCCGTTGCAGAAGACCATGATCAACCTCCAGTTGAACGAGCTGGGGATCTGCGAGACCGAGGTGGGCTTGGCCGCGACCCACCACGAGGCCAACTACATCAACGGCAACTGCAAGCTGCAGAAGCTGGGCGTGCTCGCGCCCATCTGCCTGCGCGGCTGGATCAATGCGCTGCGCTCCGACGTGGAGCAGGCCGTCACCCACACGCAGCTTACTCATCTGTACATGTCGATCCCGAGCCACGCCTGGTTCCTGCGCTCGCGCCTCGGCCCGGGGTGGAGCCTGGAGCGGGTGGCGGATGAAGTGTGCGCGGCCCTCGAGCAGGCCAGGCGTGCCAAGATCCAGTCGGTCACGGTAGGCATGCAGGACTCGGCGCGGGCCTCGGACGCAGATCTGATGATGATCGCCCGCCGGGTGCGCAGCGCGGGCGCGGACCGCTACCGCTACTGCGACACCTGGGGCTTCGAGAACCCCTGGTCCATCCGCGCTCGCGTGAAGATGCTCGCCGAGGAGCTGAAGATGCCGATCGAGCTCCACTGCCACGACGACCTGGGCCTGGCGGTGGCCAACGCCATCGCGGGAGCCCTGGGCGCACTCGACGCCGGGGTGGACGCCTACATTCAGACGACGGTTAACGGCGTGGGCGAGCGCGCGGGCATCGCGGACCTCGTGAGCGTGATCCTGGCGCTCAAGAAGAGCCGCTCGCTGCGCGAGCGCGAGCTCGTGGGCGATCAGATCGATCTGCCCAAGGCATGGAAGCTGGCGCGCTACGCGGCGTACGCCCTGCGCTGGCCCATCTCCCCGCGCCAGGTGGCGCTGGGGTGCAACGCGGCCGTGACCGCGGGCACGCATATCGACGGCGCGGTCTCCGAAGTCCAGGACTGCGAGGTCTACAACGTCGAGGAGCTGGGGCACACCGAGCCCGATATCATCGAGACGGGGCGCTGGGTGGCCTCGGGCGTGTACGAGGGGATCAAGGGCTTCCGCAACATCTACGGCAAGCTGGAGATCGAGTTCAAGGACCAGGCCGAGGCGACCCTGGTGCTGGATCTGGTGCGCATGGCCAGCGCGCAGAACCACCAGCCCCTGACGGGCGACGAGCTGCGCTTTATCGCCCACCATCCGGACGTCGCCAAGGAGATCATGACGCAGAGCTGCTAGCTTGGCGCCGAAGGACAAGGGAGGCCACGCACCATGAAGACCACGGTCGAAGAGCTACTCGCGAAGGCCAAGGCGCCCGGTGAGGACGCCATGCGCCTGCATCCCTACTACCAGGGCAAGATCGAAGTGACGCCGAAGTGCGCCGTTCGCGACCTGAGCGACTTCGCGATCTGGTACACGCCGGGCGTGGCCGAGCCTTGCAAGGCCATCCAGAAGGACCGGGAGAAGGTCTACGACTACACCAACAAGTGGAACACCGTGGCCGTCGTCTCCGACGGCACGCGCGTGCTTGGCCTCGGCGACATCGGGCCCGAGGCGGGCCTGCCCGTGATGGAAGGCAAGGGGCTCATCTTCAAGTACCTGGGCGGTGTGGACGTCTACCCGCTGGTCATCGGGACCAAGGACCCCGACAAGATCATCGAGTGGGTACAGATCCTCCAGCCCGCCGTGGGCGGGGTGAACCTCGAGGATCTGGCCCAGCCCAAGTGCTTCCGCATCCTCGACACGCTGCGCGCCGAATGCGAGATCCCCATCTGGCACGACGACCAGCAGGGCACGGCCACGGTCATCACCGCCGGCGTGATCAACGCGGTGAAGCTCGTCGGCAAGCGCCTGGACGAAGTGCAGATCGTCCTGTTCGGCGCGGGCGCGGCCAACATCCGCACGGTGTACGTGCTCGAGGCCGCCGGCGCCCGGCGCGAGAACATCGTGATCACGGACAGCAAGGGCGTGCTGCACCGCGACCGGCCGGATCGCAAGAAGCTCGAGGAGGAGTTCAAGCAGAAGTGGGAGATGTGCCTCACCACCAACCGGCGGCACGTGACGGGCGCGCCCGAGAGCGCCTTCGCCGGCGCCGACGTGGTCGTCGCCGCCTCGACGCCCGGCCCGGGCACGATCAAGCCGGAGTGGATCAAGCGCATGGCCCGCGACGCCATCGTCTTCCCCTGCGCCAACCCCGTTCCCGAGATCTGGCCGTGGGAGGCGAAGGAGGCCGGCGCCCGGATCGTGGGCACGGGCCGCAGCGACTTCCCCAACCAGATCAACAACTCGCTGGGCTTCCCCGGCATCTTCCGCGGCACCCTGGACGTGCGGGCCCGCACCATCACCGACGAGATGTGCGTCGCCGCCGCACGGGAGCTGGCCAAGATCGCCGAGGACAAAGGGCTGCGCGAGGACTACATCGTGCCGAGCATGGCGGAGTGGGAGGTGTTCCCGCGCGAGGCGGTGGCCGTGGCCAAGAAGGCGATGGAGCAGAAGATCGCGCGCCTCTACCCCAACGAGGACGACCTGTACGAGCGGGCCAACAGCCTGATCAAGCGCGCGCGCGTGGTCACGCAGTGCCTGATGGAACGGGGGCTCATCCCCAACGCACCGCCGCGCAAGCCGTAGCTCATGGGCGCCGGCGGCCGAGCCCTCGCGCTTCTGGTGCTCCTCCTCGCCGCCGGCACCGGCTGCTCGAACCGGTCGGATCGGCCGACCTGGTCGCCGGGCCCCGGCTCTGGTCAGAGGTTCCGGGAACAAGCGGCGAGGTATCCTTAATAACAATAAAACTCGACGAGAATATGTCGCGTTCCGGCATGGCCGGCACGAGCAGCGGCGGCGACGGGGGCGAGGGCGCCGCGCTCGTGCCTGAGATCATCGACGAGAACCTCGTCGTTGACTGCACGCTCGAGGCGCCCGAGGACCCCGTCTCCGGCGGCCTCACGGCGCAGTACGACAACAAGAAGGGAGCGAGCCCGGCCACGGCCACGCTGCTCTCGTGTCAGCTCGTGATGGATGCCGGCCCCAACAAGCTCACCTGGAGCTTCGACGCCACGCCGGCACAGGTGGCCGTGGAAGCCGGCGCGCTGGAGACGGTGGAGCACGTCAAGACGCCGGGGTCGGGCGTGGGCAGCGGCATCGGCGAGCCCTGCGACTACTGCTTCAAGTCGTGGCACCTCGCCGCGAAGTGGAGCATCGACGGCGAGATCAAGAGCGCAAGCTCGGATCCCGAGGGGATTTTCTGCGAGCAGTAGCGAGGGACGCAACATGGACCGTGCCGAAGCGCTCGCGCTCTGCTCGCGGTGGCTGCCGCTGTGGACCGGCAACCGGCCCGATGAGCTCGTCGCGATCTACGCGCCGGACGTCTTCTACCGGGACCCGGCGCGGCCCGAAGGGATCAGAGGCAAGCCCGCGCTCCGCGCCTACCTCGGCCGCCTGCTCGCGGCCTTCCCCGACTGGGTGTGGTCGGCGCAGGATGTGTTCCCCATCGAGGGCGGCTTCGTGCTGCGCTGGCAGGCCCGCATCCCGGTGGGCGCCGCGCTCGTCGAGGAGACGGGCCTCGATCTCGTGCTGGTGCAGGGCGGCCTCGTCGTGCACAACGAGGTGTACTTCGACCGCAGCGCTCTGCTTGCGGCCATGGCGCGGGCGGGGCGGACGTAGCTCGCGGGACAGAACCTGCTCTGCTACAAGCGAGCGGTGGAGCTCCGTCCTCATCTGCTGGGCATGGTGCCGGAGGAGCTCGCCACGCACCTCGGCGCGCAGGGCTGCGCCGCGAGCCCGCACGACGTGCGGCGCCTGCTCGCCCACGTCATCTTCCACGGCGCCGCCGATCTCGATCTGCGGCACCCGCTGCCGCGCCGGCTCCGGCGCGCCGTCGATGCAACCACGGTGCGCCACCGGCTCGAGGTGCTGGAGCGCGCCACCGACCCCGCCGACGGCTTCGTCAAGTACCTGCTGCGCTCGCCCGACGGCGCCCTGAGCGAGGCGGTGCGCATCCCGCTGCACGTCCAGGGCCGCTACAGCGTGTGCCTGTCCTCGCAGGTGGGCTGCGCCATGCGCTGCGCCTTCTGCCTGACCGGGCGGCTCGGGCTCACGCGCAACCTCGCCGCCTGGGAGATGGTTTCGGCCCTCCTCGCGGTGCGCGACGAGGCGCCCGGCCGCGTCACGGGCGCCGTGTTCATGGGCCAGGGCGAGCCGCTCGCCAACTACGACGAGGTCGTCCGGGCGGCGCGCGTGCTGGCGCATCCCTGCGGCGGCCGCATCGCCGGCCGAGCCGTCAGCATCTCCACGGTCGGCCTGGTCGAGCCCATCCGCCGCTACGCCCGCGAGCGCCAGCCCTTCCGCCTGATTACCTCGCTCACCTCCGCCATCGCGGAGCGGCGCCGCCGTCTGCTGCCCGTGGCCGGCCGCCAGCCCCTGGGCGAGCTCGTCGCCGCGCTGCGCGAGTACGCCGGCGTCTCTCCCGGCCGGCTCACCGTCGCCTGGGTCGTGCTGGCGGGCGTCAACACCGACGACGCCGAGGTGGACGCGCTCGCGGAGCTGTTTCGCGGCGTGCGGCTGCGGCTCAACGTGCTGGACCTCAACGGCGGCGACGAGGTCGGCTTCGCGCGGGCGAGCCAGCAGGAGCTCGGCGCCTTCATCGACAAGCTCCAGCGGTTGCGCTCGCCCGTGGTGCGCCGCTACTCGGGCGGGGCGAGCTGCCAGGGAGCATGCGGCTTGCTGCGCAACGTGCCCGCTGCCTACCGCCCCGCCGGCGCCGAGGGCACGGCCGCGCCGCTCGTACCGACGCCCTCCGGGGCCGCTGGCGCGGAGCCGGCCGGCGCGCCGGCGGGCGGCTCTCCCGGCGCGGGCGCAGGGGCGCCGGGCTCCGGCGGCTTGGCCTGCTGACCGGGGGCGCCGGGGACGCCCGCGTTCTTGGCGTAGACGACGACCGTCTCGCCCGGCTGGAGCAGGCTCTTGCGGCTGCGCTGGTTGATGCGCTCCAACTCCGCCAGTGGGAGGCCGTAGCGCTCGCCCAGCTTGCTCCAGGTGTCACCAGCCTGGACCTCGATCTCCAGGCGGCGCCGCCCCTTGCGGCCCTCGAAGTAGGCGAAGAAGGCCGGCGAGAGGGCGGGGAGCACGCTGACCTCCGGCTCCTCGGCCAGGACAACGCCGGCCGGATGATGGCCCTCGGGCAGGAAGAGCTGCAGCCACATGCCGTCCTGCAGGGCCGCGTCCGGCGCCAGCTTGTTCCAGCGCCGCAGCTCGTCAACCCCGGGACCGCACGCCCCGGCCACCTCCGGCACGCTGTCGCCCGGAACGACCTCGTAGAAGACGCGCCGGCGGCCGGCATAAGCGAAGCTCGCCTGCGGCACGACCACGACCGGCAGATCCTCTTCTTCCCGCTCGCCCTTCCCGGCCGCCGCGCTCCCCGCCCCTCCGCCCGAAGCAGTCGCCGGCCGCGCCGCCGCGGCCGGCACGAAAAGCACGGTGCCGGGCCGGGGCGACTCGCTCGGGTACAGGTCGTTGAGCCGCTCGAGCTTCCAGCGCTGCACGCCGAATTGTCTGGCTACGCGATCGAGCGTCTCCCCCCAGCGCACCGTGTGGGTCGCCACGGGGGAGCGGATCTCGGCGAGGATGTGCACGCCCTCGGCCGCGAGCTTGCCCTTGCCCTTGGGCACGTATGCGGTCCACGTACGCCGGGGCGCGCCCGCCGTCTCCAGCGGCGGGAAGCGGCTTCCCACCACATGGGGGTTGAGACTCGCGATCGCGTTGTAGGGCTCGTCCACGGCGACGGCGATCGCTTCCAGCGTCGTGCCTGGGCCCACGGCCACGCGGTCGAAGGGCTTGGGCCGCTCCAGCTCGACATCCTCGCAGCCGAAGAGCTTGCAGTTGTGCGCCACCACCGCCATGGCCACGATCTTCGGCACGTAGAGTGCGGTCTCGTAGGGCAGCGCGGCCTCCAGGCGCGCGAGCTCCCAGAAGTCGTTGGTGTTGTACTTGCGCACCGTCGCCAGCAGCCCGCCGTAGCCCATGTTGTAGGCGGCAAACGCGAGCTCCCACGAGCCGAAGCGGCCGAAGAGATCCTTCAAGTGACGTGCCGCGGCCTGGGTCGAGCGCGCGGGATCGAGCCGCTCGTCGACCCGGCGGTTGACGGTCAGGCCGTAGATCCGGCCGGTAGCCGGCATGAACTGCCACAGGCCCACGGCGCCGGCGTGCGAGCGGGCGGTGGGCTCGAAGCCGCTCTCGACGAGCGCGACCCAGACGAGATCCTCGGGCAGGCCGTGCTCGCGCAGCACGGCGCGGATCGCGTCGCCGTAGCGCCCGCTCTTCTGCACCCACCGGCGCACCAGCGCCCGGCCGCGCGGCGTGTCCCGGTAGTACTCCAGGTAGCGCACGACCGGCCCCTCCCAGCGCGCGGGAATGGCGGGCGGCGCGAGCGTGGTGAGCCAGCCGAGATCCTTGACCTGGGGCTCGCTCGGCGCCGGCCCGGGCAGACCGCTGGCCGGTAGCCCCGAGATGTCGACGCGCGGCCCGGGCGGGGCGGGAAGCACGGGCGACGTCGCCCAGGGCGGCTCGCCCGCGCCGGCGGCTGGCGGAAACAGCTCCTGGTCCAGCTCGCGCATGGCCCGAAGCTCGGGCGACTCGGAAGGATCGCCCGGAACCGTGGCCGGGAAGCTGCCGCGCACCGCTTGGCGCGCCCGCTCGTCCGGCTTGCCCGGCTCGCTGCCCGCAAGGCGAGGCAAGGGCTGGCCGTGCCCTGCCGGCGCCTGGTCCGCACGCGCCGGCTCGAGGTCCGGCGCCACGGGCGCCGCCACCGGCGGCTTGCCCTTGCCGTCCGGCCCGCGACCGGCCGTCCGAGCGGAGGCGCGGCCTCGCGCCGTGCCCGCCTTGGCCGGGTGGCCGGCTGGCTTGCCCGGCGTCGCCGGGACGGCGCCAGCCTTGGGCCCGGCGGCCGGCCCAGGCCGGGGGCTTGCCTTCTCGCCCTTTGCGGCCGGGCTGGCGCTCTTGCTCGCGCGGGCCCCAGATGGGGCTTTCGGTGCGGGTGCCGGTGCCTTCGGTGCGGCTGCCGGCGCCGGCGACGGTCCCGCATGCGCGGGCACGGGCTCGGCCGCGGCGTGGCCGGCCGCGCCGAGCGCCACCACAAGGCACCCGGCCGACAAGAGCCACCCCCGGCACACGGTCCGCATGATTGCCCTTGGTTTTGCATGGCCAGCGCAGCCGGTCAACTTTCCGGGACGTGCGCCCGGAAGTTCGGTGGCGCAGGTGTGAACAAGCCGCACGCCTGTGAAGATTCCTATGCAACCGCGCCCCGGCCCAGCCGTCGGGAATCAGACGCGGCGCGCGAGATCGTTGCGAGCCGTCGAGCGCGGCTGATGGAACGGCAACTGCAAATGCCGACCCGGAGAACACAGGAGAAGCCGTGCATCCCCACGATCATCCGGCCAGAACAACTGCCCCGCCGCGCACCTGCCTTCGCGCCACGCCGCGGCGGCGCGTTCGCCCTGCGCTCCTTGCCGTCGCGCTGGCACTCGCCGGCCCGATGCCGGCCGGCCACGCCTTGGCCCAGGGCGTAGCGGCGGGGTCCGTCGAAGGGCACGTCGTCGCCGTGCAGGGACATGACGTCATCGTCGACATTGCCGCGGGCCACGGCGCCGGCACGGGCGACGTCGTCGAGCTGTGGCGGCCGCTCGTGCTGCGCCACCCGGTGACGAAGAAGGAGGTGCGCGACCGCTTTCGCATCGGTGTGCTGGTGCTGCGGCAGGTGCGCGAGCGGCTGAGCCTGGCGGCGGCAGAGGGTGAGATCGATCGCCCGCCCGAGCCGGGCGACGTGGTGATCCTGCCGCGCCCCGTGGCGGCCGCGCCCGCGCCCACGCCGGCACCTGCGGGCGGCGCGCCGACGTGCCCGGAGCCGGCGCCGCCGGCCGCGATTCCGGAGCCGGCCAGCGAAGAGGCGAGCGAGATCGGGCGCCTGTTCGAGTCGCTGCGCGGCGCCGCGATCGGCATGCGCATTGCCGTCTACGAAGACTGGGTACGCACGAGGCCGCAGAGCCCCTACGCGCCCACGCTGATGGAGGAGGCGGCCATGCTGCGCCGGCTCGCCGCCGGCGGACCGGCTCCGGGTGGCAGGAGCCGCGCCGTGCTGACGAGCTTCGACCCGCCCGAAGCAGCACTGGCGTCCCGTCCGCTTGCCATCGCCGGGCGCCTCGCCGCCCCCAGCACCGGCGCCGTGCTCCACGCGCGCGCCGAGGGCGAGCAGCTCTACGCCTCGTACCCCATGCAGCCGGTCGGCCCCGGCTACTACCGTGCCACGCTGCCGGCCGGACAGATGCGCCCCGGCGGCGTCGAGTACTTCATCGAGGCGACGGACAAGGAGGGCGGCGCCGCCCCGGTGCGCGGCGACGGCCAGTCGCCCGAGAAGATCGCGGTGATCGAGGAGCCCGCGCCGGAGCCCATGCGGCCCCCGCTCGCCACCGTGGCCATCTGGACCGACTACGCCGACTACAACCGCTGGCGCGGCAACGACGTGGCCTGGCAGACCGAGGGCTACTTCGCCATGCGCTTCGGCGATACCGGCATGCGCGCCGTGCGCAGCGGCTTCGGGGTGTACCGCGGCGTGGGCGGCTCCATCGCGGATCTGGACGACCTCCAGCAGCCCAAGTCGGCGCGCAAGGTGGGCCTGACGTATGGTTACGTCGAGGGGGAGGTCGGCCTGGTCCCGGCCTTCGGCCTCGTCGGTCGCGCGCTCGTCGGGCTAAGGGACGTTGGCGTCGCCGGCGGCGGACAGGCCATGCTGCGCATCGGCGGCGATCTCGGCACGAACCTGTTGCTCGGCGGCGAGCTCTTGGGCGGCGTGGGGATGCGCGGCATCGCCCAGCTCGAGCTCAACGCCATCGAGCGCTGGCCGATGCTGTTCCGTGCCGAGGTGACCAACCAGCCCGCCGGCACCGGCGCGTCCGAGCGCGATGTGCGGCCCGAGATCGAGGATGCCCTGCCCGAGGGCACGTCGATGGACACGAACGAGGTCGGCGGCCGCGGGATCGCGCAGGTTGGCTTCCGCATCGTCGACGGGCTGGTGGTGGCCGTGCGCGGCTCCTACCAGGGGCGCAACATCAACCACTCGGGGCCTGGCCTCGGGGGAGCGGTCAGCTACTCATGGTAAGCAGCAAGCCAAAGATCCGAAGGCGGGCGGCGGGCGGCATTGCCGCCGTCGTCGTCCTGGCAAGCAGCCTGGCACGGGCAGCCGAGGGAGACGCGCCCGGCGCGCAGCGGCAGAGTGCGCCCGAGCCGTGGCTCTACCACGCGCCGCTGGCAGTGGCCATCGCTCACGAGCCCCTGGTCATCGAGGCCAGGATCGAGCACCCCGAGCTCGTCAGGAGCGCGGTGCTCGTCTACCGCACCGGCGGGGGCCCCTACGCACAGGTGCCCTTTCGCCGCCTGCCGGCCGGAGACTACGTCGCCAGCATCCCGGCCGAGCAGGTCGTGGAGCCGGGCCTCGACTACGCCATCGAGATCGAGCGCCCGAGCGGTGCGCGCGTCGCCGCCTTCTCCACCCCGGCCGATCCGCAGCACGTGCAGGTGCGCGAAGAGGGGATGGATCTCGTCGAGCGCGCCCTGGAGCGCAAGCTGGAAGGCCGGCGCAGCGAGCTCACCGCGCGCGGGGAGTACGTTTCCTTCGGCAAGAGCACCGCCCAGGTCGAGGGCCCGGGCGGCGTGCTGGAGCACCAGTCGGTCGACGACCGCTACTACCGCGTCGAGGGCGCGTACGCGTACCGGCCGCTGCGCGCGGTGAGCGAGCTCAGCCTGCGCGCCGGAGTCATCCGCGGCAGCGCGCCCGTGCCGGTGCGCGAGTTGATCCCCGGCCAGGACGAGGGCGAGCGCTTCGACGTGGGCCTGAACTACGCCGCGCCCACGGTGCGCTTCCGCCTGCACGACAAGTGGCACATCGACGGCAGCCTGCTCGCCAGCGTGACCGAGGTGGGGTTCTCGGCCGGCACGGGCGCCGCCCTGCACATCGGCGATCCCCGCGGCAGCAAGTTCAGCGTGGGCTTCGAGACGATCCAGTCGCTCGCCGCGGAAACCTCCTTCGGCACGCGCTTCTTCACCGAGCTCGACATCCAGGCGCACCGGCGCCTGCGCGTCTCGCCCATCATCGAGGTGAGCGACATGCCGAGCGCCGAGCACTTCGGGGTGAGGCTCATCGGCGAGGTCGGCGTGGACATCGGCCACGGCTTCTCGGCCACGGCGCGCACCGGCTACCAGGCGCGCGACGTCACGAGCGGCGGCGTCAGCGGCGGAGGCTCGGTGAGCTATGCGTTCTGAGGCCCGCCGCCGCGCGCTCGCGGCGCTCGCCGCGGCCACCGCAGTTCTCGCCCCGGGGGCCCCTGTGCGGGCGCAGGAGCCGGGAGGCGCCGGCGCCACCGACGCCGACTGCCGCCGCGCGGCGCCCTGCGCGCAGGAGGGCCGGTGCAGCGCGGGCGCCGGCCGCTGCGTGGCGCGCTCGCAGGTGGACTGCCGGCTCGCGGCACGGTGCCGAGAGGAGGGCCTGTGCTTCGCCTTGCGCGGCTCGTGCCAGGCGTTTGCCGGCCCGGACTGCCGGCAGTCGCTTGCCTGCGCGAAGCACGGCCGCTGCTGGGCGACAGATGGCGTGTGCGTGGCGCGCATCGGCACGCCTCCGGCGGCCCCGGCCGCGCCGCCCGCTCCCGGTGCCTCCGCGCCCGCGCCCGTGGCGGAGTTGCGCGAGTTGCCGGAGCGGGCCGAGCCGGGCGGCGGGTCCAAGGGGAGTGGCCGCGGGCTCGGCGCCATCATCGCCGGCGCGAGCATGCTGGGCACGGCTTGGCTGGCGTCGCTTCCGCTGGCGTTCGGCGACGACACGGGCTGGATGGCGGTGCCGGTGGTGGGGCCATGGGTCACCCTCGCGGACAGCGGCAACTACCTCAGCAGGGACTCCCTCGTGTTCGCCGTGCTGGTGCTCGACGGACTGGTCCAAGGCGCGGGCACGGCGGCGCTCGTTGGCGGCATCGCCAGCCGAGCCTCGGCGCAGAAGCGGGTTTCCGTCGCGCCGATGCCGCTGCGCCCGGGATTGGGTCTGGCTGTGTCAGGGGCGTTCTGATCTACTACTCCCGAAAATCGTCGCGCCGCGCGACGATTTTCGGCTGCGCGCAGCGCCCGCGACGGGCGTCGGGGTAGGGGCCCCGACGCCGAGGCAGCCGGGGCACGGGTGACGCG
>JACQWT010000261.1 GCA_016209145.1 Deltaproteobacteria bacterium | reverse complement strand
GGCCGCAGCCGTACCCAGCGGCAGGACAAGCAGCAAAAGCAGTGCGCGCCGCGACGACATGGGGGGCAGTCTACCAGGGTCGGGGTCGTGACGGGGGACTACTTGTCCCCCAGAGCGCGTACGCTCGCCCGTGTCGAGACCGAGCGCACGGGGCGGGCGCCGATGTTGGTCGTGTCGAAGCTCATGATGCCGCCGGACCCGCCCGGCATACGCAGCTCCGAGCTGACCGTGACGGTGACCAGCGCGCCCCGCGCAAAGGCGCTGTGCATCACGAGTTGCCGACCCGACAGCCGCGCGCGCACCAACGCGAGCACGCGTTGCCAGACGGCCGCGCTGCCGCCCGAGTAGCTCAGCAAGTCGGCGCGCCGCATCCGGCCGTCCGGTCCGAGGGTCACGGCGACGCGACCCTGGCAACTTCCGGGCGTCTCCGCAGCACGCACCGCATCAGCCACGGCGCTCGCCACCGCTCCCACCACCTTGCCGGCGATGTCCGGATCCACGTCAGTACGCGGGACATCGCGCGTCGGGGCCGGCCGGGCCGCCCGCCCGTCATCGGGCAGCACGACCGGCTGCTGCCAGACCCGCAGCGTGCCCACGCCGGGCGGAAGCCCGCCCGGCCACTCGGTCGACGGGGGCGGCTCCCCGTAGGCGTCGGTGCTCGGCGCCGGCTCCGCCGGTCGGGCGTGGGGTTGCGACTCGGCTGGCTCGGGCTCGGAAGGCGGCTCCTCGGGCTCGGGCGGCGGCGGCAGCACCTCCTGCGGGCGACGGCGGCGCGCCAGCCGCGTACGGTACGCGAAGCGCGGCTCCTGCACGCCGGCCGTGCTCCCGGTCACCTCTTCGCTCGGCGCCGGCAAGGCGGGCGGCTCGTAGGCCAGATCGACGACGATCTCCGCGGGGCTCTGCCGCGTCCCCGTGAGGTACGCATAGCCGGACAGGGGCGCGATGCGCGCGGCCACGGGGACCGCCAGGTGCAGCACGCCCGCGGCCAGCAGAAACCGGAGCTTGACGAGTTGCACGGGAAGGCTGCCCCCGATGGCCCACGGCCACGTCCGGCCCGCAACGCGCGCCGGCGGGACGTGCTCATGTATAGCGCGTTCCCGGCGCCCGCGCAGCCTTCGGTGGGTGCCTAACCGAATTGGGGGTGCGGGCGGAAAAGCGAACCGCCAAGACGCCAAGCACGCCAAAAAACTGGTTGTTTTCCTTGGCGACCTTGGCGTCTTGGCGGTTCATCCGGCGGCGCTCCCCAGTTCTGGTAGGCACCCGCTTTCGGTGAAGGCACGTAGATCAGCCCGTGCCCGCAACGTGCACCAGCACGCGGCGGCGGTGCGGCCGGGCGCGATGCTCCCACAGGTAGACCGCCTGCCAGGTGCCCAGCCCGAGCCTTCCGTCCGACACGGGGATGCTTTCCGACGAGCGCGTCAGAGCCGAGCGGGCGTGCGCCGGCATGTCGTCCGGGCCCTCGGCCGAGTGCTCCCAGCTAGCGCCCTCGGGTGCGAGCTGGTCGAGCCAGCGCCCGAGGTCACGCAGCACCGCGGGGTCGGCGTTCTCCTGGATCACCAGACTGGCGGAGGTATGTCGCACGAACGCCGTGCACAGCCCGGTGCGCACGCCGCTCGCGGCCACGACGCGGGCCAGCTCGCCCGTGATGTCGCACAGCGCCCGCGGGCGGGTCTGGATGCTTAGCTCGTCCTGATAGCAGATCATCCGGCACAGATTCGGCGGACGAGCACTCTACCACCGCCTCCGCTTCAGGTACGCGGCCGTGGCCTCGGCCTGGCGCGCGCGCAGCTCGACGCAGCGATCGGCCGTCTCCAGCGCCTCGCCCAGCAGCGCCTGGGCGGTGGGCGAGGGCTGCACCATCGGCCCCAGCGCCTGCGCTACGAGCGTGCGCTGCTCCCGGTCGCAGAGCCGGCCGACGACGGCCATCATGCGCTCCAGGGCGAAGCCCGGCAGCTTGCCGGCGAGCTCGGCGGCGTGCTCGGCCAACCACGCGGCGAGGAGGCGGCGGCTGTCCGCGTAGGCGGCGGCCGCACGCAGCGCGTGCAGGCTGTCCGTCGCCCCGAGCGTGCCGTCCAGCGTCAGCCCGAGCGCGCGGCGCAGCAGCGCCGGATCGCGCAGGCTGGCGAGCGCCTGCACCAACGCCGCCCGGTGCGCCGGGATCGAGGTCCGCCGGACCGCCTGGACCAGCTTCTCGAAGTCAGCCGCCGACCCGCCGCGGCGAGCGCCGAGGCGCAGCGCCAGCGCGGCGAGCTCGGGATCGGCGGCGCCGGGACCCTCGATCAGGGTGACCGCCCGTTCGGTCGCGCTCGCCGCGAGCCAGCGGTCCTCGGCGAGCTCGCCCAGGGCCCTGAGCACGGCCGGACGCAGAAGCTGCTGCTCCCCGTCCTCCTCCGGGCCTGCCTCCCAGCCGAGCTGCCGCGCCGCCGGCAGAAGCAGCCGGCCGGCAAACGACTGGAAAGCCGGGCGAGACTCCTCCAAGACCAGCGCGCCCTCCACCCGGCGCAGGGTGAGGATCACCTGCTCGACCACTTGGCGTTGGCGCTCGCGCGCCGCGAGGGCCAACACGGCGAGCAGCTCGGGCGCAGGCATTTCGCCCGCCTGCACCAACGCCCAGGCGTTGCCGAGAAAGCCGATCTTGTCACGCGCCTCGCCCTTGAGCGCAGCGCGGCCTAGCGCGGCAAGCTGCTCTGCCGGCAAGGCGAAGCGGTAGTAGCCGGTAGAGTCGGCGTTGGGGTTGATCCAGCTCGGACAGCGCTCGGCCTGGAGCCGGGCGCTGGCCGAAGGCTCGCCCAGCAGCACGCACTGCCGCTGGACCGTCGCGCGCCAGCCGGTCGGGAAGGCGAGGCAGACCGGAATCCGCCAGGAGCCGGGAGCACGCCGGCCCAGGGCCGATGCCGGCAGGCGCTCCTGGGAGAGATCGACCCGGGGGCCCTGGGCGTCGCACACGAGTCGGGCGCGAACCAGGGGCACCCCCGGCGTATCGACGTAGCTGCGGGCCACGCCGGCCACATCCTGCCCCGAAGCGTCGGAGAGGTCGCGCCAGAGCTCCTCGGCTCCGGCGTTGCCGAGCTCGTGGCCACGGACGAAGGCGCGCAGGCCCCGCTGGAACGTCTCGTCGCCGAGCCAGCCCCGGATCATGCCCAGCACGGCGGCCGCCTTGACGTCGCCCTCCTCGGCGCCGGTGCCGAGCCCCGCCGCGCCCGGAACCCAGGGCTGCCGCAGCGCGCGGGCGCTTCCGAGCGCGTCGCGATCCATGGCGGCCCCCGCGTCGACGAGCAAATCCAGCCCGAGCGCGGTCCCGGGCCGCCAGGAGTCGACGAGCAAGCCCTCGAGCAACGTCGCCATCCCCTCGTTGAGCCACTGCTCGTCCCACCACGGCACGGTGACCACGTCACCGAACCACTGGTGTGCGAGCTCATGGGCCAGCACGGAGACGCCGGCCCGGCGCGCCGCCGCCGTGCTCTGCGGGGAATCGACGAGCAGCAGGTCGTCGCGCAGGCTGACCAGACCCGCGCTCTGGCTGCCGCCCGGAGCGAAGCTCGGCACCGCCAAGAGATCCAGCTTGCCAAAGGGGTAGGGCCGGTCGAAGTAGCCGGCGAGCTGGCGCAGCAAGGCGGCCGCAGCCTCGAGCGCGCTCGTGCCCTGCGCGCTCCGGCCGCGAGGCGCAGCCAGGCGCAGCGGAACCGGCCCCTTGGGCCCGTCGCGCAGCTCGAGCGGTCCCACGGCCAGGCCGAGCAGGTACGGCGGCAGCGGCGCCGTGGAGGCAAAACGGAAGATCGTGTGCTTGCCGTCGGGGCTGGTCTCGCGGCTCTCCTCGCGCGCGTTGGCGAGCACCACGTTGCCCGTGGGCACGCTCACCGCCACCTCGAACGGCGCCTTGTACTCCGGCTCGTCGAAGCAGGGCAGCAGCCGGCGCGCGTCGGCCGGCTCGAGCTCGGTGAAGGCGTAGACGCCGCCGCTTTCGCGGACGCGAAACAATCCGCGTTGGTCCTCGGTGAGGGCAGCCGTGTAGGCGATGCGAACCTGGGCGCCCCCGGGAGACAGCGGGCTCGGCGCGACGAGGACGAGCTCCTCGCGCTCGCCGAGCGCGCCGGGAGAGGCGCGCATGGACACCTCGGCGCGCACCCGCCGATCGCCGGTGACGAGCTCGGCAGCCGTGACCCGCAGATCGGCCGCGTGCAGCACGACCGCCCCAGTGGAGCGGCGGACGTCGAGATCGATGACCACCTCGCCCGAGAAAGAGCCCGCGGACGGATCAATCTCGAGCGAGAGCGCATAGAAGAGCGGACGGACGACGGGCGGAAGCTGCCCGGTCGGGAGCGAGGCCGGGATCTCGGTCCGGAAGCCGGGCAGCACGATGGGGGGCGGCGGCACCGCCTGATCGGCGCCGCCGCAGGAGAGAAACCCCATCCCGAGCAGCGCGCCAAGCAAGCCACGGACCATCGGAAGCAACACCTACGGGCGGCCCGGGCCAGATCCGGGGCCGCCTGCGAACGGCCACGCTCAGCCGGCGATCGCAGCGGCGATGATGATCGCCAGGCCGATGATCACCGAGCCGATGACCACCGCCAGGGCGGTGTTCTGGTCATCCTCGATTTCCTTGCGAATCGAGAACGGGGTGATCTTCGTGATGAGCAGGAATGCGAGCAGGAAGACGGCCAGCCCGATGCCGACGAAGATGAGCGAGGAGACGACGGCCCGGATGATCCCGCCCGAGCTCAGGCCGTCACCCGTCGCGGCCTGCGCCGCCAAGAGCACGTCCCGGACTACCGCTGCGTCAACGTGAGCCATGGGTCTCCTCCAGGCCGGAGAGCGTAGGGCAGCGGGCGGAAAAGTCCAGCGTTGCAGCGAGCTACCGCCTGCCCGCCGGCAGCCCGCGCTGCTATCCTGCGGCCGCGTCATGCGCCGCCGCCCGATCGCCTTGCTCCTGCCGAGCGCGCTATGCCTCTGGGCCTGCACGGCGAACCTCCCTGGCCCGGAGATCTGCTCCGCGGCTGAGCCGTGCGGCCCGGGCCGCTCCTGCGTGCTGGGCCGCTGCCGGCCTGGCGCCGCGCTACCCGTGGGCGCGAGCGCGATGCGGATCGACTTCACGCCCGAGCGGCTCGCGCGGCTGACCTCGGCCGGCGCGGCGCTGGGGCCGGGGCCGGCCGAGACGATCGTGCTGGGCCGACCGGACGAGGGCACGACGATGTTGCTGCTCGGCTTCGTCCTTCGGCTTCCGGCGGACGCCAAGCTCCAGGCGGCCTTGCTCGTGCTCCAGCCCGCCCCCGGCTGCCCGCCTGAGACGGGCGAGCTCGATCTCGAGCTGGCGCAGGTGCTCTCGCCCTGGCGGCCGGAGGATCTGAGCTGGGCCCGCCGGCCCGAGCTCGGCCTGCCCATGCGCGCGGCGACGCTGCGCGCAGCGCCGCCCCGAGCGCTGCGCCTGGACGTGACCGAATTGGTCGAGCAGTGGCGCGAGCACGCGGGCCGCTACCACGGCCTGGCTCTGCTTGCCCGGTCGGACGCGCGAAGCGGCGCCTGCTTCGGCGACGGCCTGGGTGCCGTGGCCGGGCCTCACCTGGAGCTCTACTTGGCGCCACGCCCGGAAGGCGGGCCCGACGCGGGCGCCGACGGCGGGGGGACGTAGCCGCAACCAGGATCTTCGCGCGGCCGCGCTCTACTTGCTGCCGAGCGCCGCGGTGAGCCCAAGCCTCACGCTGAGCTCTGGATACACCACGCGCCCGAGATGCCTACCAGATCGTGGCGACGTGGGGGTACTCGCGGATCCTCCGATCTGCCGTCACGACGGGGATGCCCAGAAGCCGCGCCGTGGCGACGATGATCTGGTCGGCCGGATCACCGTGCAGGGCGCCCGGGAGCTGGGTGCTGGCAACGCAGATCTGGGGCGTCAGGGCGTGCAGGCGGATGCCCTCAAGACGCAGGGCCTT
>JACQWT010000062.1 GCA_016209145.1 Deltaproteobacteria bacterium | reverse complement strand
GCCTGCTGTGCTCGGGCGGCACCACCAAGTGCGGCAACGCCTGCGTGGACACGAAGAGTGACCTCGCCAACTGCGGGAGCTGCGGCAACGCCTGCCCCGGCGGCCAGGTCTGCTCTGCCGGAAGCTGCGGCCTGCTGTGCTCGGGCGGCACCACCAAGTGCGGATCGAGCTGCGTGGACATCAAGAACGACCCGGCCAACTGCGGAAGCTGCGGCAGCGCCTGTCCCGGCGGCCAGGTGTGCTCTGCCGGAAGCTGCGGCCTGCTGTGCTCGGGCGGCAGCACCAAGTGCGGCAATGCCTGCGCGGACACCAAGAACGACCCGGCCAACTGTGGCGGTTGTGGTCAGGCCTGTGCGGGCGGGCAGGTGTGCTCGAACGGGAGCTGCGTGCTGCAGTGCGTGGGGGGCACGACCAAGTGCGGCAACGCCTGCGTGGACACCAAGAACGACCCGGCCAACTGCGGCGGCTGCGGCAGCGCCTGCCCCGGCGGGCAGATCTGCTTGGCCGGCAAGTGCACCGCCTTCTGCGGCCCCGGCACGACCCTTTGTGGCAACCTCTGCGTTGACACCAAGGTTGACCCCGCCAACTGCGGCAAGTGCGCCAACGCCTGCAGCCAGGGCCAGTTCTGCGTCTCCGGCCAGTGCACGTCGCCGGTCAAGCACGCCACCTGCAACGACCTGGTGACGAATCAGAACGCGTGGGGCAAGACGGCCAAGGGCGTCGATCTCCGCGCCTGGACGGCGAGCACGCTGCACTACCTCGGCTGCCCGGGTGACGGCTGCTCGTCGGGGGAGTTCAACTGCACGTACGACCAGAACACCCAGACGCTCGACTTCGGCACGAACGGAGGCACGGTGCGCTCCATGGTCGACCCGAACAACAATGCCGCGGACGGCTGGCCGAACGGCTACGGCGGCTGCTGCACCGCCAACCAGACCCTCGGCCTTTGCAACGGGCCGGACAAGAACAACAACGGCGTTCCGATCGACAACGGCGCCGCGCTGTGCAACGCCCTGGGCTACAAGACCGGCCAGCTTAGCAGCGGGACGGGCAATGTGTGCCCCGAGCCGCACGCCTTGACGTCGGACGGGCTGAGCTGGACCTCGGACTTCGTCAACAGCGACGGCTTCGGCTACCACTGGAAGTGCGTCGGCTTCAAGTAGACGAGCGGGCGGCGCCGCGCCCGGCGCAACCTGCGGAGCTCCTGCGGGGCACCCGCTGCGCGTGCCGCCGAGGCAGGCAACTGATACCCTTCAAGCATGCCTCGCCAGCGCCGCTTGGCGGCGGGTACCGGCGTGTCCTGGCTGCCAGCCGGGCTCGACACCACGATGTCGTGGATGAATAAGCTGCGGCGAGCCGCTGCGGAGCCTAGGTCGGGAACGGCCAGGCCTTCTCCCCGACGGCCTGGGGCTGGAAGAGGCGCCAGATCCAGTCGCGCGCGATCGCGGGGGGCGCCCCGCGGGCCACGGTGTTCTCGGGCGACAGCTCGGCCATGCGGTGAGGGCGGGTAGAGGTCGTGAACAGCACGCGGTAGTCCTCCGCGAGCAGCTCCTTGTCGCAGTTGCACCAGCCGAGCTCGTAGAACGGCGCCGCCTGCGCGTACGTGTCCTCGATGTTCCTGGCGCGGTAGTAGTCGACGGGCGCGCGCGTCTTGAGCAGTTGCTGCAGGTCGTCGGCCACGTTGAACGACATCAGCATGTAGCTCAGGGTGACGTGGTGCCCGTACTCGTGGGAGAGGGTCTCCTTCATCTCCTCGAGAGTCGGCAGGTAGGAGCGATTGAGGATGATGAACGCCTCGATGTCGCGGACGATGCCGTCGGCATCCACGGTGACGTCGGCCGTCCAGTAGCCGGTGTAGTCCGTTCCGCCGTCGTTGCGCACGACGATGGCCTTCAGCCAGCGCCGCTCGATCGGTGTGGAGTAGCAGTCGAAGACGACGTGCCGCCCGAGCTCCGTCTTGTTCTTCTGGGACAGACCGGTCTGATCGACGACGGGGATCATGGCCGCCACCTCCTGCGTCGTGCGGCCCGGTCAGGGTCGACGGCTCGCCAGCTCCTTGCGCACTTCGGCCAGCAACCCGCTGTCGTCCACGCCCTCCGGGCCGAGGCTCACGCGGTGCTTGCCCGCACGGGCCCGTCCCGCCGGGGACGAGCGCAAGGCCGGCGTCCTCGCGGCTCGCTTTCCGACCAGCATCTCCGCGAGCCGGGCCTCGAGTTCGAGGACATCCTCGCCCTTCGCCCTCTTGCTCTCGATCAGCGCTTCGATCTGCTCTCTCGTCGGCGGCTGCATGCCCTCGCCCCTTGCGCGTCGCCGTCGGCTGGATCGCCTACGGTCCTTTCTCTCTCGTACCCCGGGCCAGGGCGAGCGGCAAGCCCTTTCTGGGCGACCGGTTCCGAGTGCTGCTGGGCTATGGCACCGGCATCGGCTGCTCGATCTCGCCCGCCCCGGTTGGGGACGGCCACGCGAGCCCCGGGCTCGACGCAGCCGAGCTCGCGCTGCCCCCCGCACCGCTAGCCATCCCGCCCGAGCTGCCGCAGTAGAGCGACGTCAGCCCTCACGGTCGGCGCCCTCCGCGGCCCGGCAGCCTGGCAGGGGAGGTCAGCGGCGCGCGCGCACAACTCGGTTTGCACCATGCGCGGTTCGGTCAGCGATGCGCAGGCGGCGGGAGCCAGTCGGGGGCTCCCCCGACGCGGGCTCCTCGTCCTAGCCGTCCAGGTGGCCCACGGCACGGAGCAGAAGAAGCGAACCGATCGCGCCGCACACGACCCCCGCAGTGGCGTGGCCAGCATTCTTGAACAACGGCCCGCTATCTTGCCAAGACCGCCCGGCGGTGCCGCGCCTCTCCTCGCTGGCGTCCGCCTGGCTCTCGATCGCTCCCGTCCCGGCGCCAGCGGCATCCTGGCTGCCCAGCGGTGTGGACAAGCGAAGCCAAGGCCATTTCTGCTTCGACCAGCGCATCGAAGCCTCCGGCTGCGAGAGCGAGAGTATCCGGGTTCGGCATCTGCTACCGCGGCACCCCTGGCCCGGGCGGCGCGGGCGCCACGGGCACCGCGAGCGGCGCCGGCGGGGCCGGGGCCGGGACTGCGTCCTGCTCGCACGGGCCCTGCGATCTCGACGGGCCGCTCGATCCGGCCTGCGATCCTTGCGTCGCCACGGTCTGCGCGAAGCAGGCGCAGTGCTGCACCCAGGGCTGGGACATCCTCTGCATCAGCACGGCAGTGCAGGCCTGCGGTCAGATCTGCCCCGAGAACGGCAAAGACCCTGGCCCCTAGCGAGGCTCCGCCGTCCCTGGTCCCTGCCCGCCCGGCTGTGCCTTCTTCGTGCCGCGCTGCTGCTTCTGCCGTGCGGCGCCCTGGCGGCCTGCGCCAGGGGCGGTCGTGGAGGCACCCATGCTAGCAACGAGGGGGATTCTCGTCCGCAGTGCTAGCATGCGGCGCTATCTCCCGCGGAGGCGCGCGATGGTCATGAAGAACCCGGTGCTGATGCTGCACCTCTCCGATCTCCACTTCGGGGCCTACAGTCGGTTCAAGGGCGAGGACCCGGAGAAGCTTGCCAGGGTCTTCCACGCGAGCACGGAGGATGCCCGCCAGCGGCTCCGTGTCGCGTCGCCGGTTGCGGTGGTCGTCGTCACGGGGGACATCGCGGAGACGGCGAAGCCGGCGGAGTACCAGACCGCCCGCACCTTCTTCGCGTCGCTGGCCCAGCAGTTCGGGCTAGAGCACCGGTGCTTCGTGTTCGTTCCCGGCAACCACGATGTCTCCTGGCCCGCATGCAAGATTGTCGCGGCCGAGCAGGAGGAAGTGGACTTCGCCAATGCTGAGCTGAGAGAGGCCGACCTGAGACGCCGCTTCGACGCCGCGAAGCTCGCGAGATTCGACGAGTTCCTGAAGGCGTTCCACGAAGGCGGCAGCCTCGCCGAGATCTGGTCGGACCTCGGCCACGGCGCGCGCCTCTACCGCTTCCCGGAGTACGCGCTCTCCGTCGCGGCGATGAGCTCGTGCGAGAGGAAGTCCCTCCGGGACGCCGATCACGTGGGCTTCCTCGGTCCCGAGCAGGCACAGGCCGTGATGAATGCGTGGAGAACAACCGAGGCTGCGTACTGGCTCAAGGTGGTGGCGATCCATCACAACCCCGGCGTTGTCGTTCCCGCAGGCGTAGCGGACTGGCGCAAGGCGCTGCTGGGGACCGGGGGAATCGACAGGGAGACCCTGGCCCGGTACGAGGCCGACATCGTCGGGTTCGCGGGCCGCACGCACCTCAAGCAGGTCGTGGCGCAGGCCTGCGTGCAGCTCGTGCTGCACGGCCACGAGCACGCGAGTGACGAGCGGATGCTGCCGTGGCAAGAGGGCGGAAAGGCACACGTCCTCTCGGCCGGTAGTGCCTGCTTGGATCAGAAGAAGCTGCCGGCGGAAGAGCCACTGGCCATCCGCCTGGTGCTGCTCGATGTCGCCGAGAAGCGGGTCCTCTCGCACCGGCTTGTCTTCGAGCCGCGGGCGACTCCGGACGGGGTCATCTCGCCCGGGGCCTTCGTGCCCGACGCGGCGCAGGCAATGGGCTACGATCAGGCGCTCGATCTTCCGCCGGGGTTCGACGCTGCCGCGCCGCCAGCTCACCTAGCCCCCAAGGCCGGTCCAACGGTCCAGGCAGACCCCGCGAAGTACGCCGATCGCATGCGGGAGCTGTACCAGGTGCTCGATCTGAGCGCCATGGCGCCGGTCGGGGAGGAGACGCACCCACTGGCGCTCGTGGACGTGTTTCTGCCGCAGGATGTGCGGGAGGATCCGCCGCCGCTTGAGCTTCCGCGCGACCTCGCCCGGCGTGTTGCCGAGGAGTCCGGCGAGAAGACACCGTCGGACGAGAGCTCGCGGCGCACGGAGGACGCGAAGGTCCGGGCCGAGTTGGAGAGGCTTTGGAGGACGTACCAGGATCGCCCCCGCCGCCCGATGCTCGACGTTGTCGCCGGGAATCGGCGCGTGGTTCTCGTGGGCGACCCTGGCTCGGGCAAGACCACGCTGTCGCGCTTCCTCCTTCTGTCGCTACTGAACGCTCCTGCCGACGGGGCACCGCCATGGAGGACTCTGCTCCGCGATCACTTCCCGTTGCTGATCGAGCTTCGGAACTTCATCGCCCGACGGGTGGAGGCTCCCGACCTCACGTTCACCTCGTACCTCGGCCACCTCGGGCGCACGCAAGGCTACCACCTCGACGAGACGTGGGTGGACGCACGCCTGCGCTCGGGCCCGTCGCTGGTCATCTTCTTCGACGGACTGGATGAGATCTTCGACCCGGCCCAGCGCGAGCGGACGTCGCGGGAGATCGCCGGCTTCGCCGCCACCTACACTTCGGCGACCGTCCTGGTCACCACGCGGCCCGTGGGCTATCGCAAGGAGCCGCTCCAAGGCGCCGGCTTCGCGCACTTCCGCCTGGAGGAACTGACCGACCCACAGATCCGATCCTTCGTCGATGGTTGGTTTCTGCGGGTGTTCCCCGACCGCGAGGAGTGGCGCAAGCAGAGGATCGATCGCGTGCTGCGCGCTTGTCGCGACTCGGCGTCCATCCGGCTTCTCGCGGGGAACCCGCTCCTGCTCACCATCATGGCCCTCATGGCGCGGCAGCGGGAGTTGCCCGAGGAGCGCTGGGACTTCTACAACCAGGCAGCCGACGTGCTCTGCCACCACTGGGATGTGAACCGGCACCTTGAGGAGAGTGGCATCCCCGCCACTTAGGTCGCCCTGAGGGACAAGCAGGAGCTTCTGCGCCGGCTGGCGTTCGCGATGCAGTCTGCGCCGCGCGGTCTGGCCGGCAACTTCATCCACGCCGAGAGGCTGGAGGACGAGGTCACGTGCTTCTTCGCCGCTCGCATGGAGAAACCGCCCGGCGAGGCGCGCGAGATTGACGCTCGAATGATCGAGCAACTGCGGGTGCGCAACTACGTGCTGTGCCTCTACGGCGGAGGGGTCTACGGGTTCGTACACCGCACGTTCCTTGAGTTCTTCTGCGCCGCGCACTGGGTCCAGCGCTTCGAGAAGGAGGGCCTCCCCTTCGAGGATCTGAAGCGAGACCTGTTCGAGAAGCACTGGCAGGACCCCGCGTGTCAGGAGGTGCTCCGGCTGGTCTGCGGGGGCATCGGCGCGGTGCATGCGAAGAAGCTGATCCGCTATCTCGGCTTCCAGGCCGAGCCGGCCGGGCCGCTCGTCATTCTCCGCAAGCGCCCCACGGCGCTCTGCCTCGCGATCCAATGCCTCGGCGAGGTCCGTCCGCAGGATGTCGTCGAAGAGGAGGGCCGCGACCTGATCGACCTGACCGCCCGGCTGCTCTCTCTGCTCCCGAAAGATGCATGGAAGCTGTCGGAGGACCAGCGGACTGCGGTGGTAGAAATCGAGAACGTCGCTCGCAGCACCGGTTCGCGGTGGGCCGGCCGCAGAAGGCTTGCGGAGACGTTGCGCACCCGTCTCGCGGGTCTTGGAGCTGGCCATGCAAAAGCCTGCTGGCTGAGGCTGGCCGGCGGTGTGTTGGCCGGGCTGCCGAACGACGCGGGCACGCTGCCGCTGCTGCGCGAGCGCGCAGAGAAGGACGAGAACTCCGCTGTGCGGAGCGCCGCGTTGCAGGCGCTGGCCGCGGGGTGGCTTGACTACGCGGACCGCGTCGTGCTCAGCAAGGACCTTGACGGCGTGCCTCCGTTCTTGGATCCCATCGTCCCCATTTCGTCCGAGCACGTCAGCCACGCCGCGCGACGCCTTGGCCGGAGCGTCGAGCAAGTGCGAGACCGCCTCGCGGCGTTGGCGCCCACTCTCGGTTGGAATCCGCTCGCGGGAGCCGCGCGCTCGCGGGCCAGAGCAACGTGAGCGCACTCAGCCGGCCGGACCTACGACTTGCCCGGCACCTCGAGGAACACCGGGCAGTAATCCGAGGCGGGCAGGTCCTCCTCGGCGAAACCGGCGGCGCGCAGCGCCGGCCGCTGCAACCGGTCGTCGGGCGCCCGACCTCGCCAACTCTTCACGGTTCCCGACCTCCGCATTCTTCAAGCGCCGAGAGCACCTCGACCAGCTCCGCCACGACGTTCACCTGACCCTCGAGCGTGCCGGTCAGGACGATCGGCTCGAAGTCGGGATTGACCGGCTTCAGCGTGATCCGGTCGTGGCGCCAGGACTCGCCCTGCTTTGCCTTCTCGCTCTCGTAGCGCTTGACGGTGTAGCGCTGGCCGGTCTCGGGGTCGGTGGCGTCGCGAAGTTGGACGAGGACGGTCTTGCCCTGCCGCGGGCCTTCGACCGGCGCCCGGAAGAGGCAGTGGGCGCCATCGGGGATCGCGGGCTCCATCGACTTGCCGGCGACCTGGGCGACTAACATCCCGGGGCGCACGCGGCGGCGTGAGTCGACGGCGACCCACTGGAGGCCGTCGTCCTCGATGTGCTGGGGATCGCCGAACGCCCCGGCGGCTGCTTGGAGCGGGACCCGCCGACAATGAGGTGGCGTTGCCGCCGAGCCGCGTCGTCATGCGCACGGACTCGGTGTCGACGGCGAAGTGGACGAGCGTGCGCCGCTTGAACTCGAAGAGCGGCTCGCGGGGGTCGCGGTCGCGGCGGTACTGGCGGAGCGCATCGTCCACGGTCTGGCCCGTGAACGGATTCTTCAGCTCCACCGTGGCGATGGGGATGCCGTTCAGACTGATCGTGACGTCGAGCGACTTCTTCGTCGAGTCGAGTGAGTAGTGGAGCTGGCGGGTGAGCCCGAGCCGGTTGGCGGCGTAGCGGACTTCGAGCTCGGGGTTCAGCTCGTGGGCTGCCTTGAAGAACGCCACGCGCAGGCTCCGGCCGTAGCACTTGAAGCCATGGCGCAGGGTCGCGAGCGAGCCGTTCGCGTCCATCCACTTGCATAGGTCCGTGAGGACCTGCTCGCCGGTCCTGTCGCCGTGAAGAGCTTCCAGCTTCGCCCATTCCCTGGGCTGGGTCTCGCGGATGAGGGCGAGCACCGTGTCGGGAAAGATCGCGCGCTCGCGGTCGAAACCGGCGCCGGAGCCCGACACGTACCCGTTACCGAGCAGATGCGTCTCGATGACCGTCTCGAAGGCGGCTTCGTCGGTCCGGTTCATGGCTTCGGCCCCAGGATGAAGCGCGCCCGCTCGCGCCGGAGCATCTCGAAGGGCGTCATGCACTTGACCCCGAGACCGATGCAAGCGTCGGGGATCTTGATCTTGCGCGTGGTGGCCGCGGGAACCTCGTGGGTGACCACCGTGTGCCCGCCCGCAAGGGCCTGGGCCACCAGATAGTAGTCGGCCACCTGAAGGAACGTACTCACGGCGGAGGCCTCGTAGCGCTTCCCCGTGGCCCAGGCGCTGACGGCCCGGAGGGCGGGAAACGCCGCCGCATCGGGCCGCAGGAAGAACGCCGATCCTCGCGCCTGCGCCCACTCGGACAGCTCGTCGTCAACGGCCAGCACCTCGTCTCCGACCTTCTCGACGCTGAACAGCGTGCCTGCCGCATGGCTCGCGATGAGCCAGTCCCAGAATGCCGGGCAGAAATCGAGCCCGTAGTGCAGGTTGTTGGCACGGATGAAGACGTCGGCATCGAGGAGGTAGGCCATCAGATGCCGAGCTCCAGGCTGTCTCCCAGCCTGCGAAAGGTCGCCATCTTCTTCAGTCCCAGCAGCCGGAAGGCTTCCGTGAAGGACGACCGGCCTTCGCGCGTGCTGACGACCAGGGCGCGCGCGAAGCGCTTGCTCACCCGCGCTCCGAGGGTGAGGTAGAAGTCGCCACCGCTGCCCTTGGGCAGGCTGCGCAGCCGCGCGAGCTCGGCCTCGTAAGCGGCCCCGTACTGCGCCTGCGTGAGCCCGCCGGCGTCATGAACCCGGCGCAACGCCACGAGCGTGCTCACCTTGAACCGCCGCGCCAGCCGGTCCAGCTCGGCGCGCAGTTCGGCACGGCGGTCGTACTCGGCGCGCAGGGCCTCCAGCGGCACGAGCAACTCCGCCGCCACCTGGTTGCACCAGCGCTCGACCTCGTGGTCGGGCACCAAGCGGGCCCCGGCGTCGGAGAGGGCCGACTGGCCGAGCCAGACGTGCGCCAGCTCGTGCGCCAGCGTGAACATCTGCGCCGCCTTCGTGTCGGCGCCGTTGACGAAGACGAGCGGCGCGAGGTCATCCACCAGGGCGAAGCCCCGAAACTCGTGCGGATCGAGCTTGCGCCCGTTGTTGCTGCCGACGACGCCGCTCACCATCACGAGCACACCGGCCGCGTCCGCTTGCTCGATGAACTGCCGCAGCGCCTCGGTCCACGTCCGCAGCGCCCGGCGCTCGTCCAGGTCGAATCGGAGCGCGTGGCGGATGGTTTCGGCCGTCCGCACCACGTCAGCCGTTCTGCGCACCGAGCCGACGATCGCAAGCCGCGCATCCCCCATCGACCGAGCGAAGTCCCGATACCACTCCTGGCGCTGCTGGCAGAGGTAGAGCGTGTCGAGCAGGTCAGGGCTCGGGCGAGCGATGCGCTCGTCCGCGATGGTGCGGAAGTCCGGAATCGGCACGCCCTCGGCCGGAGGCTCCGGAAGAAAGAGGTACCCGATCGGCGTGTGCGTGGCCTTGGCGAAGCGCTCGAGCTGCCTCAGCGTCGGCTGCCCCTCGCCGTGCTCCCAGTCCGGAAACTGCGGGATGCGATGGGCGAGCTCGCCGGGGCGCAACCCGGCCCGCTCGCAGGCCCACAGCAGCATCTCGGGACGGACGGCCACGCGGCTCATGCCACGGCCTCCCCGATGTCGATCAGCCCGGTCACGGCCGCCGCGATGAGGGCGGAGCGGCGTTCTTTGAGGACAGCGATGGTGCGCAACCGGCGCAGCACCGTCATGGGCAGCATGACGCGCTCGTACTGCGGAGGACGGTACGGGCCGCGCAGCAGGTCGGCGATCTGCCAGATCAGGCTCGCGAAGTAGTTGTGGTCAGGCATCGCGATCGTTCACTCGGTTCTGGCCGCCGCCCCGGCCGAGACGCGACCGGGACAGCCCTTGCGGTCCCCGGTCGACGGGCGTCTTGGCGCCGGCCGGGCGGGCCGGGCGACGCAGAGTGTAGCTCGCTCTCGGACCTGGGCGTCCGTGGATCTCGATCAAGCCTCGCGGGCCTCCTGTTGCAGCACGATGGATCTCGATCGGGCCGCGCGGGCCAGCGGTTGCGCCATGATCGAGCTTGATCGAGCCCCGCGGGCCTCGTGTTGCGCCGTGATCGAGCTGCAAGAACGCCCCGCGGGCCGGCGGTTGCGCCTCGATCACGTTTCATCGAGCTCTGGGGGGGCGGCCTGTGACCAGTTTTCGCGTTTCAGGACGGCCGGCCGGCCCTCCAGCCCCGACACGCGCGAGAGGTCGTCGAGGATCCAGACGTGCACGCCCGGCCTCCCGGAGAGGGCCCTTGCCAGCGATCCGACGTTCGCCGGCGGCGGCGCAAGGTGGTGGACATCGGCGGCGCGTGCGCACAACTCGGTTTGCACCATGCGCGGATCGGCAAGCGATGCTCAGGAGACGTGGACGAGCGAGATAGGCTCGTCGTCCTCGTGGAACACGAGGTCGCGCACCTGGACGGCGGCTTCGCGCAGCAGCGCGGTCTTGCCGAGGCCAGCGCTGCCGTGCACCCAGACGACGCGCTGGAGCTTGCGGTCCGCACCGCGCGACGGCAGATCGAGCAACTGCCGCAACTGCTCGGTGCGACCAACAAAGTGATCGTGGTCCGGGTAGCGGACGTTGTCGATAACGACGCCGTCGAAGGCGAGGCGCACCCGCGCGGCGAGGCCTGCGCTCAGCCTGGTGACGATGGGCGTCCCCGGCCCGACGCAGAGCGCGGGAAGGCCGGGCTCCTCTGACGTGCGGAGCTGTTTGGCAAGCGGCGACTCCATCTCGGCGGCGCAGCTTGCGCGCGCGCTTTCAACGGCAGCCGCGAAATCCTGGTGCCCGAGCGACTTGGCGAGCGCGTGAACGAATCCCTTTGGCGCCTCGCGCAAGATCGGCCGGTCGAAGGCGACCCACGCGCACGGCAGATCCTTCGCGAACGCAGTGCCGTGGCAGGCGAAGACCACGAACGCCGAGAGCTGACGGAAGAACGCGTCTCCCTGCAGGACGCCGACCAGCTCGGAGTAGGAGCGCGGTCCTTCGACGAACGCGAGCCGGCCGTCGTCGGAGCCGTGGCCGTAGAAGAACAGCAGGTCGCAGCCCCGCCCCGCCTCGCGCCGCAGTGCCCCTTCGCTCGCGCTGTCGATGCGTACTTCGACGTGCAGGCCGGACCCGCGCCAGGCGTCGACCGCGATTCGCGCCAGATCGATGGCTTCCGGCAGCCTGCTGCGCAGGCTGTGGCCGAGCAGGATCGTGATCCGCAGGCGGCGGGGGCCAGTTGGTGGCTCCCCCGGCGCGGGCTTCTCGTCCCAGCCGTGGCCGAGAACGTAGGCGTCATGCACGTCGCCATGCTTGTCCAACGCGCGAAACGGCGTCCAGGTGAGGCCGGCAACGGCCACAGGCAGCTCGCTGGCTCCGGCGCGCAAGTCGCGCTCGAGAGCGTAGTGGAACGTCTTGGTCGCGGCGATCACCGCGGGCTCGGCGAGGGCGCGCGCGTGCTCCTTCAGTCTGACGTCGTCGATGACGCGGGCGGCGACATTGAAGGCATCGCTCGAGATCTGGTCGTCAACCCAGTCGACGTCACCGTGCGCCAGCACCATGCGCACGCGCAGCGGCAGGTCCCGCCCGTGGTCGCGCTGGTGCGCCGCCAGGTGGTCGCGAATGAGCAGCGCGTAGGCCGCCACCACCTGGGGCGGGATCGCGTCCAGCAAGAAGTAGTAGCCGTCGCCCGTGCCGTGGCGGGTCCACTTCTTCCAGACATCGAAGTACGGAAACAGGACGCGCCCCGCCTCCGAGACCACGCGCTGAAGTGCCGCAATCGCGTCCCTACGCTGCTTCGCGTCGTCGTAGACCGACGTGTAGCCCACGATGTCGACCAGCAGGATGGGGACGTCGCGAAGGCCGTGGGGCGAGAGCATGAAGGCATCCCGAAGTGTGCGGGACTCGCGCGCGCAGGGCAAGCCCGAACCGAGCGGGCCCCGGCCCCCGTCCTGCGCCTACCTTGCCAGCCCCCGCAGGCACGCACAGAGCCGCAGCAGCATCTCCCGCAGTTCGTCGTGCTCATCCTGCCCGAGCGCGTTGAAGAGCAGCGCCGGGTCCAGGCACCCGCCGGCCTCGGCTGCCTCGCCGAGCGCGATGCGGAACTGCCGCTTCGCGTCGGCGCCCTGACACGCCGCCGCGGCGCACAGGTTGGTGTGTGCGCCGACCACTGCCCGCTCGAGCTGCTGGCCGGCCTGCCCGGGTAGCCCGCGGAGCCGGCCCCGGAGGCCGGCCACGCGGCCCAGCACGGCACGCGAAAGCCGGTATGCCTCCAACTTCTCGTGCGGGAAGTAGCGTTGGGACGGACTGGGGAGCGGAGCCGGGTTGTGTTGGGACGGAGTGGGTAGCGGACCGGGGTGGAGCTGGGACGGACTGGAACTGTGTAGCTGCGCCATGGCGTCCTCCTTTCACCCGCAAAAAGGAGGACGCCATGGCGCTGCCCGGGTCTTGTCCCGAGAGCACCCGCCCCGAGCCTCAAAAGCCAGGCGACGCGAGAGGCGTGACAGCTCTGCTGGCACGCCTCTCGCCCGCCGAGCCGCTCACCACCTGCACCATGACCCTTGACCCATGACCCTTGACCCATGACCCCCGACCATGACCTCTTCCCATGACCACCACCGCTTGTTGCCCCTGCTGCGCTCGGCGACGCCGCTCAGCCCGGCCCCTGGCCTCGCCCTCAGCCTCGCCTTTAGCGCGGCCCTCCTGGCGCGCCGCGGCGAGGTCCAACTGGTAGCAGACCACGGCCTTCTCCCGCATCTCGGCGAGTTGCCTCGAGACCGGGTCGGCCGAGAGCCGCGCCAATGGCCGGGGCGCTCACGATCGCCTCCGCGCGCTCTGCGGCGCTGCGCGCCTTGAGCTATTGTACCCAATGCCGCGGGCGCCGTGTATCGTGGCACAAGATCCGGGCCGTCATGTGGCCGCGGCCCTCGGGACGATGACGCACCTGTTCCAGAGAGCGGCGGGGCGGGACGGCCCGCTGGCCGCCCTGCCCCTCGCGCTATGCGCCGCCCTCGCGGCCTGCGCCGCGACTCCGCCACCGGCCCCACCGCCGCCGCGTTCTGCTGCCTGTCCCCGGTCGGATCCAGCGCGCTGCGAGCAGGCCATCCTGCACGCCGAGCGCACCGCGCTGCCCGAGTTGCTCGCGAGCTACGGCCGCGCGCTGGGCGATCCGTCATGGGAAGGGCTGTGGCGCGTGCTGAGCAAGCGCACCGGCCAGCCTGCGGCAGTGCACGACGGCGCGCACGCCGCGCGGCTGGAGGCATTCGAGGACGTGGCCGTGCTCGCGCCCGCCGCCCGGCCGCGCGCGGTGCGCCCGGAGGAGCTCCTGCTCAAGCTCGGCGCGGCCGCGGGGCGCAGCCATCTCGTCTACCTGCATGGCCCGGCCGGGGCTCCGGAGGCACTCCAGCTCTTCCCGAACGATCCGCTCGCTCCCTTCGTCGTGGGGCTCGTGCCGGCGCTGCGCAGCAGCGCGGAGCCCGCCGCGCTCGCCCGGGACGTCGCGCTGGCGCGCGCGGCCGGCACCTCGCTCGCCGCCGCCGGGAAGCTCGACTACGTGGGCGCAGCCGAGGGCGCCGAGCGCCTCGCCACGCTGCTGGGGCCGGATCCGCAGCGCGAGGAGCCGGCGATCCGCGCCCGCTACGCCCTGCTCCTGCTGCGCCGAGCGGCGGTCGCCCTGGCCGAGCCAGCGGCCGATGGCGAGGAGAAGCCGGCGGCCGCGGCGGCGCCGGGCGCCGGTCCGGGCAGCCCCTACGCCGACTTCCTGCGGGTGCGGCTGAGCGGACCGCAGGCCGTGGCGCGCTGGGCCGAGCTGCGGAGCAACGTCGCGCGCGAGCTCTCCGCGCCGAGGTTGGCCTTGCTCGACGCGGCCTACGCGCCGCCCGAGCGGTGCGCGAGCGTGCCCGTGCCCGCCATGGATGAGCCGGCGGACCTGTTCTTCGGCCAAGAGCTCGCCCTGGCCCTCGACGAGCGCGCGAGTGGCAGCGCGGCGGAGCCGGGCAAGCTCACGCTGGCCCAGTGGCTGCCGCGCTACCAGACGATGGCGCGGCTCGCGGCCCGCAGCGCCTGGGCCCACCTCGGTCCCTTGCTGGCGCAGCGCGGCGAGCTGTTCGGGCTGCGGGCCGGCCAGAGCCCCACGCACCGCCGCGTGACCGATCTCGCACTGGCGCACATCGCCGCGCTACACAAGCTCGCCGCGGCCCACCCCGCGCGCTTCCGGGCGCTGGGCGTGCTGCCCCTCGCGTTCCAGCGCGGCGCGCTCGGCGATCCCCAGCTTCGCGGCGCCGTCGTCGCTCTCGCCGAGCAAGTCGTGTCGCTCAAGCTCGGCGCCGCGAGCGACGTGGGAGCCGTCTACGAGACGGCGGTGACGGCGCTGCTGACCGGCCTGTCGTACCCGCCCGAGGTCGCCGGCGCCCACTTCGCGGCGCTGCAGGCCGCCATCGAGGCGAAGCTGGAAGGCGGTCTCGGCGAGCGCCGGGGCTGGGGGGTGGCCGGCCTACATGCCGTGCACGCCCTCGCGGCCGCCCTCGGCGGCAAGGCGGCGCAGCTCGCCGTGGCCGAGCCGCGCATCGCTCGGGCGCTCGGGCCGGCCCCCGATCTGCCCTACGCCCGGCTCGCCCCGCTCGGCGTGGCCGCGTCGCGCTACGCCGCGCTGGCCGGCACGGGGCAGCTCGACGCTGCGGTGTCGAACCCGGCGATGTTCGCGGAAGGCCGGCAGGCCGCGCGCGAGTCGTTGCGTGCGGCCATCACTGCGTTGGCCGACCCCGGGCCGCAGGCACCGCAGGAAAAGGACCTGCTGAACGCCCTGACCGACCTCGGCGAGGTGCGCCGCGCCCGCCTGCTCGGCGTCGTGCTGAGTGACGGGCTCGACATCGCCGGCCGTAGCGCCGATGCTGTCGAGTTCTCTTTGGAAACCGAAAAGGTACGTCGAATCTTTGAGGAAGCGCTGGAGGAGTGGGACGAGCGCAATCTCGGCCAGGCCATCGCGAGCGGCTACCTGCTCGCCCGGGAGGCCATCGACGACCGGCCGATCGAGCCTGGCCGAGCGCAGGCTCTTGCCACGCGCCTCGTCGCGGCCCTGGCCCGACTGCTGGCCCCCGCCCCCGGCAAGCCGGGTGGAGCGCCGGGCGGTGGCGCCGGCCTGCTCCAAGTCCTGTCGGCCGCCGGAGCCGCGGGCGCCGGTGCCGATGGTGCCGCCGGCTCGGCGGGGGAGTTGCTCACAAGCTACGCAGGCAAGCTCAACGCCGAGCGTGCCGACGACCAGGGCGATGTCCTGCTGCTCGGCGCCCTCCTCGCCTCCCGCGCGCGAGACGAGCCCGTGCCCGGGCGGGCGATCGAGCTTGCCCGGACGGGGGACCGCCCGGTCCTGCTGCCGTTGTTGCTGGGAGCGCTGCGCCAGCACGCCGGCGGCGATCCGGAGCCCGCGTTCGCGGCGATGCGCCGGGCCCAGAAGGGCCAGTGTCGCGCGCCGAGCCCGGAAGGCGTGATCTCGGTGCTGACCGGCCTGGCGGAGCTGCGGCGGGGCGAGCGCGAGCGGGGCCTGGGCACTCTCGACGCCTTCCTCAAGTCGAGCGAGCGATCCGGACTCGTCGTTCCGAAGCTGCTCTTCACCTACGAGGAGCCCACGGGCGAGCGCCTGCTGCGCGTGAGCGGCAGCCTC
>JACQWT010000240.1:25426-27246 GCA_016209145.1 Deltaproteobacteria bacterium | reverse complement strand
GCGCCAAGGGCCATCAGGCTTGTCTGCGCCTGTCCGCGTCGTCGATCGCGGTCAACCGCACCGAATCATTCGGCCCGGTTTCCGACGAAGAGCGGGAAAGATCCACACAGATGTTCCCGCAAGCCATCCTATCCGCCGGGCAGGCCGGTTGCCCGTCCACGCACGGTTGTGTAGCCCCGACAGGCTGATTGCACCCGCCGCAGTGAAGCGGATCCGTGGCGAAATCGACCTTGCACAGGTTGCCGCACTTGTCGCAGTGCGTGCATCCGTCCTCGAAACAGTGCATTGGCGGCTCACACGCCTCCGACGTTGAGCAGAATGAATGCTCAGCACCACAGTAGAGCTTCTCGCACTCCGGTGGACTGAGCGCGATGTTGCAACGATATCCACCGAGCGGAACGCAGTCGATATCGGACTGACATGGAGCAGCGGCAAGACAGTCTCCCGCGGGGTAGCTCAGCGTCGGGCTGCTGCCACCGTCGTCGGTCTGACAGACCCCGTGTTGACACTTCTCGCCGTTCCCGCAGTCGCGGTTCGTTTCGCACTCGACGACGGCACAGCCAGGACCCGGGAGGCCGGGCAGTGAGCAGTACAGCCAGAGCCCCACGCACATGGCGATGCCACTGCTGCGCCTACTCATGCGTCTCTCCTTTGCGGCCAAGACAGCCGAAGGTGCCACAACGGGCCGAGCCAGGTCCGGCCATAGGCATTAAGCGGGCAATCAGCCGGCGGCCGAGGCGCCGCGCCGGCCGAGCGCGCCCGCAGCGCCGGGCCCGCCGGCCGAGCGCGCCCGCAGCGCCGGGCCCGAGCGTACTCCTGTACGTGAGGGCCCGGCGCGAGGACGTAAGCCGGCCCGCGCGGATGGATCGGCCGCCGTCGTTGCTATCGAGGGATTCTCGCTTAACGCGTATGCCAGGTCCGGCCCTACCGGTTCCACCTGGCCAGATCGGGGACTGCTGGGTGCCCCTGGCAGTTGACAGAAGAGATCCTATCGGATCTGGCTGGGCCGGAAGCAAGCAAAATCGGCTTTTCGGGATAAGTGGGGCTGCGTGATCTCGCGATGTTGGCGTAGCGCCCGGTGCCCGGCCCATGCGAGGCAGAGGCCGACAGGGAGCGCCCCGCTCGGCGCCCGTCAAGCCGCTTGCTTCGCGGGACAGACGGCGCGTCGCGCCCGCCAGGCGTCGCGCCGGACGCCGGCCCTGCCCTGACGCTCGCAGGAAGTTGACCACTTCGGCTGGCGAGGAGTTGACCAGTTGAGCGGATAGACGAAGCAAGCGTCCCGACCGAACGAGCCCGATCATGCCTCGCCAGCTCTCGCCTGCCCGACCGCGCCGGGCCAGGCCCCGCCAGAAGTCCTCAGACAACACCTTGTCGGATCTAGCCGAGTCGAAGGCAAGGAAAACGGCTACTTGACGGGCGGCAGCCAGCCAGGTTGGCTCGTGGAACGCCGCCGCCTGCGCAACGGCCTCGTGGCGCGGACACGACTCGTGGAACGTCGCCGCCGGCGCGTGGTCCTGCTCGAACCAGCGCGCGAAGGCGTCGGTGGCCTTGGTGGCGTCGTCGCTGACGAGCGAGACGAGAACGTAGCTCACTTCTCCGGCTCCGGCCGGGAGAGCGAGAGCACGAATGCCTGGGTGGCGGCCTCGACGAACTTGCGGGCGAGCTTCTGATCCGGATCGGAGCCGATCGAGTCGAGCACGTCCTGTGCCCGGATGGGCTGTCCCTGGTCGTCACAGTGCAGCACCGTATCGGGGCTCATGCCGGACTCGACCAGGCCCCGCAGCGTATCCAGGTAGGGGCCCGGCTCGTAGATGTGCACG
>JACQWT010000240.1:0-25359 GCA_016209145.1 Deltaproteobacteria bacterium | reverse complement strand
GATGTGCACGGCGGCCTCGTCGCGCTTGCGCCGCGCCACGTGCGTGGCGCCATGCTCGTCGAGCCTTGTGTCAAGGAACTCGTCGGCAATGGCGAAGTAGCGGTGGCGCGCCGCCCCGGCCCGCTGCCTGCGCGATGCCGTCGAGCTCACCGGCCAGCCGTGGCTCCCCAACCTCGGCGCCCTGCTCGTCAACGGCGAAGGCTACGGGCTCGGCCTGGGCCGGGCTTGCTGCGGGGGCTGCTCGATCTCCACGGCAGCCCTGCTGCCGCCGACATCGCCCGGGGCGTGCTCCTCGCCTGGCGCTCCACAGCACTCGACCGGCTCGGACCACACGGCGTGGACGCCTTCGAGCGCCTCGCCCTACGCGAGCTCGCTCGGGCCACAGCACAGCCAACAACTCGCTGTGCGACCGCTACCGGCCCTGCTACTCTCTTCCGTACCGGGCGTTTCCCGCGCCCGCCACCGTCTGACCGCTTGCGCAATTGGGCGGCAAGACGTCCGGGATCAACACAGCACCCGCCCCAGTGGACGGGCTGGCGTGCAGGTGCTACGGGATCCCGGTGGGCCACATCCTGGTCGACGTGACGCTCGTGGCGGAGCGGTCGCGCACGGTGCGGATGCTCGTGGACACCGGTGCCACGTACTCCTTCGTGCCGGAGGCGGTTGCGGCCGACATCGGCGCGCCTCGCCTTCCGGCGCATGTTGCGGTCACGCTCGCCGACGGGTCCGTGCGTGACTGCGAGGTGGGGTTGGCCAAGATCGTGCTCGCGGACCGGGAGGCCGCGGCGACGCTGATCATCGGCGACGTCGTGGAGCCGCTCCTGGGCGTGGAGGCGCTCGAAGCGCTGGGGCTCGCCCCTGACCCGAAGGCCGGCCGCCTGGTGCCGACCAGAGCGGCCGCCGTGCTGTTGGCCACGGTGGCGCCGCGTGCCGCGCGGTAGATCGGGCGGATTGGACCGGCAATGCCAGGTTGCCCGCGCCGTCCCCTTGGGCTACTAGTCGGCCCGAGCCTTCCGGTGCGGGAGGCGGGAGAGACGATGATGGTGAAAGGCTCAGCAGAGGAGCGCTCCGGCGCCCAAGGGCCGGCGCGGCTGGGGCCAGGGCTGCGGGTCGTGGGCCACGTCCGCGGCGACGGCGATCTGTGCGTGCAGGCGAAGATCGAGGGGGACGTGGCCGTCTCGGGGCACCTGAGCCTGGAGCCGCCGGGCCAGGTCGTCGGCACGCTCAGTGCCGGCTCGGTGCTCGTGGCCGGCGAGATCGAGGGCGACGTGACGGCCCAGGGTACGGTGGCGATCACCGCCACCGGGCAGCTTCGGGGCGACGTGCGCGCCAAGGAGCTCAGCCTCGAGCCCGGCGGGCGCTTCGACGGGCGCATCGACGCCGAGTTCGACCTGCCCGAGGCTATTGCCTGAGCGAGGCGCACGGATCTGGGACAGGACGCAAGAAGCATGGCAGCTACAGTCATTGGACAAGGCATCACCATCGAGGGCGAGGTCAGCTCGGACGGCGAGGTCGTCGTCTCCGGCACCGTGCGGGGCAAGCTCTCGGTCGAGGGAGCCGTTACGGTCGCCGAGGGGGGCGTCGTGGAGGCCGACGTGGGCGCGCGTTCGGTGTCGATCGGCGGACAGGTGACCGGCAACGTGACGGCCAGCGAGCGCGTCGATCTGCTCGGTAGCGGCCGCCTCGTCGGCGACGTCAAGGCCGCCCGGCTGACGATCGCCGACGGCGCGGTGTTCAAGGGCAACGTCGACATGGATGCGGAGTCATGAGCCAGCTTTCCAGCATCGCTCCGGGAACGATCGTCACCGGCCGCATCCAGGCGGATGGCGATCTCGAGGTGCACGGCCGGGTCGAGGGCAGCATCGTCGCCGCGGGGCAGGTGACGGTCGGCGCCGGCGCCCTGCTCAAGAGCCCGGTTTCCGGCGGCCGAGTGGTAGTGAGCGGCGCCGTGGCCGGCGACATCGTCGCGCGCGACTCGCTGGTGCTGGAGGCCGGCGCGCGCGTGGTGGGCGATCTGAGCGCGCCGAGCATCGGCATCCGGCCGGGGGCGCTCGTGCGTGGCCGCGTGCAAACGGCCGGCGCGCCCGCGCCTCGGACGCAGGCCGCCGAGCGCGAGGGCCGCAGCGCACGTCCGGCACCGGCCGGCGAGAAGCACGAGGTGGCGCCCGCGCGCCCCGCGCCCGCGCGCGCGGTGGCCGCACCGCCGCCCGCGCCTGTGCCCGGGCGGCGCCTTGAGAGCAAGGCAGCGCGGCCTGCACCGGCGGCCCCAGTCGCGCCGAAGTCGTCCGGCCCGGCAGCGCCGGACGGGCGCCGTCCCGCCCCGCCCGCGCCGGTCGTGCCGTCCTTGGCCGGCCGCAGCCACAAGGCCGCCAGGCGCCGGCACGACCGCTAGATGAAGCCCGCTGCCGGCCCCAAAGAGGAGCTGCTGGAGCTGCTGCGCCAGCGCTCCTTCCGCCGCGGCAAGGTCGTGCTCGCCTCGGGTCGCGAGAGCGACTTCTTCATCGACTGCAAGCAGGCGGCGCTGACCGGCCGGGGCCACGTCCTGGTGGGCGAGCTGATGCTGGCGGCCCTGGGCGAGCTGGGCGCGTGCGAGGCCGTGGCGGGCGTGGCCCTGGGCGGCTGTGCGCTCGCCAGCGCCGTATCGCTGACGAGCGCCCTGCGGGGTCGGCCGCTGCCCGCGCTCTACGTGCGCAAGGAGACGAAGGACCACGGCTCGCGCCGCCTCATCGAGGGCGACGCCGCGCTCCGGCCCGGGCTGCCCGTGGCTTTGCTCGAGGACGTGATCACGACGGGCGGCTCCTCCCTCGCCGCCGTCGAGACGCTGCGCGGCGCGGGCGCCGAGGTGGTCGGCGGGCCGGCGTGCCCCTGGTGAGCCTGTACACGCGCCGCGACTTCATGGGCGAGGGCTGAGAGCGCAACCGCTCAGCACGCCGCGAGCGCTTCGCGCGCCGCCTGCACCGTGCGCGCGATGTCGTCGGCGCTGTGCGCCGCGCTCAGGAACGCCGCCTCGAATTGCGAGGGCGGCCAGTAGATCCCGCGCGCCAAGAGTCCCCGGTGCCACGCGCCGAAGCGGCGCGTGTCGCTGCGAGCTGCGTCGCGATAGGAGCGCACCGGGCCCGGGCAGAAGAACAGCGTGATCATCGAGCCGGCGCGCTGCACGCAAGCATCGATCCCGGCGTCGGCCACCGCCCCGCCGAGGCCCTGCTCGAGCTGGGCGCCGAGCTCATCGAGCCCATCGTAGAGCCCGTCGCCGAGCTGGCGCAGCGTGGTCAGGCCGGCGGTCACCGCCGCGGGGTTGCCGCTCAGCGTGCCGGCCTGGTAGACGGGCCCGAGCGGAGCGACCACGCTCATCAGCTCTCGCCGGCCGCCGTAGATGGCGAGGGGCAGGCCGCCGCCGACGATCTTGCCGAGCGCCGTCAGATCGGGGCGCAAGCCGAAGATCTGCTGCGCCCCGCCGCGCGCCAGCCGGAAGCCCGTCATGACCTCGTCGAAGATGCTGACCGCGCCGCGGCGGCGGCACGTCTCCACGATCGCCTCGAGGAAGCCCGGCACGGGCGGCACGACGCCCATGTTGCCGGCCACGGGCTCCACGATCACGGCGGCAATCTCGTCGCCGCGCTCCCGGAAGAGCGTCTCCAGGGCGGCCGTGTCGTTGTAGGAGAGCGTGAGCGTGCCGCGCGCCGCGGCCTCGGGCACGCCGGCCGAGTCGGGAGCGCCGAACGTGGCCAGCCCGCTGCCCGCCTTGACGAGCAGGTGATCGGCATGGCCGTGGTAGCAGCCCTCGAACTTGACCACGAGCTCGCGTCCGGTGAAGCCTCGCGCGACACGGATTGCGCTCATCGTGGCCTCCGTGCCGCTGGAGACGCAGCGCAAGAGCTCGATGCTGGGGAACGCCGCGATGACGGCTTCGGCGAGCTCCACCTCGAGCTCGGTCGGGGCGCCGAAGGACAGGCCGTCCTTCAGCCGCGCCGCCACCGCTTCGACCACCGTGGGGTGAGCGTGCCCCAGGATGGCCGGCCCCCAGCTCCCCACGTAGTCGACGTACTCGCGGCCGTCGGCGCCGAACACGCGCGCGCCCGCGGCCCGCGAGATGAACACCGGCTCCCCGCCTACCGCGCGAAAGGCGCGCACGGGGCTGTTGACGCCGGCGACGATGACTCTCTGGGCGCGCTGCAAAAGCGCGCGGCTGGTCGCGTCTGCCATGGCCGGCCTTGTATCCCGCCGCAGTGGCGTTGGCCAGCACAGGCAGGGCTGCTCCAAAGGGGCCACTGACGGGCGGCAGCCAGCCAGGTTGAGCGCCGATCCGGAGGCCGCGCGCTGGGCGCTGCTGCGGCCGTGAGCCGGCGTCGCGGGCAGGCCATCGCCAAGGCGGTGGCTCACACTACCAGCAGATCCTCAAGTCGGGGTAGGCCGCAATCGCCGGATCGGGCGTCAGAAGCGTCAGCGCGCGAAGCTGGGCGGTCGCTACCAGGATCCGGTCGAAGGGGTCGCGGTGCAGCGGGGGCAGCATCCCGGAGCGCGCCGCGATGGCGAGAGTGACGGGAACCTCGGCCAGGCCATGGCGGCGGAGCGCTCGGCCGACCCATTCGTCGGGCGCGAGTGGTAGCGTCAGTGCACCCCGGGCATGCTTCAGGGCGATTTCGAGACCGGTGATGCCCGAGACGTGCAGCCTGCCCGCGTGGGCAGCGATCGCGTCGCGGGCCCTGTCCGACAGCTTCTTCGAGCCGGTCGCGAGCCAGAGCAGGGTGCAAGTGTCGAGCAGCAGCACTACCAGCCCGCCGGATCGGTGGGAGGCGTGGGATCCTCGTGAAACCGCACGCGGGCAAGATCTGGATCGACCGCGAGCGGGTCCTGCACAGGAGCCACCCGCGTGAGCTCCGCGACCGGGATGCCGTTGCGGCAGATCCGGACCACCTCGCCGCCCTCGACCGCCGCCAGCAGCCGCGAGAGCTGCGTCTTGGCCTCATGGGTGTTCACAATCAGCATGGACTAACCTTAGTCTACCAACTCACCTGCCGGCGTCAAGCCCTACCGGCTCACCTTGCAGGGCCAGCGCATCAGCCCTCTCCCTCCACCCGCTCCCAGATCTCGGCCGCGACGAAGATGCGCACGAGCTCGGGGTCGATGTGGCCCTCCTTCGCCTCGGTCTCCAGGATGGCGAGGGCGCGCTCGCGCGGCACGGCCTTCTTGTAGGGCCGGTCGGCCGCGGTCAGGGCGTCGTAGATGTCGGCCACGGCCATGATCTTCGCCTGCAGCGGGATCTCCGTGGCGCGCAGCCGGTGCGGATAGCCGGTGCCGTCGAGCCGCTCGTGATGGGCGCTGGCGATCTCGCACAGCCGCCGGAGCTGCCGCCCCCAGGGAACCCGGGAGAGAAACTCCACGCTGCGCGAGACGTGGCGGCGGATCTCGTCGAGCTCGGCCGGGGTGAGCGTCCCGCGGGCGATGCTGAGGCACTCGATCTCGTGCGCGCGCAAGAGCGGTTGCTCGCTGCCGTCGCCGTCGCGAAAGCTCTCCCGGGCGATCGCCTCGATGAGCGCGAGCTGCGCGCCGGAGACGGCCGCCGCCGGCTCGTTGACCTCCAAGATGGTGGCGAGCGCCTGCTCCAGCTCCGCGCGGCGCCCCGCGAGCAGTGCCTCCAGCGACTCCAGCTCGGCGGCGCCCGCGCCGCGCCCCAGCGCGCCGAGCTTGCGGCCGAGCAGCTCGATCTCCGCCGTGCGCAGGGCCAGGGCGAAGCGCGCCCGGACTGCGTCCAGATCCTCGGGATGGAGCTTCTTGGCCTTGACCAGGATGCGCGAGGGCACGCCGATCTTGCCGAAATCGTGCAGGAACGCGGCGTACTGGAGCTCGCGCAGCTCGCCGGCGCGCCAGCGCACGCGCGCGTACGGGCCGCTGTCCGTGCGCTCCACCGCTTCGGCCAGGCCGACGCACATGGCCGCCACGCGCCGCGAGTGGCCGCTGGTCGTCGGATCGCGCTGCTCGATCGCCTCCACGCTGGCCCGCACGAAGCCGTCCAGCATGCGCTCTATCTCGGCGTACAGGATGGCGTTCTCCAGGGCGACGCCCGCGAGCGAGGCCAGCGTGCCGAGCAGCTCCCGGGCGTCCGCGTCGAAGGGCACCACCGCGTCCTGATGCTCCGGCCCCAGCAGTTTGGCGCCGCGGTCGCGCTTGCGGTTGATGAGCTGGATGACCCCGATCACGTCGCCGACGCGCGAGAGCAAGGGCGCGCACAGCATCGAGCGGGTCCGGTAGCCGGTGGTTTGGTCGAAGCTCCGATCGAAGCCGTAGGGCGAGCCCGCGGGCAGATCGTAGACGTCGTCGATGGTCAGCGGACAGTGTTCCAGCGCCACGTAGCCGGCCATCGAGCGCGTGCTGATGGGCATCGTGAACTCGGCCGGCTCGAAGCGCAGCGAGTCGTTCTGCGTGAGCTTGAAGCGCAGCCGGCGCCGCCCGAGGTCCGGGTCGTCGCCCTCGACGACGTAGATGCTGCCGGCGTCGGCGCCGGTGATGAGCCGGCTCTTGCTCAGGATGAGGGCGAGAAGCTGCTCGGGGTCGCGCTCGGTGGACAGTGCCCGGGCCATCTCCACCACGTCGCCCAGCTCGTCCCGGTAGCGGTCGAGGTGCCGGCCGCGGATCTCCGAGCTCTGGCGCGCCTCGCACAGGCCCAGGGCGCCGCGCACGGCCACGAAGATCTCGTCCGTGCCCGGCTCGCGCGGCAGCAAGGCGCACAGGCCATGGTCGAGCGCCTCGTCCAAGAGCGGGCCGGCCAAGGAGCCGAGCAGCACCAGCGCCGCCCGGCCGCCCGCCAGCTCCCCCTGGAACGGCCCGAGCAGCTCGCGCCCGTGCTCCCAGAGCGCGGCGGGCGCCAGCAGCACGCGCAGCTCGCCGTCGCGCACCAGCACGAGCAGCGGATGGGGCTGCACCACGATCTGCGCCGCCAGCCTCGGGTCGGCGCGCAGGCGTGCGGCGAGCGCCGCCATGGGGGCGGCGGCCGCGAGGGCCGCACGGGCGGGTGAGGATGCCGGCGCAGGCATGCCCGGTCGCCTCATGCGCCCGTCGGCGCGGCGCCCTGCCCGCCGGCGCCCTCGGTGCGCGCATTGCCCCGCACGCGCCCCTCGCGCGCGTCGCGCCGCTCGTAGGCGACCACGATGCGCTGCACGAGCGGATGGCGCACGACGTCCACGTCCGTGAACTCGCAGCAGGCAATGCCCTCGATGCCGGCGAGCAGCTCGCGCGCCTCGTACAGGCCGCGGCGCACGCCCGGCGCGAGGTCGCTTTGGGTCACGTCGCCGGTGACGACCGCGCGCGAGCCGTAGCCGAGCCTTGTCAGGAACATGCGCATCTGGTCGTCGGTGGCGTTCTGCGCCTCGTCGAGGATGACGAAGCAGTCGTTGAGCGTGCGCCCGCGCATGAAGGCCAGGGGAGCCACCTCGATCTGCCCCCGCTTGAGCAGGCCGTCGGTCTTGTCCACGTCGAGCATGTCGTGCAGCGCGTCGTAGAGCGGCCGCAGGTAGGGGTTGACCTTCTCGGCCAGATCTCCGGGCAAGAAGCCGAGCTTCTCGCCCGCCTCCAGGGCCGGCCGGGCGAGAATGATGCGCCGGGTGTGGTGCTCGAGCAGCGATTTCACCGCCATGGCCATGGCGAGGTAGGTCTTGCCCGTGCCCGCCGGTCCGATCCCGAAGATCAGATCGTGCGTGCGCATGGCATGCACGTAGCGCTTCTGCGCCAGGCCGCGCGCGCGGATGGGCCGCTTGCGGGCGCTCAGCAGCACGACCTCGCCGAAGATGTCGCGCAGGTGCAGCTCAGGTTCCTGGCGCAGCGCCTCCACGGCGCGGATCTGGACTTGGCCCTCCAAGGTCACGCCGTCGCGCACCAGCTCCGCGGCCTGGGTAAGGAAGCGCTCGGCCAGAGCCACGTCCGCGGCCCGTCCGCTCAGGCGCACGGTGTTGCCCCGCAACCCGTGCTCCAGGCCCAGGTGCTTGCCCAGGCTCTTCAGGTTCTCGCCGCCCGCGCCGGTCAGGGACAGAAGAGCCGCCCCGTTGGGCAGCTCGATCTCGGCGGCTACCGGCTCCCGCTCCGTCATGCGCGCGCCCGTGCTCCGACCCGCTTGCCTGCGCCTGGCGCCCCGCCGCCGGCGCGCGCTGTCTTGACCGCCGTACTTCCGGGTGTCACGGACCGTCATGCCGCGCATCATACACGCCCCGCGGGCTTCCGTGTCGCTGCTCGTGCTTCTGACCGCGTGGCTCAGCGCCGCCGCGGCCCGGGCCGCGCCAGCCCCCCAGGAGCCGGACGGCTTTCCTCCCGTGCCCCCGCCGCCGCCCGTGCTCTTCCCTTCCCAGGAGGGGGAGCAACCGTCCCGTCCGTTCGCCGGCGTCCATCAAGGTCGGCCGTTCCTGCGCGCTCCCGGCGACGACTTCCGGCTCTACCCGGGCGGCCTGTTCGAGACGGATTGGCGCAGCTCCTTCGGCCCGGGCGTGAGCGACGTGCCGGCGGGCAGCTTCCTTGTCCCCTACCTCGTCGTGCGGCGCGCCCGGCTCGAGCTCTCGGGCGAGCTCGGCCAGAGCTTCGCCTTCGTCGCGGGGTTGGAGCTCGGCGGCGAGCGTATGGGCGAGGGCGCCGCGGCCGGGTCGCGCTTCGCGCCTGCCGACGCGAGCCGTGGCCGAGTCCAGCCGGCCGAGGTGTCGGCGAGCTACCTGCTGCGCCCCTGGCTGAGCTTCACCGTGGGCCAGGTGAACGCGCCGTTCTCGCTGGAGAACCGGACGCCCGAGCGCGCCCGGTCCATGTTCGAGCGCAACCTGGCGATCGCCGGGCTGGCCGTGCCCGACGACAAGGAGCTCGGAGCGCTCGTCTGGGGCGAGCTCTTCGGCCCGCGTACGCTCGCCTACGAGCTCGGCGTGTTCTCGGGCGGCGGACGGAGCCGGCCCGCGGTGGACGCCTGGCCCGATTTCGTCGGCCGCGTCTTCAGCCGTCCTCTCGCCCCGACGGGTGACTCGACCTTCCGGCGCTTCGCCCAGATTGGCCTTAGCGCGCGCTACGGCGGGCGCGATCAAGATCTCGTGGACTACGACTACTCGGCCATCGCCACCGGGCAGGGCTTCGTGCTGTGGCAGCCGGCCTACGCGGACAGCTACGGCCGGCCCGTGCGCGTGCTGCCGTCGGGCCGGCAGCGGGCCATCGGCGGTGAGCTGCGGCTGCCGGTCGACATCCCCGGCACCGGCCGCGTGCTCGATCTGCGCGCCGAGGCATACTACGTGGCGAACCAGACGCGCGAGGCCGTGGCCGGCTACGAGCTGAGCCACACCGAGCGCTTCGGCCGCTTCAAGGGGATCGGCTGGTACGGCCTGGTCTCGTTCTGGCCCTGGGGCGAGGGCCTGCCTGCCGAGGAGCCCGGAGTGACGCGCCCGGTGCACCTGGATCTCGACCGGCCCGCCCCACCGCTGCGCCGCGGGCTCGAGCTCCTGGCCATCGCCGCCGGGATCAACGCCAACTACAGCGGCGCCACGCGCCTCGGCTCGCGCGCCGATGCCAACACGCCCGACGCGAACGTGGCCGTCTACCAGCTCGGCGGCGCCGTGCAGTACTGGCACGGCAGCAACCTGCGCGCCGGCATCGGCTACTCGCTCTACGTCGTGCCCGAGGCGGGCGAGCCCCGCGCCAACCAGGCGCTCGTGCCCGGCAGCCTCGTCGCGGACGCCGCGGGCAACCCGGGCGCGGGCAGCACGCTGCACGAGCTGACGGGCCGCGTGGCCGTGGGTTTCTAGCCGTACAGCACGCGGTGCAGCCGCGGCACGAGGCGGGCCAGCTCACCCGCCGGATCGCGTAGCTTCTGGATGCTGTGCGGAAAAATAATCTCGTGGTCCACCTCGCGCAGGTAGTAGTGGGGCCGGTCGAGCAGCGGACGCACCGTCCAGGTCGAGCGATCGTGGGGATTGAAGTAGATCGACGCCATGCGCACGCGTTCGTGGTCGAGGTTGCGTCGCAGCGCGCTCTTGAGCTTCACCAGCACGTCGCTGAACAGCCGTCCCGAGGAGAAGGTCGTGTCGATGATGAGGACGTTGTCGTCCCGGCTGATGCGCTCCTCCAGGTAGCGCATGCCGATGACGTTGGTGTGGTAGCTCAGGTGCGATTCGGTGGTGTTGAGGCTGACGTGGTCGGGCGGCGGGCAGCTCAGGCCGCGCCGCTTGAGCTTGTACTTGTAGACCTCGTGCACCGGCAGGCCGGCTCCGATCCCGCCGGGCCACAGGGCGATCAGGATGTCGGGGTAGAAGCTCTCGTCGCGTGCAATGTTGACGCCCAGGCGCATGGCCTCGAGCAAAAGCTCGCGCGCGCCGATGTAGCGATACGGGCCGTCGTGGTGCACGCGCGTTGCCTCGAAGCTGTCGGCGCGAACGATGCGCCAGATCTCCTCGTCCTTCTCGCGGATGAGCGCATCGTCGGGGTCGTCGGCACCGACCAGATCGGCCAGCTCGTGCGGGTAGTCGATCCAGACGTTGCCGGGCAGCTCGCGTACGGTGACGATGGGCACGTCGCGATACTCGTGCCGTTCCGGCTTGGAGTGCACGGTCGCGACCACGATCTCTTGGGGGGCGTTGGCGCGGGCTTCCTGCCGGATCGTCTCCACGATGCGGCCAATGGTCTGGCCGGTCTCGTACACGTCGTCGATGATGAGCAGGCCGTCCTCCGGGCAGACGACCTTGATCACGTGACCCAGGCCCTTGATGGTCACGTTCCCGCGCTCGCCGATGCCGCTGTAGGACTCGGTGGCGATCGTGGTGTGGTTGATCCAGATCCCGCGGCTGCGGAAGAAGGCATCCACGGCCAGGCCCACGGGCGTCCCGCCGCGCCAGATGGAGATCGCATGACGGGGGCGGAAGCCGGTCTCGTAGAGCTTCTTGCCCAGCGCGAAAGTGTCGATCAGAAACTCGTCGGGATCGAGGTGCAGGATCTCGGGCATGGGGGCTCTCCTCCCTTGGTGGAACAATCAGCCGCCGCGCTGCCGCCAGCGGGAGCCTGGTTGCCCGGCGCCGATGTGTACGCGTGGCGGCGGCCGGTGTGCGGGCGGTCCAGCGGCGGCCCAGCGCGCCTCCACGCCCTGTGCGGCGCACAGGGCGGCAGCCTCGGAGGCGAGCGGAGCGCCGGCTGCGGCCGCGCCGCAGTCGGCCGGCAGGCGCAGGCCCGTGCCGACGACCAACGGCAGCAGAGCCGCTGCACCGCGCCACGCCAGGCAAAGCCGCAGCTCCGATTCCGGCACCAGGCCGGTGATGAAGGCGTCGCCGGCGAGCGCGTCAACGCCCACGTCCCAGGTCTCGGCCGCGGTGCCGCCCCCTGTCGCGCGCACCGCGTGCCAGCAGAGCACGAGCCTCCCCTCGGGAGCGGCCCACCGCGCCTCGGCGAAGCGCGCCGGCCGGATGTCCCAGTAGACGTAGGCCGTGCCGGGATCCGTCGCCTGCGCTGCCACCTCGTCGGCGTTGCCGCCTGCCGGGGGCGCCTCGGCCGGCGCCTCGCTCGGCCCGACATCTCGCGGCTGCGGCAGCGGCTCCGGTTGCGGCAGCGGTTCCGGCTGCGGCAGCGGCTCCGGCTGTGGCGTCGCGTCCTCGTGCGGCGCGTCGATCTCGGCCGCGAGCCTGCGCCGGAGCGCGGTTGCCTCGACGTGCCCGGGCTCGCGGCGCAGCACCTCCTGCAGGACGGCCATGGCGTCGGCAGTGTGTCCCTGCGCGGCGTAGATCTGCGCCAGGGTGACCGTCGGCAGCGGCGGGGGCGGCTTCGGCATGGGCTCGGGCGGCGGTCCTGGGCGCAGGAGCCTGGCCGCGGCCGGCAGATGGAAGCCCCTCTCGATGGCCGCGGCAAGCAGGTCCCGCGCCTTTCCCAGCCAGCCACGCACCGTGCGTGCCTCGGAGCCGGGCGTCAGGCGCTTGACCAGCTCGTCGACGAGATCGAGCTTGGTGAGCACCTGCGGCCGCGTTACGCCGAAGGAGCGCCCGAGCTCGACCAGGCGCACGCGCGTCAGGTTGCGCAGATCTTCGAGCCGCATCCCGGCAAGGCTACCACGATCCGAGCCTCCTACGCCCACGCGCCGCCGGCGTCCGGATCGGGCTTGCGGTGCGCGAGGAGGTCGCGGGCCTGCTCGACATCGGCGCCGATCTGCGTCCGCAGCACCTCCAGGCTCTCGCAGCGCCGCTCCTCGCGCAGGCGCGCCACCAGGTGCACGCGCAGGAGCTGGCCGTAGAGGTCGCCGTCGAAGCCCAGCAGGTGCACTTCGACAAGGGGTGCCCTCTCGCCGCCCGCCACCGTGGGCTGGATGCCGATATTAGCGACGCCGGGCGCGAGGGCGCGTGCCGGCGTGCCCGCGGCCGGCTGGAGATCCACGAGCACCGCGTAGGCTCCGTAGGCGGGCAGCATCTCGGGTGGCCCCGAGATATTGCAGGTGGGGAAACCCAGCGTGCGGCCGCGCCGGTCGCCCGGCACGACCGGGCCCGAGAGCATGTGCGGCCGGCCGAGCAGCTCGCTTGCCCGCTCGGCGCGTCCGGCCGCCACCAGGCCGCGAATGCGACTGCTCGACCAGGAGCCGCGCGCGTCGGCAACGAGCGGCTCGGCGTGCGCCTCGAAGCCGAGCTCGGCGCCGAGCCGCCCGAGCGCGACGAAGTCCCCGCTTCGCTTGTGGCCGAAGCGGAAGTTGGTGCCCACCATGACGGCAGCCGCGCCGATCTCCTCCACCAGCACCGTGCGGGCAAACTCGGCCGGCCGGAGCGCGGCGAAGCCCCGGTCGAACTCGCGCACGGCGATCTCGATGTTCGGGCAGTAGCGGCGTAGAAGCTCGCGCTTGCGATCGAGCGTGGTCAGCAGCGGCGGCGCCTTGCGCCCGAGCGCCACCAGCGGATGGGGTTGGAAGGTCAGCAGCGTCGGCCGCAGCCCGCGCGCGGCCGCGAGACGGCGCACCGCCGCGAGCACCGCCTGGTGGCCGCGGTGCACGCCGTCGAAGTTGCCGATCATCACCAGCGCATCGCCGCGTCCAGCCATCGCGAGGCTCCGGCCACCGGCTACAGGATCAGCGCCAGCCCGAGCGCGTGCACGAACGACGCCTCTATGGCGCCGAGCGGCCCCAGCTCCCGCATCGTGCCGGCCGCGTCCACGGCCTGGAAGGGATCGAGCGCGTCGCCCGACTGGCCCACCACGGGAGCTCCGTAGATCTCGTACTCGACGGCCAGCCAGCGCGGGACCACGTCGAAGGCTACGCCGACCGAAATCGGGAACTCCACGAACACGGCTGATCGGCTGCGCACCTCGAACGGCGCGCCGCCCGGCTCGGTCACCGTCACCGCCGGGAACTCGAATCGCCCCCAGCCGACGCCGGCCCCGACCCAGGCCCGCGCCCGGTCGCTCAGCCACAGCGTCGGTTCGATCCGCGCGCCGAACACGTACGTGGAGGCGGAGCTGGGCGAAACCGTGGCATCCGGCCGCACCGAGCCCGGCGCGGCCGTGGCGAGCGCCCCGGAAGGCACGCGCACGTCGTGGTGTACGTCCACCAGGTAGGGATGGAAGCGCAGGAAGCGCAGCAGCTCCCAGCGCAGGTGCAGCCCGAAGCCGACGAAGGGATCGTAGCGCACCGCCGTCGCCGCTTCGCCCTGCACGAAGGGCCGGCTGACCCACACGACCTCGCCGCCCAGCTCCAGGTGCCGCTCCCAGCGCGGCGCCTCGCCCAGCGCGGCGCCAGGCGGCAGCTCCGCCCGCTCGCCCACCGGGTCCACGTCCACGTCGTAAAGTGGCGGATCGTGCCCCTCGCCCGGCTCGGGCCCTGGGGCGGGCGGGCTTGGCGCCGGCTCGGCCTCCGGCTCGCCGGCGAGCGTCACGGCGGGCAGCAGGAGCAGGGCGGCACCGGCGAGGCAGGCAAGCAGAGGTGAGCTGGAGCCGGACACGAAGGCGGAGCCTAGGCGGCTTGGGCGGCAGACGGAAGAGGCTTGGCCCCGGCTACTCGCACTTGCCGCCGGTGCACTTGAAGCTCTTGCAGTCCGACGGCTGGGCGCAGGTCTTGCCCGTGTCGCACTGGTTGCACACGCCTCCGCCGCAGTCGATGTCGGTTTCGCCGTAGTCCTTGGTCATGTCGGCGCATGAGTCGTAGCACGAGCCCTTGACGCAGATATCGTTCCAGCAGTCCGACTGCTGCCAGCACCCCTTCCCCGGGCCGCACTTCGCGCAAGCGCCTCCGCCGCAGTCGATGTCCGTCTCCGCGCCGTTCTTCACCCAGTCCTTGCAGGTCGGCACCAGGCACTTGTTGCCGTTGCAGACGTTGCTCTGGCAGTCGGAGAACTTGAGGCAGCCCTTGCCGTCTGCGCACGTCGGGCAGATGCCTCCGCCGCAGTCCACGTCGGTCTCCAGGCCGTTCTTGATCTGGTCGTTGCACGGCGAGGTGCAGATGTTGTTGACGCACCAGCCGCTCTGGCAGTCCGAGTGCTGCGCGCAGCCCGCGTCCTCCGGGCACTTGGCGCACTGGGGTCCGCCGCAGTCGACGTCGGTTTCCAGGCCGTTCTGGACGGCGTCCCAGCACTGCGGGCTCTGGCACTTGCCGCCGGTGCAGACGCCCTCGATGCAGTCCTCCGGCTTGATGCAGCTCTTGCCCACGGCGCAGGGGCTGCAATCGGCGCCGCCGCAGTCGACGTCGGTTTCCAGGCCGTTCTTGACCGCGTCGTTGCACCCGAACGAGCAGATGCTGCTCAGGCACGACTGGCTCAGGCAGTCCGAGCCCGTGGCGCAGCCCTTGCCGTTCGGGCACTTCGGGCACTGCGGCCCGCCGCAGTCGACGTCCGTCTCGGCGCCGTTCTTGACCGCGTCGTTGCACAGCGGTTGCTGGCACAGCCCGCCCGTGCACACTCCGCTCAGGCAGTCCGAGCTGAGCTTGCAGCCCTGGCCGCTCTGGCACTTGCCGCACTCCGGGCCGCCGCAGTCGACGTCCGTCTCGAAGCCGTTCTTGTGACCGTCGCCGCAGTTGTACACGCAGATGCCGTTGACGCAAACCGCGCTCTGACAGTCCGACCCCTGCGCACACTTCTTGTCGTCGGGGCACGCGGGACACTTGCCGCCGCCACAGTCGACGTCGGTCTCGGCGCCGTTGGCCACGCCGTCGTTGCACGCCGCCGCGAGGCACTTGCCGCCCACGCACACGCCGCTGAGGCAATCCCCGGGCTTGTCGCAACCCTTGCCGTCGGCACAAGCGCCGCACTCCGGGCCGCCGCAGTCGACGTCCGTCTCCTTGCCGTTCTTCACCAGGTCGTTGCACGCCGCCACGCACGTTGCGTTGATGCACACGCCGCTGGCGCAGTCCGAGCCCTTGGCGCACTTGTTTCCGAGCGCGCACTTCGGGCACTGCGCGCCGCCGCAGTCCTTGTCGGTCTCCAGGCCGTTCTTGACCGCGTCGTTGCACACCGGTTGCTGGCACAGGAGGCCAGTGCAAACTCCGCTCGTGCAGTCCGTGCCGGTCTTGCAGCTCTGGCCGTCGCCACACGCCGCGCAGTCCATGCCACCGCAGTCGACGTCGGTCTCCAGGCCGTTCTTGATCTTGTCCCCGCAGCCGAACACGCAGGTGTCGTTCACGCACGCGCCGCTCGTGCAATCGGTGCCCTGGTGGCAGCCCTTGCCGTTCGCGCACTTCGGGCACTGCGCGCCGCCGCAGTCCTTGTCGGTCTCCAGGCCGTTCTTGACGAAGTCGTTGCAGAGCGGTTGCTGGCATTGCCCGGCGGTGCAGACCTTGCTCAGGCAGTCGTCGCTCACCAGACAGCCCTTGCCGTCCGGGCACTTGGCGCACTCGCCGCCGCCGCAGTCGACGTCCGTCTCCTTGCCGTTCTTGACGACGTCGTTGCATCCGGCCACGCAGAAGTCGTTCACGCACACGCCCGTGACGCAATCGGAGCCCTGCTTGCACCCCGAGCCCTTGGGGCACTTCGGGCACACCGGCCCGCCGCAGTCCTTGTCGGTCTCCTGGCCGTTCTTGACGAGATCGGAGCAGCTCGGCGCCTGGCACGCGCCGCCGGTGCACACCCCGCTGCCGCAGTCGCTGGGCTTCTGGCAGGAGCCGCCCGGAACGGCGCACAGCCCGGCGACGCAGTTGCCGCTGGCGCAGTCCGATGCCTGCTTGCACTTCTCGCCCACGGCGCACGGCCAGCAGTCGGGCCCGCCGCAGTCGATATCCGTCTCCAGGCCGTTGCGCACCAGGTCTTTGCACCCGTACGGCGCGCAGATGTTCGTGAGGCAGATCATGCTGTCGCAGTCGAGATCCACCAGGCAGAGCTGCCCCGCGGAGCACTGCGGGCAGCTCTTGCCGCCGCAGTCGAGATCCGTCTCGTCGCCGTTCTTGAGCTTGTCGCCGCAGATCGGCGGGGCGCACTTGTTCTTGGTGCAGAACCCGCTCGCGCAGTCGAGCGCCGTGAGGCAGCCCCCGCCGTTGTCGCAGGGCGCGCAGGCGCCGCCGCCGCAGTCGACGTCCGTCTCCTGCTCGTCCTTGACCTTGTCGCCGCACTTGGTGGGCACGCACTTGCCCTTGGCGCAGACGTTGTCCAGGCAGTCGGAGCCCTTGGCGCAGGCTTTCCCGAGCGGGCAGGCCTCGCAGGTGCCGCCGCCGCAGTCGATGTCCGTCTCCGCCCCGTTCTGGATCTTGTCGGCGCAGCCGGCCGGCACGCACACACCGGCGGTGCAGTCGTTGCTAAGGCAGTCGGAGTCGATCTTGCAGGCGAGCTTGTTGGCGCAAGCGGCGCACGCGCCGCCGCCGCAGTCGATGTCCGTCTCCTGGCCGTTCTTCACCTTGTCGTTGCAGCTTCCGGGGGCGCACTTGCCCATGGCGCAGAAGCCGCTCGCGCAGTCGCTGCCCGCGAGACAGCCGAGGCCGTTGGTGCAGCCGCCGCACACGCCGCCACCGCAGTCGACATCGGTCTCCTTGCCGTTCTTGACCTTGTCGCCGCAAATCTTGGGCACGCATTTCCCCGCCGCGCAGACCGCACTCGCGCAGTCGGAGCCCTGGACGCACACCCCGCCCTCGGCGCAGGGGTTGCAGTCGCCGCCGCCGCAGTCGACGCCGGTCTCCTTGCCGTTCTTGACCTTGTCGCCGCATTCGCTCGGCAGGCAACCCGAGAGGCCGCAGACGTTGGTCACGCAGTCCAGAGCCTGGGCGCAGTGCTGGCCGAGCGCGCAGCCGGGGCAGAGCCCGCCGCCGCAGTCGATGTCCGACTCGCCGCCGTTCTCGACCTTGTCGATGCAGGTCGGCTCCTGACAGACGGACTGGGCGCAGACGAGGTTGATGCAGTCCGCGCCCAGCAGGCAGCCCAGGCCGTCGGCGCACGGGTTGCAGTCGCCGCCGCCGCAGTCGACGTCCGTCTCGGCGGCGTTCTGGATGTCGTCATCGCACGAGCCCGAGGCGCACTTGTTCTGCTCGCACTTGCCGCTCTGGCACTCGTTCGGCCCGTTGCAGATGGCGGCGTCGGGCTTCTTCTCGACGCAGATCTTGGAGCCGGTGTCGCAGTAGTGCGTGCTGTGGCAATTCTCGTCCTTCTGGCAGCCGGCGCAGGTGCCGGGCACCGCGGGCCCCCCGGCGCCGCCCTCGCCGCCCGAGCCGGCACTCCCGCCGCTCCCCGCGGCGCCCCCGGTCCCGCCGCCGCCGCCCTCGCCGCCCTCGCCGCCCTTGGCGCTCTTGTCGCAGAAGCCGCTCGCGCAATCGAGATAGACGAGGCAGCTCTTGCCGGTGGGGCAGGGCTCGCAGTCGCCGCCGCAGTCGATGTCCGTCTCGCTGCCGTTCTTGACCCAGTCGGAGCAGCTTGGCTCGCCGCCGCCCGCCCCGCCGCCGCCCGCTCCGCCGCCGCCGCCCGAGGTCGTGCTGGAGCTCGTGGTGCTGGTCGAAGTGGCGCCGCCCTCGCCACCCTCGCCGGCGCCGCCGCCGCCGCCTGCATCGGGCTTCTGCGGGACCGGCCGGGCCGTCTTGTCGTCGCCGCCGCAGCCGTGCCCCAGCGCGCCCGCCCCGGCCAGCAGCCCGGCCGCGGCGAGCAGACTCCATCCCTGCGAGAACCAATGCCTCATGGAGCCATGCTACCAGCTCGCTTCCGGGCGGAAAACAACGCAGGCGCAACTGTGCTAGGAAGCGGCAGGCGCCGCCGCGCGTTTGCATGCGGCCCGAGCGCCGAGCCATGGCATTCTTTCGGTTCCCCCTGCTTCGCCCTGGCGCCCTCGCCGGCGCCGCGCTCCTGTGGCTTGCCGGCTGCGGGGCGGCGTCGCCGCAGGCCGAGGCCCCGGCCGGACCGGGCGATCTGCCGGTACCGTCCGGCGAGCCGCGCCGGACGCTGCGGCTGCGGATCGATCTGCCGCCCCGGCACGACTGCGAGGAGGCATTCGATCTCGCCCTGTACGCAACACGCGCCGTTGAGCTCGTACAGTGGGATCGGGGCCGGCGCTCCTGCGCAGATCGCGCGGTGGCCATCCGCTTCCTCGTGCGCCGGCTCGGCGAGGAGGCGCTGCTCGCCCGGGTGCGCGAGCTCGCCGCGGCGGTGCGCCTCGACGGGCCGCCTAGCCGGGGCTCGCCTTGAGCCCCGATGAGCCAATCTCATGAGCCAAGTTCCCACCAAGCACGCAACACACCGACTTCTGGGCCCGCTGCGGCTGTTCCTGCTGCTCGTGCCGACGCTCAGTGTTCTGTGGCAGGGCCTGAGCCCGCTTGCCGGTCTGGCCGCCGCGGGCGGGCGCAACGCGGCCGAGGCGCGCCGCAAGGTGCTCGTGGCAATCCCGAGCGACGCGGCAGTGCTGATCAACGTCACGCAGGCCGAGATGCCGGCTAGCCCGGACATCCTGAACTTGGGCCGCCGCTCGACGCGGGCGCTGGAGCGGTGCTTGGCGGACAACGCGGAGGCATCCATCCGCAGCACATGTGCCCAGGTGCTCGAGGCATTGGGCGACCGGCGGGCTCTGGGCACGCTGCAGACGGCGCTGGAGGACTGGGAGCCGGACGTGCGCCACCGCGTGGTGCTGGCCCTGCGCGCGATCCCCGATCCGAGCTCGGTCGAGCCGCTCATGCGCCTGTACCGGCGCCAGGACGAGGCCTGGTACGTGCGCTCCGCCATCCTCGACGCCCTGGGCGCGATGAGCGACATGCGGGCCGTGCGCCTGCTGCGTGACGAGCTGCGGCGCAAGCCCAAGGACGAGGACAAGAACGAAGATCCGCGGCCGGCCGCGTTCGCCGCCTTGTGGGCGAGCCGGCATCTGATGGCGCGTGCCACCCTCGTGGGCGACGTGCGCTACTGCCTGCAGAGCGAGAGCGACTCGCTCGTGCACGCCGCCACCGAGGCGGCGGCCGAGCTGCGCGACCCCGGCCTCGTGAGCGCGCTCGTGCCGCTGCTGGAGCACCAGTGGCCCGATGTGCGCAACAAGGCGGTCTATGCGCTCGGCCGCATCGGCGACCGCACCGCGACCAAGGCCCTGCTCGCGCAGGTTCCCAAGGTGCGCGACGGCCGCATGCTCAACAACATCGCCTTCGCGCTGGAGCGCCTCGACAAGGACGCCTTCTACGGCGCCATCGTGCGCGTCATCGAGCACAAGCAGGCCGTCATCCGGCTCAACGCCGCCTTCGTGCTGGGCGACGTGAAGCACCGCCAAGGGCTGCCGCTGCTCCAGAAGGCGCTGGGCGATCCGAGCGACTTCGTGCGCACGAGCGCGGTGGTGGCCCTGGGCAAGCTTGGCCTGCCCGAGGCCGCCGCGGCGATCGAGCCGCTGGTGGACAGTCCCAACCTCTCCGTCCGGCAGGAGGCGATCTTCGCGCTCCATGCCTTGGCGAAAGGCGGCCGCGCCGACCTGATCCACGACCGGCTCTTCTCGCTCCCGGCGCGCAAGCACGCGGCCGCGATCAAGCGCGCGGCCCTCGCGCTCGGCCAGGCAGGCGACGTGCGTGCCCGGGACTACCTGCTCGGCTGCCTGGAGCGCGGCGACTGCGGCGTCGAGGACGTGGCCCCGCTGCTGCACAAGGCCCCTTGGCCCGAGGGCGCGGCGCGCGTCTTGCTCGGCTGGAGCCGCGGCCGGCACGACCTGCGCGAGCTTCTGGCCGGCCTCAAACCGGACGGCAGCGGCGTCATTGCCATGGGCGCGCTCGGCGAGGCATGGGGCAGGCGTGACACCGGGGCCACGCGCGAGGCGATCGACCTGCTGGGCGATCTCGGGCTCGGCCCGGCGGCGCCGCTGATCCAGCCGCATGCCGCCCGTGAGGCCGAGACCTGGCTGCGGCTGCACGCCACGGTGGCGCTGGCGCGGCTCGGCGGGGACGAGGCCGCCCGCTCGCTCCTGGCCGAGCTGGACACGCTTCCGGTCGAGTACCTGCCTCGCTTTGCGGCCCTTGTCGCTCGCGTCGCCGAGCCGGACGTGCGCGCCAAGCTCGGCGCCGAGCTTGAGAAGCGCCAGGGCGCGGGCGAGGCGCCGGCCGCTCTGGCGGTCGCGGCGATCCGGCTGCACTGGGATCCGGAGGCGGCGATCTTTCGCTTCCTGCAGGCGCTCGCCTCGCCGAGCGGCCAAGAGCGGGATCTGGCGGCGCGCTACCTCGCGCGCGAGAAGGGCGAGAAGGTCACCTGGCTCTTGCGCCGCGCGCTGGCACGCCAGGGGCGCGACGCCACGGGCGACCGGCTGCGCCTGCTGCTCGACGAGCGGGGCTAGTGACGGCCGGCGCAAGCTCGGCGCGGCTCGCGTCGCGGCCCGTGGCCCTCGGCGTGGCGGGCGCCGTGGCTGCGCTCGGCTACGATCCGAGCGCACCGGCGGCCGTGCCCAAGCGTGCCCTACTGCTCGCGTTCGGCCTGGGCGCGCTCGCGCTTTGGGGGCCGTGGCCGGGCCGGCCCACTCGGCGCGTCGGTGCGCCGCGGCCGCCCGCTCTTGTGCTCTCGCGCGCCGGGGCGTGCTGGCTTGGCCTGGGCGCCTGGGCCCAGGTGAGCTCGCTCTGGGCCCAGCCGCGCGACTCCTCGCTTCTGCACACATGGGTGGGCGCCTGTGCCGTCATCCTCGCCGCCGGCGCGCTGAGCGACGAGGGGCGCCGCAGCGCCGCGCGCCTCGCCGCCGTGCTGATCGGTGCCGGCTCCGGGCTGGCCTGCCTCGTCCAGGCCGCTGCCGGCGCGTGCGGGATCGCGCTGCACGGGTTGCACGGGAACTCGAACTGGCTCGGGCTGGTGCTCGCCTGCGCGCTGCCGCTCCAGATCGAGTGGGCCTGGCGCCAGCGGGGCCGCGGCCGGTGGGCCGGGGCGTTCGGCCTGGCCGTGTGCTTGCTCTGCGCGGCGGGGCTCGGGTTAGCAGGCTCGCGCACGGCCTGGCTGGCGCTGGCCGGCGCGGCGCTCCTCTGCCTGCCGGGTCGCTCGCGCTGGCTCGCGGTGGCCCCGCTGGCGGCCATGGCGTTCGTCCCTGCTTCCGATGGGCTCGCGCGCGCGTGGGCGGGTCGGGCCTGGATCTGGGGCGCGAGCTGGCGCGCGGCCCTTGACGCGCAGCCGCTCGGCTGTGGGCTGGGCGCGTTTGCGCGGGCCTACCTCGATGCCCAAGGCGAGATGCTGGCCGGCCTGCCGCCGGAGCGGGCAGCCGTGACCTTCACCAATGCGACCACGGCGCACAACGACTGGATCGAGAGCGCGGTCAGCGGGGGGCTGCCCGCCCTGGCCCTGCTCGCGGCAAGCTTCGCGCTCGCCATCCGCGATGCGTGGCGGCCGTGGCGCGCCGGGGCGGCGTGCGTGCTGACGGCCGCGGTGTGCGCGCTCGGCGACAGTCCGCTGCACCAGCCGGCGGTGGTCGCGTTGCTCGGCCTCGTGCTGCCCGCCTGTGGCGGCGGCGGCCAGCCCGTGGCACGCCGCTCGGGCGGCGGGCTCGTGCGCGGGGTCTGGGGCGGGTGCCTGGTCGTGGCCGCCGTGCTGCTGCCCGGCGCTACCCGAGGCTGGCTGGGCTGGCGCGAGCTTGGCGCCGCGCGCGACGCGGGGCTTGCCGCGCGCGGGCAGCTTCTCGCGGCCGCCGCCCGGATCGATCCGGCCTCCGGACACGCTGCGCTGCAGCACGGCCTGGATCTGCTGGAGCGGGGCGAGCCGGAGCGCGCGCTTGCCGAGCTTCGCCGCTCGGACACGCTGCTCGCCAACCTGGGGACGCCCGTGGCAATGGGCAACGCCCTGATGGCGCTCGGGCGGCCGGAGCGGGCGGCCCTTGCCTACCGCCGCGCTCTGCGCTGGCACCCGGCGCACTGGCGCGCGCACGGCAACCTCGCCGAGGCGCTTGCCGCGATGGGCGACCTCGACGCCGCCGAGCGGCACCTCGGCCTGGCGCGCCGGCTGCAGCCGGGCCACCCCAAGCTCGCGCGCATCGCCGAGGAGCTACGCCGCGCGCGCATCGAGCGGGAGACGCGGCCGTAGCGGCGCAGGAAGTGCTCGCGGTTGCATTCGCCCTGCGCCCGCACCAGGATTGCCTGCACTGGCGCCATGGACCAGCCTCCCGCCAACCGAGCCCCAGGCACGGGCAGCCCTGCTGTTGCGGGCCCTGTCCAGCCGACCATCCCGCAGGGCGGAGCCGGCGATCACGGGCCCGCGCCGGCCGCGACGCCGCCCCCCAAGCCAGGCGCGGCCGGTGCCGTTCGGACGCAGATCCGGGGCGGGATGGGGACGGAGGAGCCACCGCCCGCACGCGGGCGGCTCCAGACGAAGCTGGGCGGCTGGGATGCCCCGAAGCCGGCGGCCGATGCGGTGCAACAGGCGAGCGGTGCGCAGGATGCCGGACCGGCCGGCGGCAGCCCGGTTGAGCCACCGCCGCGGCCCCGGCCGATGATTCCCACCATCGTGGGTGGATTCGAGGCGCCGGGCCGGCCGCACGCCACGCCGGAGCCGGCCCCCGAGCCGCCCCCGCAGCCGGTGCAGCCGCAGCCGTGGCAGCCGCCGCAGCCGCAGCCGCAGCCGCAGCCGGTGCAACCGCAGCCGGTGCAGCCGCAGCCGGTGCAGCCGCAACCGTGGCCGCCACCGCAGCCGCCTGCCCCCGGGGCCGGTGCCGCGGTGCGCGTTGCCCCGACGCAGCCCGACTACCAGCAAGTCGCCACGGGGGCGGCCGCCCCGGGTGCCGGCCGGGCGCCGGCGCAGGCTGGCTTCGGGCTCCGGCCCGGCTTGTTCGCCCCGTACGGCGCCGCGCCTGCGGAGCTGGGCGGGCCGGCACCGGCCGTGACCATGAACAAGTGGATCTACCGGCTTTTCATCGTGGGCGGTGTGCTCGCCAGCGGCTCGCTCGGCGCCTGGGGCGCGAGCGACTCTCACGTGACCGAGCTCCTCGCGTTTTCGTGGATCCCCTTCGTGCTCGCCGGGCTGTTCCAGTGCGTCCTCCTCTACAAGATGTGGAAGGCCGTGCAGGACGGCCAGGCACGCGTGAGCCCGATCGCGGCCGTGGGGCTGCTTCTCGTCCCGATCTTCAACCTCTACTGGATCTTCCGCGTGCTGCCCGGCTACGCCACCGACTTCAACGCCTACGTCGCGCGGCACCGGCTTGGCGTGCCGCCGCTTTCGCAGGGCTTCATCCTGGCGGCGATGCTCGTGCCGGTCGCCAACGTCGTCCTGTACTGGATGCTGCTGGGGAGGATCTGCGACGGCGTGACGGCCCTGGGTCGGGCCGCGTGAGCGTGCCCGGCGTATCCGTTCACGGGGATCCAGGTGGTCGGCAGCGACGGCGGCCGATCCATCCGCGGGGGCCGGCATGAGTTTACGTCCTCGGGCCGGCCCCTCACGTACAGGAGTACGCTGCGGGGCCGGCCCTCCGGGCGCGCTCGCGCCGCGCGGCGCCTCGGCCGCCGACTGACTGGAGGCGTGAACGCATACTGCCCGGCGGCGTGCCGGGCTTGCAGGAGGCGGCCCACACGGCCGGAGCGTGGTAGCCTAAAGGCGTGCGGGAACGCCGGCGCGTTCTCCCGCAGCTTGAGGCGCAGGTGGCTGCCACGGGTTCAACCTCGCACCCGATTTCGGCCCCCGGGGCATGGGTCGCGGGCACCGTCTTCGGAGGCCGGTATCGACTGCTCGCACCGCTCGGCGCGGGCGCGATGGGCGAGGTGTGGCGTGCCGAGCACGTGTCGCTGCGCACCGAGGTCGCCATCAAGCTGATTCGCCCCGCCGGGCGCAAGGAGGGCGCGGAGATGTTGGAGCGCTTCCTGCGCGAGGCGCGCGCCGCGGCCCAACTGCGCAGCCGGCACGTGGTCCAGATCTTCGACCACGGCGTGGAGGCCGGCTGCGCCTACATGGCCATGGAGCTGCTCGAGGGCGAGACCCTGGCCAAGCGCATCGAGCGGCTGCGCCGGCTGCCGTACGCCGACGTCGCGCGCATCGTCATGCAGATGGCCCACCCCGTGGACAAGGCCCACCGCCTGGGCATCGTGCACCGCGACATCAAGCCGGCCAACGTCTTCCTGGCGGTCGAGGATGGCCGGGAGATCGCCAAGATCCTCGACTTCGGGGTGGCCAAGCTCACCGCCCTCGCCAGCGCCGGCACCTTCCAGACGACGGACGGCATCATGGTCGGAACGCCCGCGTACATGAGCCCCGAGCAGGTCGCGGGCGACCGGCCGATCGATGGCCGCTCCGATCTCTGGCAGATCGCCATCATGGTGTTCGAGTGCGTCTGTGGCCGCATGCCTTTCGAGGGAGAGACGATCGGTCAGGTGCTCATGCGCATCTGCTCGGCACCCATCCCGGTTCCGTCCCGGGTCGCGCCAGACGTGCCCCCGGGCTTCGACGCCTGGTTCGAGCGGGCCGCGGCGCGCGATCGCGACGAGCGTTTCCGGTCGGCCGCGACGATGGCCCGGGAGCTGTGCGCGGTGCTCGCGCCGGACGTGGCCATCGCGGACGAGCTGACTGATGCCTCGCTGCCGGGCACCCCGTTCCTGGCCGCCGAGGCGCCCTGGCAGCGCAGCGGCGCCCGTCGCCGGCGCCACGTCCGCTCGGGCCGCGCGCGGCTGGCCGTGGCGGTTGCGATACCGGCGGCGCTCGCGGTCGCGGCGGCCGCGGCCTGGCTGCTTGGCGCGTTCGGCGCACGGCCGCCGGCGGCCGGCCCAAGCACCGCCTCCGCCACGGCGGCCTCGGCGCAGCTCGGACCGGACGCCGGCGCGGCGCCGAGCGCTGCTCGAGCTTCGCCCGTGCCCGGCCCCCAGAGCGCGGCCCCACCGGCGAGCGGCACGGCCGGACCGGCGCGTTCGGCCCCGCCTGGGGACCGCAAGCCGCCGCGTGGGCCGCCCGTCCCCCAGCGCGGGCCATCGCCCGAGGAAGTGCTGGGCATCTAGTGGCGCGTCCCGCAAGTCGTGCGGAGAAATGGCTACCGGGACGCGCCACGCGGGTGGGGGGCCGGGGGAGGCGGCGCCCCGCCTCCCCC
>JACQWT010000239.1 GCA_016209145.1 Deltaproteobacteria bacterium | reverse complement strand
GGGCTTCCGGCGACGCGTCCGTCATGCCGCAACTCTAGCTCACCCACCTCCTGAGCGCACCGGCCGCCTCGACGGCGACGCGGCCGGCGCCGAGCACCGCGTCGAGGCACGGATCGCGCCGCCAGGCATCGGCCACGCGCAGAAACGCCGGCAGGTAGATCACCTCGCGGCCGAGCCCCCCGCCGCGCTGGGCCCGGGCGGCGATGCACAGGCAGTCGGGGAACGGAACGCCGAAGTCGGCCAGGCGCGCGACCGTCTCCGGAAACGAGGCGCGCTCCTCTACCGCCCGGCCCGCCACGTGCCGCAGCCCCAGCTCGGTGCGGCGGGCGCGGTCGAGCAGGCCGGCGCGCGCCTCGCACACCAGGGCCCGGCCCTCCTGGTCGTCCGAGCCGCGCGCCGTGCCGCACGCAAAGATCGCCAGCCGGGCGCGCGCCGCACGCTGGCGCGGCAGCGCGTGCCCCTCGATCTCGTGCACGACGGTGCGCTGCACGGCCCGCTCGCTGAGGGCCCGCTTGCGCGCCACCCAGATGATGCCGTCCCCGGTGGCCGCCAGCGCGGAAAGGTGCGAGCTGCGAGCCACGCGGAAGGCGAGACGGCGCGCGCCCACGGCGGCGCGCATCCGGCACAGGAGCGAGCGCGGGTCGGCCTCGTCGTCGCTCGGCACGACTGCGGCGGCCTCCTCCTCGAGCGAGGCGTCGCGCAGCCACCGCGCGCAAAGCTCGTCGGCCTGCCGGTCGAATCCGTCGCGACGGCCGTAGCGCCGGCGGGCCAGGGGCCAGAGTTCCTCGCGGCCCACGAGCGCGCACAGGCGCGTCTCGACGTAGAGCTCGCGCGCCCGCGCGGCATACAGCTCGCCCAGAGGACCGCGCTGCTCGACCGCATCGGCCAATCCGAGCAGCGCGTCGCCCAGACCCGGCGGCACGGGTCGGGGCGCGTAGCAGAAGCGCGGGGCGCGCTCCTCTCCGCGCCCGTAGGCATCGCACAGCGCCCGCAGCTCGCTGCGCAGGTTCAGCGGCGTGGCCGCGCCGATCAGCCGCACCTCGGCGCCCGCCTCGCGCAGCAAGACCGCGGCCCGCCTCTCCCAGGAAGGCACGTCGCCGCGGTCGCAAAAATCGCGCGCGCTGCTCGTGGCGGAGCCGATCATGCCTCGCTCAAAGCAGGTTCGCCGCCAGCTCGGCCAGAGCGCTGCGCTCCCCCTTGACCAGCGTCACGTGGCCGGCAAGCGGCTCGTTCTTGAAGCGCTGGGCCACCACGCACAGGCCGTTCGAGGCGTGATCCACGTAGGGCTGGTCGATCTGGTGCGGATCCCCCGTGAGCACGACCTTGGTGCCCTCGCCCGAGCGGGTGATGATGGTCTTGACCTCGTGGGGCGTGAGGTTCTGCGCCTCGTCGACGATGAGGTACTGCCGCGGCAGGCTGCGGCCGCGGATGTAGGTCAGCGGCTCGACCTCGATGACGCCGCTCTCGACCAGCGGAAGGTAGCTGCGGCTGTCGCGCTCGGCGTGGCCCGCGCCGGCGGAGCCGCTGGAGAAGATGAGCTCCAGGTTGTCGTAGATGGGCTGCATCCAGGGGTTGAGCTTCTCGTCCACGTCGCCCGGCAGGAAGCCGAGGTCGCGGCCCAGCGGCATCACCGGCCTACTCACGAGCAGCCGCGAGTACTTGCGATCGACGGTGGTGCGCTGCAGCCCGGCAGCCAGCGCCAAGAGCGTCTTGCCGGTGCCGGCCTTGCCGAGCAGGGCCACCAGCCGCACGGCGTCGTCGAGCAAGAGATCGAGCGCGAAGCTCTGCTCCTTGTTGCGCGCCCGCACTCCCATCACTCCCTCGCGCGGCACCCGCAGCGCACAAAGGCGCGCGCCCTTGTGCTCGTAGCGCGCCAGGGCGGTGCGGCTCGGGGCCTGCTCGTCGCGCAACAGCACGCAGCCGTTGGGATAGATGCCGCGGCCCTCGGCACCGAGCGCGCCCTGCGCGAAGAAGGCGTCGAGCTCGGCCGACGGCACGGCCAGCTCCACCACCGACTCCTCCAGATCCACATCCGGGACGCGGGTATGCTCGTAGGTCTGCGAGACCATCCCGAGGGCGTCGGCGCGGATGCGCAGGTTGGTGTCCATGGTGACGAACACCGTGGGCAGCGAGCGGTCCTCGTCGCGGATGTCGATCGCCGTCTGCAGGATGGCATGGTCGAGCGAGCCCGCCTCGAGGCCGACCGGCAGCGCGTGCCGCTTCCGGGGCAGCGCAATGCGCAGAGTGCCGCCGTTCTCCGTCGGAACGGCGGTGGAGAGGGAGCCGGCCTTGTGGCGCAGATCGTCGAGCAGTCGCGCAATGGTGCGAGCCGAGCGGCCGCGCTCCGTGCTCTCCCGCTTGAACTTGTCGATCTCCTCGATCGCGTAGATGGGGATGATGACGTGGTTGTCCTCGACGCCGAGTCGGCCGCGATCGCGGCTTACGTCCTCGGCCCGGGTCCTCGCGTACAGAAGTACGCTGCGGCCCGGGCCTCCGGGCGCGCTCGCGCTCGCGGCCGCCTGACGAGCCGGGTGTTGGAATGCGTGAACGGTTACCTTGGCTCTTGAACTGCGGAAAGAGTTGCCCTATGAGGTGACGATCATGTTCCTTCCCGTCGCCAAGCGCCCGCGCAAGACCAACCGCCGCAAGAGCGCGCGCTACCGCGCCGAGCTCAAGGCCAAGAACCGCGCCCGGCGCCGGCGCATGGGCAACCCGCCGTAGGCCCGGGGCGCGGGCTACGGTATGCGTTCACGCATTGCGGCGCTGGCAACGACGGCTCGCCGAGTCGGCCGCGATCGCGGCTTCCGTCCTCGGCCCGGGTCCTCGCGTACAGGAGTACGCTGCGGCCCGGGCCTCCGGGCGCGCTCATGCGCGCAGCCCCGCCTGACGAGCCGGGTGTTGGAATGCGTGAACGGTTACGGGCTACGTCCCGCTCTTCTTGAGCTCCATGAACACGAGGCGGGCCACCGCCTTGAGCGTCTCGAACACGCCGGTGCCCTTGGTCGCCACCGCCTCGAACTCGGGCACGTTGGTCGGGTTCAGCGTGCGGCGCAGCTCCTCGAGGTCCAGCACGCGCGGCAGATCCCGCTTGTTGTACTGGACCACGTAGGGCAGCTTGTCGAGCGTAAGACCGTACTCGGCCAGGTTGATCCTGAGGTTGTCCAGGCTCTCCTCGTTGGCGTCGATCCGGGCGATCTGGGAGTCGGCCACGAACACCGCGCCGTCGACGCCCTTCAGGATGAGCTTGCGGCTGGCGTCGTAGAAGACTTGGCCGGGCACCGTGTAGAGGTGAAAGCGCGTCTTGAAGCCGCGGATCTTGCCGAGCTCGAGCGGCAGGAAGTCGAAAAACAGGGTGCGGTCGGTCTCGGTCGCGAGCGAGACCATCTTGCCCTTCGCCTCCGGCTTGGTGCGGTCGTAGATGTACTGCAGGTTGGTGGTTTTCCCGCACAGACCAGGCCCGTAGTAGACGATCTTGCAGTTGATCTCCCTCGCCATGAGGTTGATGAACGTCATCGTCCGGGCCCTAGTCGTTGAACAGGTTGTCGATGTCCTCGTCGGTGATCTCGGCGAACGCCGCACCGGCCGGGGACTCGGGCTGCTTGCGGTCGATTTCCACGAGCACCTGGGCGAGCTCCTCCGCGGTCTTGCGCACGCGCAGCCGCACCAGGCCAAGGCTCGACTTCGAGTCGAAGATCACGACCAGGATGAGCCGCCCGGAGACGAGCTGGATGTGGATGTGGGCGTTCTGGCCCTCGTGGAACTGGGTGGCGAACTCCTCCTCGCGCAGTAGCTTGGCGATCCCCCCGGTCGCGGCGATGTTGCCGGCCGTGAGCGAGGCCAGCGAGGTCGTGTCCAGCGTGCTCACTTCGCCGGCGGCGGCGATGAGCTGCCCGTTCTTGTCGACGATGAACACCACCCGGGCGTTGGCGTTCCGGCACAGCCTCTCCGCAGCGGCCTCGATGCGCTTGTACTCCTGCTCGTAGAGGACCATCGAAGAGCTGAGCATCGTGCCTTCTCCCGGCGCCGGGTCCCGCGATCCGCAAGGACCCGGAGCGAGAGAGTCTACTTATTCGACCGACCGCGTGAGGGCAAGGACCGCCGCAACGGGAGGCGGGAACGGCGGCCCGCAGCCCGGCCGCTCCCCGTCCCCCCGCGGCGTGGGCTCAGAACGTCCAGCCGGCCACGAACCAGAGCCGCGCCACTGCCTTCATGTCCGCCTCCCCACCGGAGCCCGCGCCGAACAGGGGGGCGAAGAGCAAGTGCACGGGCGCGACAGGGCTGACCAGAAAGCTCGGCCCGCCGAGCAGCATCCTCTCGCTGCTCCCGAAATCGAAGCGGTCGCCGGAGAAGTCGTGCCCTTCGGCGTAGCCCTCCACGCCGATGTGAAAAACGTCATCGACGAGCGTGTAGCTCAGCCCGGCCGAGGCGGCGTACTCGTTCTCCCAGGCCGAGCCGCCGAGCTCCTTCTCCAGGACGAGGTTCAGCCCTGCGTGCCATCCTGGCGCGATCTGGCCGCCGAGCAGGATCTTCCCCTCGAGCCAGTCGTGGCCGCCGTTGCGAAACTGGTACTCGAGGTAGATTGTGGGGTTGCCCCAGATCTTGCCCCAGTCCGCCAGGGCGTAGCGCAGCTCCACCTGCTCGCGTTTCAGCTCGATGGCCGCATCGTCGCCGTGGCCCTCCTGCTGCGTGACCAGGTACATGTCGAGCTGCAGCCGATGGCCGAGCCCGAGCTCGAGCTCGTAGAACGACCTCAACTCGCGCTCCGCGGTGGGCGCCTCGAACGGAAACGTGCCGCGCAGCCAGTACTCCGCCGCGACCCGTCCCGCCGGCACGACGTAGATGCGCGTCGTGGGAAAGCGGCGGCGCGCGGTCCAGCGCGGCTGGCCGTAGCTTCCCACCCGCTCCTCTTCGCGCAGCGCGGGGCGAGGCTCGCCCGTGACCTCGACTTCGAGGGCCGGCAGCTCCCAGGGGTGGACCGGAAACTCTGCCTCGGGTTGGCCTCGCCCGCCTGCCGGCGGCGGCGGCGACCGCGGCGGCGGCACTGGCGGCTGCCGCTCGTGCGCGGACTGCGCGGCGGCTTGGCCGGCAGACGGAACCCCCTGCGCCGCGGCGGCGCCGGCGCCGAGCACCTCGACGCCGACAGACGCGACGAGCAGCAGGCGGGCAACTCGGGACCGGGTGCGCATGGCCGCAACTCCTGCGCGCTCCCCGGCGGGAAGAAGCCCCGTTTTTGCACGGGGGGATCCCTCCCCCCAGGCTCCTCTTGACCGCGCCGCCTGGCGGGCGACAAATACGGCGATGGCTCGCGCGACGCGCTCGTGCCCGGTGCTGCGCAGGCATGCCGCCTGCGCCCTGCTGGCGTGCCTCGTCCTCGTGGCGCCCGGCGCGCCGGCCGCGGCGCCGTCCGTGCAACCGTTGGTCGCGCGGCAGCTTGCGGCGATCCGCGCCGCGCGGGGGCCGGAGGCGTACGCGGCGCTGCGGGAGCTGTGGCAGGCGTGGGAGGAGATCGATCCCGTTCAAGTCGAGGAGGCGCTCACCGCGGTGGCCGAGGACGGCGCGCTCGGGGCGCCGCTGCGCGCGTACGCCGGCGCGCTCCGGGCCCATGCGCGCTGGCGTCGCGGCGATCGGCAGGGTGCAGAGCTCGCCATCCGGCGTCTCGGCTTCGTCACCGAGTGGTTGGTGGTCGGGCCCTTCGACAACGAGGGCAAGGGAGGGCTCGGCCAGGCGTTCGTCCCCGAGCAGGAGCTGGGCGAGCCGGTGCTCCTCGAACGCGCCTACCAAGGCAAGCAGCGGCCCGTGCGCTGGCGGCCCTCGCCGCCGGTGCATCCGCACGGCTGGCTCGACTTGGGCGCGCTCGTTCGGCCCCGGACCAAGGTGTGCGCCTACGCCGCGACGTTCCTGCGGCAGGCGGCCGGGACCGGTCGCGCGGCCGCGCCCCGGCAGCTTTCTCTCTGGGTCGGCGCCACGGGCGCATTCCGGCTCTTCTGGAACGAGCAGGCCGTCTTGGAGGACAAGAGCTACCGCGACCTCGACGTGGACCGCTTCGCCGTGGCCGTGCCGCTCGAGCCGGGCCACAACCGGCTGACCGTCAAGGTGTGCGCCGACGACAGCCCGCCTGCCGTCGCGGTGCGGGTGGCCGAGCCGGACGGCTCCCCGGCGACGGGTATCGAGGCGTCG
>JACQWT010000061.1 GCA_016209145.1 Deltaproteobacteria bacterium | reverse complement strand
CCCGCAGCTCGAACGCGCGCTGGTGGGCGCGCACACCAACCTGTGCGCCGCAGCGGCGAGCCAGGGAGCCGACGCCAAGCGCCAGTTCCGGATCGCACTCTCCGAGGCGGCGGAGGCCGGTGGCTGCCTTGACCCCGCGCTGCTGTTCGGCGCGCTCGGGCAGGCCGAGCACGACGAGTGGCGCGAGCTGCTGCTGCGACTCTGCGCGTGCCTTCGGGGGCTGGCGAGGTAGCCGGGGCCTAGCTGCGCCACGTCATCGGCGCGCGACTTGAAATGGAGGCGGCGGCTCTCGCGGGGTTGAAGCGTGACCTGGCCGCAAAAGGCGCCGGCTGAGGAGTTATCGACATCGGGCGCACGGCGAGCGCGCGGAACACGGTCGCGGGACACTGCCCGGACGCAGGCAGAAGATCAACGACGACGAAGCGGACGGGGTTCTGGCGAACGACAGGCGGCGAGGTCGGCACGCGAGTGCACCAAAAGCGGACGCTCGCATGGCGACCTGGGCGAGGTCGGCACCCGAGTGCACCAAAGGCGGGCGTTCGCATGGCGACCTCCGCGCCCCCCAACCCCAAAACGGGTAGGCCCCCGGGCTCGGTTTCCCTGTTCCCCTTCCCACGGCGCGGCCGCTATGCTGCGGCCACAACCTGCGCGCGCGGCACGCGCGAGGCGAGCCGGGCGCGTACCTTGTCGGAGAGGCCCCATGCTCACATCCACCTCTATGAGACTTGGCGCCAGGTACGGCTACGCCCTGGTTTCCCCCGTGCTGGCCCTGTCCTTGGCCGCCGCCTGCTCCAGCAGCACCCCGACGGTGGCGCCGGCGGGGGGGTCCGGCGGAGAGAGCGCTTCCGGAGGCTGCCCGGCGGGGCTCGCCGCTTGCGGCGACACTTGCGTCGCGACCGCCCTCGACCCGCAGAACTGCGGGGGCTGCGGCCAGGCCTGCGCCCAGGGCGAGGTGTGCTCCGCCGGCCAGTGCGCGCTCGCGTGCGCGGGCGGCACTACCAAGTGCGGCGGCGCCTGCGTCGACGTGCAGATCGATCCCGCCAACTGCGGCAAATGCAACAACGCCTGCGGGGCCGGGCAGGTTTGCTCCCAGGGCGCCTGCGGCGTGGAGTGCCTGGGCGGCACCGTGAAGTGCGGCGCCAAGTGCGTCGACACCGGGCTCGACCCCGCCAACTGTGGCGCCTGCGACAACGCCTGCGCGCCGGGCGAGGTGTGCTCGGGCGGCCAGTGCGCGCTCGCGTGCGCGGGCGGCACCAGCAAGTGCGGCGGCGCGTGCGTCGACACGGGCGGCGACCCGGCCAACTGCGGCGGCTGCGGCAACGCCTGCGGCTCCGGCGAGGTGTGCTCGGCGGGTCAGTGCGCGCTGCAGTGCGCCGGCGGCACCACCAAGTGCGGGAATGGGTGCGTGGATACCGGTCTCAGCCCGGGCAACTGCGGCGGCTGCGGCGTGGCCTGCGCCCCGGGCGAGGTCTGCTCCGGCGGCAAGTGCGGGCTGGAATGCGTGGGCGGCACGACCAAGTGCGGCAACGCCTGCGTGGACACCGAGAACGATCCGGCCAATTGCGGCGGCTGCGGCAAGGCCTGCGCCGAAGGCGAGCTGTGCTCGGGCGAGAAGTGCAGCTCGGTGTGTGGTGGCGGCACGACCAAGTGCGGCAACGCCTGCGTGAACACGGCCAACGACCCGGGGCACTGCGGCGGCTGCGGCAACGCCTGCCCGCCGGGGCAGGTGTGCTCGGCCGGCAAGTGCGCCCTGGAGTGCGTGGGCGGCACGACCAAGTGCGGCGGCGCCTGCGTGAGCACCCCGAGCGACCCGCAGAACTGCGGCGGCTGCGGCAACGCCTGCGCGCAGGGACAGGTGTGCTCGGCCGGGCAGTGCGCCCTGGTCTGCCTGGGCGGCACGACCAAGTGCGGCAGCGCCTGCGTCAGCCTGCAGAGCGATCCGCAGAACTGCGGCAACTGCGGCAACGCCTGCGCGCAGGGGCTGGTGTGCACCGCTGGCCAGTGCGTGCTGCAGTGCGCCGGTGGAACGACCAAGTGCGGGAACAAGTGCGTGGATACCGCCCTGGACCCGGCCAACTGCGGGAGCTGCGGCAACGCCTGCGCGCAGGGACAGGTGTGCTCGGCCGGCAAGTGCACGCTGCTGTGCGGCCCCGGTCAGACCAACTGCGGGGGCAAGTGTGTGGACGTGAAGACCGACCCGGCCAACTGCGGCGGCTGCAACGTGGCGTGCGCCCAGAACCAGAAGTGTGTGGACGGCAAGTGTGCGGCCACCGCCAAGAGCTGCGCGGACCTCAACGACCCCAACGGCTACAGCGTCATCATCGAGCCCGGCAAGGTGCTGCTCGGCCCGAACAACAGCCATGCCGTCCGCTGCCAGCAGGTCAACCCCACGCGCATCCACATCTACGAGACCAGCAACTACGACTGCCTGCGCTTCTCCAACGTCGGCATCTTCGCAGGCCGCGGGCTGTACGACCAGTCGATCCGGGACATGACCGAGAACATCCAGCGGATGTGCGTGCACCTGGGCTACGCGAACTTTTCGGGCACCACGACGGGCGTGAACAGCAGCATCGAGGCCCTGGTGCACGCCGACATGAACGGCTTCGACGTCGTCGGCGCGGGCAACGACTGGCTCACCTTCGACTGCTGGAACTGAGTCGGAAACCCTGCGGCGCGACGCACTAGCGCCGCACCCGCCGCCCCCTGCGCCCAATGGGGGGCGGCGGCAGGGCGAAGGGCGAGTAGCGCTGGCGGTCCTTGGACTGCAGCTCGAGCGTGGCCAGGAGCGCAGAGGGCGCAACCGTAGATACGGGGATGTAACCCGACTCCGCCCCGCAGTAGGCGTTGTCCACGCTGAGATCATCGCCCAGGGCGACGAGCGACTCGAGCGCCGAAAGTGGCGTGCCCACGAAGTCGACGCCGCGCACCAGCTCGCGCTCTCCGCTCGGGAGCACGCGCTCGGCGCGCATGATCTCGCCCTTGAAGGCCTGGAAGTCGTAGCTGCGGGTCTCGGTCTCGCCGCCCATGGTCTCGGCGACGAAGATGCCGAACGGCGCGCGCCGGCGGCGGATCTCCGCGAGGAACCGCTGCCAGAGCTCCTTCTGGCCAAGCGGCTTGCGGCTCGAGACGAAGAGGTTGCCCATGCGCGAGATGGGCCGCTCGTAGCCGGCGTTGCGGGCGTGGCCGTTGAGCTCGCTCTGTCCCGGCAAGGAGCCGCCCGTCGTGAGGAAGCTGCGCAGCACGCCGCCCTCGACGAGCCGGGCCCGGCGCGCCCTCCGCCCCTCGTCGTCGTACGCGAAGGAACCGATGAGGCTCGCACCCCGGAAGCGAGTGCGGGTGGGATCGTCGACGATGTCCACGAAGGCCGGGGCGACGGCCTTGCCGCGCAAGGCGGCAAAGGTGGCGCCTTCGTCCGGGGACAGCAGCCGCGAGCCTTCGAGCCGGTGGCCCACGACCTCGTGGAAGAAGAGCCCGGCCGGGCCGGGCCCGAGCAGCACCGGGCCGGAGAAGGCGGGCAGGTAGGGCGCGCGCCCGAGCGCGCGCATCAGCTCCGCCCGCTCGCGCACCAGGCGCACGAGCTCGCGCTCGTCCGGGAGCTCGCCGGCATCGGCCGTCACCACGCTCAGCTCCTGCTCCACGCGATGGCCGGCCGGCGTGAGCATCCAGAACGTGGCGTACAGGTCGAACACCGCCCGCTGCTGCTCGATGCGTGAGCCCTCGCTGCTCACGAAGCACTGCTGCACGTGCCAGCTCGACAGCTCCAGCTCCGAGACCTGGATGTCGGTGAAGCGCCGCAAGAGCGCCGAGGCTCGGCGCAGCATGCGCGTCCAGCGATCGAGATCGGGCTGGGCGAAGCGCCGCAGCTTGCCCGCGCGCACGCGCTCGCCGGGCAGGCGAGAGGCATAGGATCGCGCCTCATCGACGTAGTGCAGCTCCTCGCTCTTGCGCTCGTAGTAGCGCTCGACCGCCTCGCGGTAGCGCGCCTCGGTCAGGCGCCAGAGCGCGACGCGGTAGGCGTCCTCGTTCACCTCTGCCGGCATGTCGAGGTAGCGGCAGGACTCGTCCTCGTCGGAGTTGTCGTCGAGGCCACCCCGCGGCACCTGGTCGTAGCGATGGCTGCCGACCCGCAGGTCGCAGAACACCTGCGCGCGCGCCTCGATGTCGTGAGCGACGATGGCGCCCAGCCGCGCCCGCAGGCTCTCACGGCGGTGGTTGCGAAACAGGTACGACAGGAAGTAGAGGCGCGGGCGGCCGGGGTGGCCGAGCAGGCGCTTGGAGCGATCGAGCTCCAGCCGCAGGTAGGCGCCGACGCGGCCCATCTGCTCGGGCGTGTATAGCCCCACGTAGCTCTGGTACAGGCCGGAGCTCGCGTGCGCGGGTGCTCTTGCGGGCATGGGGGCCGGCACCCGGTCAGTCGTCGTCGCCGAAGTCCTTGTCGTCGTCCTTGTCCTGGCCCCCGCCCCTGTCCTTGTCGTCGTCCTCGTCCTCTTCTTCGTCCCCGGCTTTGGCCTTGCCCTTGGCCTTGCCCTTCTTGTCCTTGTCCTTGTCGTCCTTCTTCTCTTCCGGCTTCTCGAACCTCTTGCGCTTGGCCACGGCCCAGTCGGCCGACCAGGAGCCGATCACGAAGACCGTGTCGTCGCCCTCGCGCTGGGCATAGCGGCTCGTGCCGCTGCCCTTGGCCTTCTTGCCGACCTTCATGCGCAGGATCGCGGCATCGTCCTTGAGCCGGATCTCGATCGTGCCGCCGCTCGTGACCGCCTCGGCGACGCCCGTGTCGTCGCCCTCCTTGGCGAAGTCCTCGGCCGAAAGCGGCGCTTGTAGAAGGCGCCGTTCCACTTCTCGTCGTTCTTCGTGAAGCTGAACCTGCCGCGCTCGTTCTCCACGGCCACGCTGACGGCGTTCTTGTCCTCGAAGCCCCAGATCTTGGTTTTGCGCCAGTTCTTGATCTCGCGCGCATACAGGTAGCTCGAGTAGCCCTTGCAGGCCCACACGCCGTCCTTGCCGGCAATGCGCACCATCTGCCCGCGGCTGCCGCTCTTGCCGAAGTACAGGTCGAGCACCTTGCCCTCGCCCTTGAAGGCCACGACGTGCGTGGCCTTGTCGCCCTCGAGCTCGTACTTCTTGTACGTCTCCGTGCCGCCGGTGATCCGCTCCTCGATCTCCAGCTTCTCCAGGTTCTCGAGCAGCGACTTGACGTTCTCCTGGTCGGCCAGGGCCTTGACCGGAGCGCTCAGCACCCAGTGGCTCTTCTCGGCCTCGTCCTTCCCGGCGTCCTTCTTCTCTTCCTTCTTCTCTTCCTTCTGCGCGTCGGGAGCGGGGCCCGCGCGCCGCTCGAGCACGACCTGGCCCTTGTCCTTGCTCGTGATCTCGACCTTGGTGAGCTTGTCGAGCTCGTCCTTGGACACCTTCACCTTGGGCAGATCGACTGCCTCTCCGCCCACGGCATGGGCCTGAAGCTGGGTCTGCTCGCCCTTCTTGACGAAGTACAGGCCCGCGCCGAGCAGGGCCAGCACGGCGATGGCGGCGTAGATTTTGTGCTGCTTGCTCATGACTCACTCCTGCCGGCCGCCGGCCCGGCTAGTCCAACCTGACCGCGCCACGCCGGCTCTCGCGGCGCCGCCACCTGACGAGACCGAAGACGGCGAAAAGCAGGGGCGGAAAGAGCGTGACCGTCCACTGCACCTTGCGCTGCACGTTCTGCCGCTCGAGGCGGTAGCTCTCGGCGTTCTTGGCCCGGACCTGCTCGTCGTCCGTGGGCTCCTCTTTGGGCTTCGCGATGTCCGAGTAGGTAAGGTTCGGGTCGCCGAGCAGCTTGGCGCTCACGCCGATGAGATCGGCGTCGCCCGCCATCCAGTCCAGGATGTTCTTGAAGGCCAGGATGGTGCCCGTAAGATACTGCTGGGCGTAGGGCCAGGCCATGGCCTGCAAGTCCTGGTCGCCGCCGAAGGAACCCATCATCGCCATCTGCGGCGGCAGAGGCGGCGGGTTGCCGGCGCGGGCAAAGGGATTGGCGAGGAACTGCGCGGCCGAGATCACCAGGATGCGGCTGCCCGCGGCAGCCTTGTTGGCGGGCTTGATCTCCTTGTCCTCCGCGCCGGCGTAGGCGCTCTTGATCTTCCCCTCCAGGACGACGGCCATGGCCCGCTGGCCGTACTCGCCCTTGGGCTGCCAGTCGGTCCTGAGCTTCATGTCCATCGACTCGGAATTGTCCACCGTGCTGCGCGGAGTCGAGCGCGCCACGACCTTGATCACGGCCTCGGGCTGCTTCTCCGGATGCGGCACCAGCGTGGAGGGGAACGGGAAAGAGAGCTCCTCCAGCCGGAAGAAGCCGTTGAAGGAGTTGTCGAGCAGTTGCTCGTTCTGTTCGAGCCGGTCGTCGTACTGCGCGTGCACGATGGCCGGCGCGCGGAACCACACCGGCCGGCCGCTCTCGGTGCGCACGGGAATGGCGACGGAGCGGCCCCAGTCGAGCACGGCCTCGTTCTTCATCTCGATGCCGTAGCCGCCCAGCAGCTTCTCCAGCCCGTGGGTGTCGAGCGATGCCTTCATCGAGGCGTCGTTGAGCTTCATGTTCACGGCGCCGGCGATGACGGCGAGCGACTTGTTGCCGAGCATCAGGAACTGGTCGATGCGGCGCAGCTCCTTCTCGCCGAAGTCCTTGTCGGCCTGCAGCACGATGAGGCCGACGAGCTTCTTGTCGATCTCCGTGTTGCCGTCCTGCAAGTCCACGTCCTCGAACTTGTAGAAGGGCAGGGCCTGCTGCAGGATGCTCTGCATGCTCGGTCCCTGCCGGCCTCCCTGGGGCGGCACCAGGCTGTTCTCGCTGAGCTTGAAGCCCTCCTTGCTGGAGATGACCCCGACCTTCTGCTCCAAGTCGTCGCCGCGGTCGCGGATCTCCCGGATCTTGTTGGTGACCCAGAACTCCAGGCCCTGGTTCTGCTCGGGCGACAAGATCGGGATGGTGTCCTTCTCGCTGCCGTACTTGAACACCATGCCCATGTAGCCGCGGGTGATGGTGGCCTGGTCGCCGGTCTCGCTGCCCTCGCCGAAGGCCGCCTCCTGCAAGCCGGCGTCCTTGGCGGCCTGCCGCTGCTCGTCGGTCTTGGGCTCGATCAGCACGTACTTCAGCTTGCCGTGCGCGGCCTGCTGGTACTCGTTCATGAGATCGACGAGATCGCGCACGAAGGCGTCGTGCTTGGGCAGGCCCCGGGTCACGTACAGCTCGATCGTCAAATCCTGCTTCAAGCCCTCGCGCACCAGGCGGGCCGAGCCCTTCGACAGGGTGAAGCGCTCGCTCTTGGTCAGATCGATGCGCCGCTGGAGCCCGTACGAGATGAGGTTGATGACCACCAGGATGGCGGCGAGCAGGCCCAGGTAGATCCAGCTCTGGGTGGCGGCTTTGGCTTTGCGTTCCATCGCTCCCTCCTCAGGCCCACTTGCGCCGCTCGAGCGCCCAGAATGCGCCCGCCAGGCAGGCGCAGGTGATCGACAGGAAGAAAATGAGATCGCGCGTGCTCACGAGCCCGCGCACGAAGGGCTCCAGCCGGGTGTCGAAGCTGACGAACGCGATCACGTCGCGCAACCAGACCACGTTCAAGCTCTGCACGCCGAGATCGAGGAAGTGCAGAGCGAAGAGGATGACGAACGTGATGAAGAAGGCGATGACCTGGCTCTCGGTCAAGGCCGAGATCAGCATCCCGATGGAGACGGCCGCGGCGCTGTAGAGCACCATGCCGACGTAGCCCGTGACGATCGGACCGGTGTCCAGGGCCCCCAGGTGCCAGGGGAACCTGAACATCAGGAGCGGATAGAGCAAGGTCGAGACGATCAGCACGAGCACCAGCCCCCACGCGCCCAGGAACTTCCCGAGCACCACCTCGTGGTCCCGCACGGGCAGCGTGATGAGCATCTCGAGAGTACCGCTGCGTTTCTCCTCGGCGAGCAGCCGCATGGTGACGACCGGCACGATCAGGAACGATAGGCCGCGGGGCGCCTGCCGGAACATCTGCTGCATGCTCGCCCGACCGGCCTGCCAGAACCCGCCGTCCAGGTAGAAGAAGGCGAAGCCCAGCAGCACCAGCCCGAGGCAGATGACCACGTAGGCCAGCGGCGAATCGAAGTAGGAGCGAAACTCGCGTTTGGCGATGGTGAATGTGGCGCTCATCGGCTCAGTCCTTCTTGTCGCGCGGCTCGTCCGCCTCGTCGGGCTCTTCCTCGGGCGCCGCCTCGTCGTCCGAGCCCTCCTCTTCCTCTTCGTCCTCTTCGTCTTCGTCGGCCCCGGCCTCGCCCTCGTCCGGCTCGGCCTCCGCCTCCTCGGCGAGCGGGCGGCCGCGCTCGGCCACCTCGTCGCCGCGCGTCAGGGCCTTGAATACGTCCTCGAGCTTCTGGCTGTCGCGCCGCATCTCCAGGAGCAGCCAGCCCCGCTCCACCGCCATTCGGTAGATCTCCGGCCGCAGGTCGCGCTCGCCCGGCGCCATCAACTCGAAGGCATGGGCCCGCTCGTCGGTGGGCAGCTCCTTGACGCCGCTCGTGCCCCCCAGGCCGACCAGCGCCTGCTGCGCCGCCTCGGCGCTGGGAGCGCCGTTGCGCAGGCCCTTGGTCTCGTCGATCACGACCACGTAGCGGACCCGGCCGCTGCGCGCCCGGATGTCCTCCAGGTTGCCGTCGGCCACGAGCCGGCCCTTGGAGATGATGATGGCACGGGCGCACGCGGCCTCGACCTCGGCCAGGTTATGGGTCGACAGCACCACCGTGCGTTCCTTCCCGATCTCCTTGATGTAGCGAACGACCTCGGCCTTCTCGTTCGGATCGAGGTCGCTCGTCGGCTCGTCGAGGACGAGGATCGGCGGATCGTGCACCAGCGCCTGTGCCAGCCCCACGCGCTGCCGGTAGCCGTGGGAGAGCGTGCGGATGTCGGTGCCGAGCGAGCGCGCCAGCCCGCAGACTTCGACGACGGAGCGCATGCGCTTGCGGAAGCTCGACGCGTCGAGCTGGCGCATCTGGGCGACGAAGCGCAGGTACTCCCACACGCTCATGTCCCCGTACAGGGGGGCACGTTGCGGCAGGTAGCCGAGCGAGCGGCGTACCTCGAGCGGCGCGTCGAACACGTCGTGGCCGTTGACGCGCACGCTGCCGCTCGTCGCCGAGATGTAGCAGGTCAGGATGCGCATGGTCGTGGACTTCCCGGCCCCGTTCGGGCCCAGGAAACCGACGACCTCGCCCCGGCGCACCTGGAAGCTGACTTTGTCGAGGGCACGCAAGGAGCCGAAGTCCTTCGTCACCTTGCTGGTCTCGATCATGACGTCGCTGGACAAGGCCAAAACCTCCAACCGTGATGAACCGCGCCCGCCGCGCGCCCCGGGGGACGGGAGCGGGACGGCCCGAAGCCGCCGCAGCATGCTAGTCGCCAGCCGTGCGCTGTCAACACGCGCCGGCTCGGCGCCCCAAACAACCGAGGGGCGGGAATATTCCCGTACCCGTTCACGGAATTTCCGCGCCAGCAAGGACGGCTCGCCGAGTCGGCCGCGATCGCGGGGCAGGGGTGACGCGCCCGAAGGGCGCGTCGGGACCCCAACCCCGTCCCGAAGGGACGGACTTGCGTCCTCGGCCCGGCTCCTCACGTACAGGAGTACGCTCCGGGCCGGGCCTCCGGGCGCGCTCGCGCTCGCGGCCGCCTGACGAGCCGGCTGGGAGAATGCGTGAACGCGTACATATTCCCGTTGGCGCTGGTGCGCTCGGGCGCCGGCGGCTATGCTGGCGGTTGTACGCGCCCGGGCACGCCCCGGCGCCAGCATAGATCTTGGCAGAGGTGACCCCATGACTACGAAGCGATCGCTTTGGCTCGGAGGCTGTCTCGCGGCGGCGCTGTGCGCCGCCAGCGCGGCGGAGGGCTGCTCGGCCGACAGGTCGAGCAAGGGCGACCAGACCGGCTCGTCTAGCTCCGGGGGAGGCAGCAGCAGCACCAGCGGGACGGCCAGCGGCGGCGGATCCTCGAGCGGCGGCGGCGAGGGCGGCTCCAGCACCTCGACGAGCAGCAGCGGCGGCGGCGACATCACCTGCGGCGACGGCGCGGTGGCGGCCACCGTGGAGCAGATCGCCAAGGGCGACATCCAGAAGGACACGCACGTCAAGCTCGTGGGCGTGGTGGCCATGTCGCGCAAGTTCCTGGTGACCAAGAGCAGCAAGGGCTCCTGCCTCTGGGGCGTGTTCGTCTCCAGCCCCGGCCTGAGCGAGACCAAGGAGTACTCGGGCCTGCTCGCCGTCTCGTACGGCTTCAACGCCGAGACCAACGATGCCGGCAAGGAGTACTGCGCCGCGCTCGGCCTGGAGCCCGCGGGCGGCAAGATCCCGGACGAGGTCAAGCCGGGCGACGTGCTCGACCTCATCGGCACGACGGACTACTTCCTCCTGTCCAACTGCAAGGACGAGCCGGGCGGCTCCACCGTGGCCCAGCGGCAGCTCGCCAAGGTCTGCCAGGGTGAGATCACCGGCACGGCGGCCGTGCCCAAGGCCAAGGTCCTGGCCGCGAACGAGTGGGAGGATCTAGGCGCTTCCAACAAGGCCGACTTCCACGACAAGTGGGGCGGCGTGAAGGTCAGGCTGGAAGGGCCGTCGGCCAATACCGTCGATGGCAAGAGCGTGATCGGCCAGTACGGCGCCATCACGCTCAACGAGGGCGGCGGCCTGCAGGTGCTCGACAAGCTCTACTACCGCGGCTACATGAAGAGCGATCCGTGCTACGCGGGACCGCAGTTCGAGGCCGAAGCAAGCCCGGGCAAGTTCACCTTCACGTTCATCGAGGGGCTGAGCTCGATGGACTACTGCTTCTGGCGCCTCTTGCCGAACGACAAGTGCGCCGACTTCGGCCCGCCGAGCCTGGACTGCAAGGGCAACGCCGCCTCATGCGGTAGCGGCCCTCGAGGCCGACCGTCCAGGCGCGCGTGAGCTGGTAGCCGAGGCCGGCCGGGATCTCGACGCCGAGCAGCAGGCGGTGGCCCTGGCCGGCGATGACCACGTCCGCGGGGCCGGCCGCCAGGCCCACGTACGGGACCCACTCCAGCACGTCGATGACGTACTCCGCGCCGACCATGCCGCCCACAAGCAGGGCAAACGGATCGGGCGCGGGCCGCGGGAAGGCGAGCGCCTCGGCGCTCAGGCGCAGGTTGAACGCGTCGCTCAGGCCGTACGTGAGGTGCGCCCCGCCCCCGAATCCGCTCGCGTTGGCGCCCGGAAACCCGCCGAGCGCGTAGCCGAGATCGATGCCCGCACGCCACTGGCGCTCGAAGCCGGCCGCCGGCCCGGCGGCCGCCAGCACGACCGCCCCGGCCGCCACCGCCGACAGCATCGCCGCGCCGCGCCGCATGGGCTGCGTCGTAGCACAGCCAACGGTATCTGTTCAGGGCATCGTCTTTCGGTGGGGGTAGGCCGGCGTGCTTCTTCCGCGCAACTGGTGAGTCGCTTGTGTCGATGTAGTCGGCATGAGCGACAGAACGCACCGGGCAGGGGAGAGCTGCGCGGAGGGCGGGCAAGCCCACCCACCGTCCGGCCTGGCCTGAACGCTTGAACAGCAGGGAGACGCCGGCTACACTCGGCTTCGGCGACAGCAACAAGATGGTCCGCTGCGAATCAGATCTCGTGGGCCTCGCGCTTGCGCTTGGCGCGCGCAGGGTCGGTGCGTTGTCACACGCGGAGGACAGCCTTGCGGC
>JACQWT010000231.1 GCA_016209145.1 Deltaproteobacteria bacterium | reverse complement strand
GCGATCCGGGGCCGGCGGGGCGCTCCGGCGTGGTGGGCGCGGGCGCGGGCAGCGGCTCGGGCGGACCTCGGCTCGACCGGGCTTGCACCGGCACGGGCTTGCGGTCAGCCGTGGCCTGGGTTGTCAAGGAGCAGCAAGCGGGCGCCAGGGCCCTGAGCGCGGCTACGTCGCGCAGAGCGGCCGGCGGGCGCGCAGCCCGCACACGTCCTGCTCGGTCGCTTCACGCAGCGCCCGGTCGATCCAATGCATCAGCGTCCGCCAGGGGGTGGCGCGGCGCTGTTCGGAACGCTGCGTGACCGAGCGGAACAGCGTGAGCAGGTCGTAGGCCAGACGCCGGAGCACCAGCACGTTGAGCGCTGCCCGCGGCTCGCTCTCGATCCAGGGGTGCTTGTCCTCCTCGAAGGCTGTGTCCAGGATGTTGTGGCAGGTTTCCACGCCCCAGTGCCGGCGTACCAGCAGCAGCCACTGCTTGGAGCTCAGCCGGCAGGCGGGCAAGCTGGCGACGAAGTAGCGATTCTCGTAGACGAGGCGTCGACCGGCGGCGTCGAGGGTCTCGGACTCGACGCGCAGCACGGTGCGCAGATGGCTCCACTCGAAGCCGGCCATCTGGTCGGTCAGGTACAGCCGGCGCAGCACGCGCTTGCCGGCGCCCAAGTCGTCCTCGCTGTCGGCCAGCGCCTGGCCGATGCCGAGCGATGCCAGCAGTCGCTGGGCCTCGTGCAGCAGGGTGGGCTGCGTGCTCTTGAGACCGAATAGGTAGTGCAGGCTGAGCTCGCGCACCAGGCTGGCGTTGTCCTGCGAGCAGGCGCCGGCGTCGTAGCTGACCAGGCGGAACAGGTCCAGGCTGCCGTACGCCGCGACCAGGTGGCGTAGCGCTGTCTCGAACCATCCCATCTCATTGGTACACGCCGCAATGGGCAAGACGTCGATGCACGGCCTGGCGCGGCAACTGATGAGCGCCGAGGTCACGGTGCGCAGCAGTCCGACCAGCGTGCGGCCGTCGTTCTGGCTCTGGCGTTGGGCGTAGTAGTCATCGCAGCTGGGCAGGGCCGTAGCCTTGCCATCGAGCGCCACGACGCCGAACGGCAGCCCATCGGCCTCGAGGGCCTTGCGGCGCTGGGCCGCGCGCACCAGACGGTGCAGGGCAGCGCGCAGCTGGTGTGGGTCGAGCCGGCAGATCAGCTCGCGCAACGCGGCCACTCGACGGTAGATGCGCAGCAGCCGGCGCATGCCGGCCGACAACTCGGCCGTCAGGGCCTCGGTCTCGGCCAGGCTCTTGGCCCCTGCGAGCAGGCCGAGCAGCGTGGCGCCGAGCAGCGTGCGTAGCGGCCAGCGCCGTCCGCGGCGCGCCCGCGGGTCGGTGACTTGGTCGAGCCTGGCCTCCGGCAACCGGCGGCGCAGCAGCCCGGCCATGCGGCGAGTGAGTCGTTGTGGTTGTGCCATGTCGTCTGTCGTCTCCTTGCCTTGGTTGTGGGCCGGAGCCGGGCGCGCGTGCAGCAGCCCGTGCCGACCGCCCACAGTCAAGTCGCTCGAGGGCGGCGAAGCGGATCACGGCCCAGTGCCGAGGGTGGCGTGGCCGCTCGGCGCCCGTCACGCGGCGTGCGCGCCCGGGCTCGACGGAGCGGCCCAGGGCACGCCGCGCGCCGGGCGCCGGCCTCGCCTGAGGTGGGCCTGGTGCCGACGACGTGCAACGTCGAGCAGGGGCAGTCGACCATCCCGGTTCGAGTTGCACGATCCGCGCAACTCGAGGGGGGATAGGCGGGTCATCCCGGTTCGAGTTGCACGATCCGTGCAACTCGAGGGGGGATGGGGAGGCTCCTGGTGGAGCAGGCGCGCCCGGCAGTCACGGGGGACCGCTACCGAGGAGCGATGCGAAATTGTGCACCGCCCAGCCCGTCCGCTGTTGTCCGAGCTACCCGCCGGAGACTACAGGCCTGCGCGGGCGGTCACACGAAGCGGTCGCCAATCAAGGCTGCGCGCCGCTCCGAAGTCCGCTCTCGGGGTGCACCGCGACCCTGGCCGACTGTGGCCGTGCGTGGACCAAGATGGCTTCCAGACGCGGATCGAGCCGTCCCCGCGCGCTGGCCTCCTGGCCCTTGTCGGCCTGCACGGCCACGGTGGCGGGCAAGTATTGCGCAAGCGTGCTGGACGGTTGCCCGGAAACCGCGTATCGCCTGGGCCGCCAGCATGAGTTCCCACGTTCCACCGGCAAGCGCGCCGGACGGGCAAGCCGGCCCGGCGCTCGCGCCCCGACCGCGCGCCTCGCGCACGCGGCGCCTCGGAGGGCGCATCGGGCTCGTCCTGTGGGCCGTCACCGCCGGCGCGTTGGGCCTGGCCGTCACGGCGCAGCTCGTCCGGCAGGTGTTCTTTCCGGAGCCGCCGGCGCTTCCGGCGCCCTTCTCGACCTGCAGCGACGGCCTGCGCGCCCTGTACGCCGCCATCGAGCGCGGCCGCGACGCGGCGGCGCGCTCCTACGAGCAGGAGCCCAGCGCCAGCGACGAGGCGGCCTTGCGGCGCTACCGCGACGCCGTCGAGCCGGCCTGGCGCTACCGCGACGCCGTTGCGGCTCTGTGCCGCCCGGCCCGCCAGGGCCGGCGCACGCTCGACGCGCTGGAGCACCTCCGCTACTCGGAGGAGCACGGCGTGCGCAGCCAGGCCGCCGAGTTGGCCTCGCTGCGGCGCCGCGTGCGGGCCATCGTCGAGCACAGCATCGCTCCGCTCGCACCCACCGCAGCTTCCCCTGGAGAAAGCCACGTTCATGGTCACTGAGACGACGGCCGCCACCGGCGCCGCGGGCGGCGCGCCGGGCACCGACGAGTCGGGTCACCGCTTCGAGCACTTGCCGCTTTCAGACGAGCTGCGCCAGGCGCTGCGCGAGATGAACTACGAGGTCCCCACGCCGGTACAGTGGGCGATCTGGGAGCCGGCCGTGGGGGGCCGCGACCTGGTGGTGCAGGCGCGTACCGGCACGGGCAAGACCGCGGCCTTCGGCATGCCGATCGTCGACCGTCTCATCCGCCGGTCGCAGAAGCAGGCGCAGGCGCTGGTGCTCTGCCCCACGCGCGAGCTCGCCTTGCAGGTGTGCCGCGAGATCGAGTTGCTCGGCAAGCACCGGCAGGTCGGCGCCGTGCCGGTCTACGGCGGCGCTTCCATGCCGCGCCAGATCGAGGGCATCGCCGCCGGCGCGCAGATCGTGGTGGGGACGCCGGGCCGCGTACTCGACCATCTGCGCCGCGAGACGCTCGATCCCACGTCGTTGCGCATCCTGGTGCTCGACGAGGCCGACGAGATGCTCTCCATGGGCTTCGAGCGGGAGCTGACGGCGATCATCGAGCACCTCCCGGCGGAGCGGCAGACGTTGCTCTTCTCGGCCACCATCCCGCCCGACATCGAGCGGCTCGCGCGCACGCGCCTGCGCAAGCCCGAGTTCCTGATCCTTTCGGGCGACCACGTCGGCGCCCTCGAGGTCCAGCACTACGTCTACTTCGTCAGCCGCGACAAGACCGGCGCGCTGCTCCAGGTGCTCGAGGTGGAGAGCCCCGAGAGCGCCCTTGTCTTCTGCAACACGCGCGAGCAGACGGCGCGGCTGGCCCAGACCCTGGTCGAGCGCGGCTACCAGGCGGACTGGCTCAACGGCGACCTGCCGCAGTCCGAGCGGGAGCAGGTCATGGAGCGCACCCGGCGCGGGCAGTTGCGCTTTCTGGTGGCCACCGACGTCGCCGCGCGGGGCATCGACCTCTCGCACCTGACCCACGTGATAAACTTCGACTTCCCGCAGGACACCGAGGGGTACATCCACCGCACCGGCCGCACCGGCCGGGCCGGCCGCACCGGCACCGCCCTGTCGCTGGTCACGCCGCAGGACATCGGCGCCCTCTACTACCTGCGGCTGACCTACAAGATCCGGCCGCAGGAGCGACAGCTCGCCACGGCCGGCGAGCAGCGCACGCGCCTGGAGACCGATCTCGTGGGCGCACTGGTCGAGAGCTACGCGCCGCGGGGACGCCATCCGGACGATCTGGCCCTCGCCCGCCGCCTGCTGACGCACGACGAAGCGCCCGCCACGCTGGCCGGCCTGCTGCGCGAGCTTCTGGGCGCTCGCCCGGAGCTGGGCCGCGAGGCAGCCGAGCACCGGCGCGGCAAGCTGCCGGCACCCGTGATCGAAACGCCCCGGGCCGCGGCGCCTCGCGCCGAGCCGCCGCGGGCCCAGCCGGCCCGCGCGGAGCCGCGGCGCGCCGAGCCGCGCCCCGCCGCGACGGGGCCCGCAGCGGCCGGCAAGGGCATCGAGCCAGGCAGCGTCGAGCAGACGCCCGGGGCGAAGCTCGCCGCGGACGAGAGCGCCCGGCCCCGCCCGGCGCTCGCCGCACCCGGCGCGCCGTCGCCCCGCGCGGCGCCGCCGACAGGCGGAGCAGCGCCTCGCCGCGCCGGGCCGGAGCAGCGACTGCCTTCCGGTGGGTGGGAAGAAGGTGGGCGGGGTGAGGACCCGGCGCGAGGACGAAAGTCCGTCCCTTCGGGACGGGGTTTGGGTCCCGACGCGCCCTTCGGGCGCGTCACCCCTGCCCCGGCCGGCACGCTTGGATCGGCCGCCGCCGTTGCCGAGCGAGTCGATCCCGGCGAACGGACGCTGGAGCCGGCGCGGCCGCGGCGCACGCGGCGCACGGCCGCGAGCGCGGGGCGGCACGGCCACGAGGCGGGAGGCACGGCGCCAAGCGGTGCCGCCGAGCGACAGGAGGGCGAGAGCAACGGCGCGGGGGCATCCATCGAGCGCGCCGACCCCGGACGGACCGACGACGCAGAGTGTGTGGAGCTGCACCTGAACGTCGGCCGCCTCGATGGCGCCCGGACGAGCGATGTCAGGGATGCGGTGCTGGCCGCCGGCGGCCTGGAGCCGGAGGCCATAAAGCGGGTGCGGCTGCGCGCGCACTACGCCTTCGTGGACGTGCCGCGCGAGCGCGTGGACGCGGTGCTCGGCGGGCTGCGCGGGACCGAGATCGCGTCCAAGGCCGTGGTCGCATCCGTCTCCCAGCGTTCGCGGCGCCAGGAGGAAGGCGACGAGGAGAAGGACGAGGCCTAGACCATCGCTACTCGGCCACGCTCACGGCCTCGACCGTCATCTCCACGAACTGACCGTCGTAGGGCTGCGCCACGGCCTGCACGCCGGGCACGATGATCGGCTCCCCCTCGGCGTCGCAGTTGCACACCTGCACGCCGTCCATCGCGTCGGCCAAGATGGAGACCGTGGCGCCACCGGCGATGGGGATCGTCACCGCGTAGTCGATCGCGAAGCAGTGCAGCGTGCCGGTGCTGCCGTGGTTGAGGAAGTAGTGCTGGGCGGGCGCGCTCACCTCGATGCGATACGCGTTCCAGCCGTCGTTGTCCGGCTCGCCCCCGGCGTAGAACATCCCCGTGGCGGCGCCCCCCGCGTACGAGTTCTGCTCCGCCACCCCGCGCAGGCGGAGCTGGACCTCGTAGACGGCGCCGGGCGTGCCGTCCACCGCGGTGCTGTTTTGCATCTGGCCGGCCTTGCAGGCGTTCTCGTCGATCTCGTCCTCGCACGGCAGCGCCCACAGCAGCCCCCCGAGCGCCGCCATGGTGGCGGGCGCGGCGGCACCACCGCCGGCACCACCGCCCTGCGCGCTCGCCCCGCCGTGCCCGGCCGCCCCGCCCCAGGCCGCGCCGGCGGCGCCCCCGGCGGCCGCGGCGCCGCCGCCCTCGCCCGAGGAGGCGGTGCCGGTCGCGCCGGGC
>JACQWT010000211.1 GCA_016209145.1 Deltaproteobacteria bacterium | reverse complement strand
CCGCGGCTGCGCGGAATCGACAATCAAACGCGCTTGGGTTGCGGGCGAAGCCCGCGCTATGAGCGGCGGAGCAGGCGATGCGGTTCGACAGCAACAGCTACCTCAAGTGGTACATGCCGCGAATGCGGCGCGACGACGCCGTTAACCTGCACGCGAGCGGCGTGCCCTCGCTGACGCCGGCGGACATCGAGCTGCGGCCGTACGACCCGTGGCGCGTGGCCGAGGAGTTCGAGCCCGCGCTCGCGGCCTGGCTCGGCATCGACGCCGAGTCGGTGCTGTTCACGCCCGGCGCCACGGGCGGCACCCTGCTCGCCCTGCTCAGCCTGACAGCGGCGGGCGACGAGTTGCTGGTCGAGCTGCCGACGTACGAGCCCATGCTGCGGCAGGCCGCGCGCGTGGGCAACGTGCGGCGCTTCCGGCGATCGCCCGAGAGCGGCTGGCAGCTCCCGGTGGACGAGATAGGGCGGCTCCTCTCGCCGCGCACCAAGCTCGTCATGATCACCGAGCCGAGCAACCCGAGCGGCACGTTCGCGCGCCGCGAGGACGTGCTCGCCGTGGCCGATCTCGCTGCCACGCGCGGCGCCCTTGTGCTCGTCAACGAGGTGTACCTCGGCTTCTCGGAGCGCCCGACGCTCTGCGGCGCGCGCGACAACATCGTCGTGGTCTCCAGCCTGTCCAAGCTGCTCGGGGCATACTGGCTGCGCCTGGGCTGGCTGGCCGCCCGGCCCGACCTGGTGCAGCGGCTGCGCTGGGGCCACATGAACCTGTCCATGGCCACCAAGCCAGCGGCCGCCTACGGCCTGGGCGTGCTTGCCCGCGCCGACGAGTGGCGCGCGCGCGCCCGGGCCACGGCCGCCGCCGGGCTCGAACCGGTCGACCGGTGGGTGCGCGCCACGCCAGGAGTGAGCTGGATCAAGCCGCAGGGCCCTGGCTTCGGCTGCGTGCGGCTGCCCGACGGGGTCGCCGACGACGTGGCCTTCGCCGAGAAGCTGCAGGACGAGCTCCGCGTGCTCGTGGTGCCGGGCACGCACTTCGAGCTGCCGGGCACGCTGCGCCTGAGCTGGCTTCAGGCCGGCGATCGGCTGCAAGAGGGCCTCGAGCGCATCAGCCGGGCGCTGCGCTGAACCTCACGGCGCGAAGGCCGCGACGAAGATGTCGTTCGAGCCGGCGCTCTGCAGCGTGCCGCCACCGAAGTCGATCTGGCCCTGGAAGTAGCCGGCGATGGCGATCTTGCCGGTGGCGCCGGTCGCGACCCCGATGCTCGCGTCGTACCAGGCGCTGCCGAAGCGCTGGCTCCAGAGGTGCTTGCCGCCCTTGTCGAGCTTGGCGAGGTAGACGTCCTGGTCGCCGGCGCTGTTCATGGCCCCGCCGCGGCCGCCATCATCCGGAATTGGACCGCCGCTGGCAGGCCACGAGATCGAACACCGGACAGCCGCCCAGGCACTCCCACCGGCTCGCGCAGCTTGCGCAGCCTGTGTCCCGCTCGGCGTGCCGCTGCATCGCCTGGCGGAAGCGCTCCGCCTGGATCCCTTGCCAGATCTCGGCCAGGGGCTGCTGGCGCAGATTGCCGACCACCACGTCGCGCGCGAACGTGCAGGGCACCACGTCGAGATTCGGCAGCACCCCGATGCTGCTGCGCAGCGCCGTGCAGCCCTCGAGCGGCTCCCCCGGCGGCAAGGCGAGCTCGTCCTTTGCGCCCGCCACGGCCGGCGTGAGGCAGCAGTCGTAGCCGACGCGCATCCGGCGCGAGAGCGCGGCGAACGCGCGCCCGAGCGCGCCGTGCACCTGCGCCGCCGGGAGCTCGGCCAGCACCCGGTGGTATCCCCTCCCCCGTCCCACCTCCTTGTAGGCCAGGAACACGACGCCGTAGAGCGCCGGATACCCCAAGCAGAAGCGCACGATCTCGTCGAGCTGCGCGAAGTTCTCTCGGCTCAGGGTCACTTGCAGGACCGTGGCGATCCCGGCGTCGAGCAGCCGCTCCAGGCGCTCGGTGAAGACGCCAAACGACATGTGCCGTCGGCGGCTGAACTGCTCGCCCACGCCCTCGAGGCTGAGCGCCACGGCGCCGCAGTACGAGCGCAGGGCCGCGAGCAGATCGCGATCCAGCAGCAGGCCACTGGTGGTGAGGCTCGGAACGAGGTTGCAGCCATGGCAGAGCTCTAGGACCGGCGCCAGATCGGGGTGCGCGAGCGGCTCTCCGCCTCCCAGCGCAATCTGCGTGACGCCGTTGCGGCGCAGCTCCCGCAGCACGAGCTCGATGTCGCCGCGCGCGACGTGCTCCCCCTCGGGCACGGCCGAGGCGTAGCAATGAGGGCAGCCCAGCGTGCAGCGCTCGGTGATCTGGAAGTCCACCAGCGTGGGCGCGGCGTGCACTTGGAAGGGGTACGGGCCCGGGCCTGGCGGGTAGCGGTATTCGACCGTAAGCGGCGTCACCACGCCCCCGAGCTCCGCTTGCAGCCTCTGCACCAGCTCGCGCTCCGGCGCCGTGCACGCCGCGGCGCGGCCGCGCAGGTAGTCCCGCACGAAGCCAAGCCCGTCCCGGTCGAGCTCCAGGTGGACGGCGTCCCGGGGGCTGAAGAGCAACCCCCCGAACGGCTCTTCCCGCAGCACGAGGGGAAGTCGGTGCAGGAGATCCTCATCCATCCCGGTCCTGCTTTCCGCCCGCGAGCGCCTTCTTCATGACGGCCCAGAAGGCCACGAAGAGCACGACCACGCCGGCAAGAACGCCCATCCCCCAGAGGTTGGACGCCGTGTGATCCGGCCCTGCCGGCCCGTTGCCGGCCCCCGGCGCCTCCGGCACCGCGCTGGCGCAGGCGCTCGCCGCGGCGGACGGGGCCGCGCCCGCGTCCGGGGCAGTGCGGGCGGCCGAGACGGAGGCCGCCGCCCGGGCCGATGCCGCGCCCGAGGCCCCGGGGGCGGCCGCGTCCCGGCCGCCGTCGATCGGCAGCCACTCGTACGCTCCCGACGAGTTGGTCGTGTAGCCTCGCCTTACCCTGAGAATCCTCACCGCCAAACCTCACCGCAGCGACTCAGGAGTCGCACCAGACGGCCCACGCCGCCTCCTTCAGTCGCACGCCGTACCTCGTTCCCACGGCGTACGGCTCGTCCGTCAACGCCTTCACCCGCAGCACCGGGCCGCGGTCAGAGCGCAGCACGAGCGTCTGATGGAACCCGTGGAGCTCGATCGCCTCGAGCGTGCCGCAGGCCGGCGCCCGCGCGTCGAGGGCCAGCAGCTCCGGCCGGATCAGCACGACCTGCCGGGCCTCCTCCTCGGGCTCGAGGCCGAATAGCTCGGCCGCGTCCGCGCGCCCCAGCACGTTGCACTCCCCCAGGAGCTCGGCGACCTCGCGGCTGGCAGGCCGGCGGTACAAGTCCTCCGGCGTGCCGCCCTGGAGCAGGCGTCCGGCGCCCATGACGAACATGCGCCGGCCGAAGAAGAAGGCTTCGTGCCGGTCATGAGTGACGAACACCGTGCTGATGCTCTCCCGGACGAGGTAGTCCCGCAGGGCCGGGAAAAGCCGCTCTTTCGCCATCCGATCGAGGTTGCTGAAGGGCTCGTCGAGGAGCAGCAGCCGCGGCGCCACGACGAGCGAGCGGGCGAGCGCCACGCGCTGCTGCTCGCCGCCCGACAGCTTCCAGGCCGAGCGCCGCGTGAGGCCCTCCAGATCGAGCAGCCCCACCACCTCGGAGAAGCGTCGGCGCGCCTCGCCATCGCGCCGGCCTGCGCCCAGAAGGACGTTGTGCTCGACGCTCACGAAGGGCAGGAGCAGAGTGTCCTGAAACACGAGCGAGAAGCCGCGTAGGTGGGGCGCGCACAGGGAGCGGTCCGCCTCGGCGAGCAGCTCGTCGCCCCACCAGATCCGGCCGCCGTCCAGGCGGTCCAGGCCCATGACGAGGCGCAGCAGGCTGGTCTTGCCGCTGCCGGTCGGCCCGACGAGGGAGACGATCTCGCCGGCGTCGAGCTCCAGGCTCACGTCCCTCACGATGGGCCGTCCCCCTGCCCGTCTAGAGACCTGCTCGAGCCGCAGCACCGGCCCTCCTTTCCGAAGCCCTCCCGCGGTCGGAGAGGCCCTCCAGCGCCCAGAGCGGCCCCATCCCCAGCACAGCGAGCACGAGCACCCACGCGGCGCTCTCCGGCAGCATGTGGATCCGCATGAAGCTGTACACCTTCAAGGAGATCGGCTCGAAGCCAAAGGGATGGAGCACCACGGTAAGCGCGATCTCGCGCAGGGTCTGTAGCAGCACGAGCAGCAGGCCGACAAAGACAAACCGGCCGAGCGGGGGAAGCTGCAGCGCGCGGAAGGAGGACCACGGCTTCATGCGCAGCGACGCGCCCAGCTCCGCCAGCCGCGGCGGCAGGCTGGCCAGCCCCACCTGGATGGGGATGACGAAGAAGCACACGAGCCGCAGGGCGAGGGCGTAGACGAGGATCCCCAGCGCCGCCGTGTTGCCGTAGCGCTCGACGAAGAACAGCCCCTTGCTCGCCAGCACGAGCACCGCCAAGGCGAACACCATTGCCGGCAAGAGGTAGCTCAGCGCGGCGAACAGCAGCAGGAACCGCGTCGCCGCGCCTGGCCGCGCGTGGCTCGCGTACGTCACGCCGGCGGCGAGCACGAGCCCGCCGAGCCCCACGGCCGCGAGCAACACGAGCGTGTGCAGACTGCCCGTGGACAGCAGGGACAGATCGACCTTGTGGACGGTGCGCTCAAAGAGCACGAGCACCGCCCCCAAGGGGACGGCGAAGCCGAGCAGCGCCGGCAGCAGGCAGGCGAGCAGCGCTGCCGGCCCGGCGCGCCGTGGCCGGAGTGCCTCGCCATGCCCCGGCCGACCCGGCGCGCCCAGCACGTGGCGGAGCCGGGCGGGTCTGAGCCACCGGTCTGCTGCTGCCACGCAGAGCAGCAGCACGGCTACCAGGAGCAGGCTCAGACGCGCGGCGATCCGGGGCTGCTCGCGTCCGAACCAGAGCTCGTGGAGCACGGCCGAGGTGGTGTCGACGGAAAGGACGCTGGCAGTCTGCCAATCGCCCGCGGCCTCCATGAACACCAGGCCGGCGCCAAGCGCCAGGGCGGGCACGCACAGCGGCAGCAGGATGCGCCGCACTGCCCGCCTGCGCCCCAGCCCGAGGCATGCCCCCAGCTCGAAGGGCGCCTCGCCGTGGTCCTCCAGCTTCGCCCGGCACAGCAGGTAGGCGAAGGGGTACAGGCTGACCGACATGGCGAAGACGAAGCCCGTGGCGGAACGCAGCTCGAGCGCCGGCAGGAGCCCGCGGCGCACCAGGTCCCCCAGCGGCCCCGCCCCGGAGAACAGCTCCTCGTAGATCACGGCCACTGCGACCGGGGGCAGCAGCAGGGGAAGAACGAGGATCTTGCGCAGCGCCGCGCGACCGGCAAACCGGTAGTACGTGACGACGAAGGCGAGAGCGAAGCCAACGACGGTGCTGATGGCCGCGACCGACAGGCCCAGCCACAGCGAGCCCACCAGGCCGCGGCAAGCGTAGCCCCAGTGCTCGGCCGCGCCAGCCGTGGGTCCGGCGGCGAACCAGAGCAGAGCGGCGAAGGGGCCGAGCAGGGCGAGGGCGAGAAGGAAGCTCATGGCCCGCATGGACCACGCGCTCACTTCTGGCCCTTGCGATCGAAATCCAGCCGCGCGAGCGCGGCGATGACCTTCTCGCGCAGATCGGCCGCCTGCGTGAGGGAAACGTGGTCCGCCTTGAAGGCGCCGTTCTCGATCCCTTGCTCGCGGCCCAGCGCCTTGTTCACCGGGGCGATGCCGACGCCCGCCTTGACCGGGTACTCGAGCAAGGCCTCGGCGAAGTAGCGCTGGGCGTAATCGCCGGTGAGGAACTCCAAGAGGGCCGTGGCCTGCTTCGTGTGCCGCCCGGCCCGGGTGAGCGCCGCGCACGAGCGCATCAAGAGCGCACCCCTCTCGGCCTGGTCCGGGAAAAAGACGTGCGTGGCCTGGGCCCAGGCACGCTGGTCCTCGCGGCCCAGCATGATGCCCATGTAGTAGGAGTTCGCGAGGGCGAGATCACACTTGCCTTCCGCAATCGCGCGCATCTGGTCCCGGTCGTCCCCCTGGGGTGCGCGCGCGAGGTTGTCGCGCAGCCCCTGGAGGAAGGTTTCGATGCGGGGCAGGCCATGGATGGTCGCAAGCTGCGAGAACAGGCCCACGTTGTAGTCGTGGAAGCCGGAGCGCAGGCAGATCCGTCCCTTCCACTTGGGGTCGGCGAGCCCGAGGTAGGTGGACAGATCCGGCGGCGCGACGCGGTCCTTGGAGTAGTAGACGACGCGCGCGCGATAGGACAGGACGGCGTAGTGCGCGGCGGGATCGCGGAATGCCGCGGGCACGTTGAGCTCGACGATCTTGGAGGAGAACGGCTGGAGCAATCCCTGGCGCTTGGCGCTTTCCAGCAGATGAGCTTCCTTGACGACGATGAGATCCGCTTCGGCCGGCCGGCTCTCGAGCCGGGCGAGCAGCTCCTCGTCCACGAAGTTCGCAACCACGCGCACGCCGGTCTGCTTGCTGTACTCGTCAAAGAGCTTCTGCAGGTGGCTCGCCGTGCGGTCGGTCAGCACGCGGATCTCCGGGCTCGGCGCGGCCTGCCCGCCGCCGCCGTCCCTACAGGAGGGAAGCAGCGCGGCCAGCAAGCCAACGGCGAGCAGCGCCGCCCGGATCGATGTTGCTGCGTTCATGGCGCGTATCCTACACTACTTGTCTTTCGGCGCCGCCGGCTCGACCGTCACGCGGCCGTCGGCGGCGATGCGATAGCGCTCGGCCACGGGCCGCGACTCGATCTCCGCGCCCGTCGCCCGATCGACGAGCCGCTCGGCACCGGCGAAGCGGACCACCTCCCCGCTGACCTCCACCGAACCGGTACGTGAGCTCACCTGCCCGCCGCCCCGGGCGTCGACGCGATCCAGCGGAACCACGCCGCCGCGGCTCGGCCCTTCGCTGCCCAGCGCCACGGCCACGAGCTCGCCTCCCGTCAGGTTGCCGTCCGCGCGGACCCAGCGCGACGTGCACAAGAGCACGGTCCGATCCCCCAGCGTCATCGGCCGCGCATCCACGAGGCCATCGACGGCGAGCGAGGTCACGCGGCCGGCGCGCACCAGCGCCACCGGGCAGGCGCCCGACCAGCAGGGCTGGTAGGCGCCGAGCGCGCCGTCGGCGGTGAGGAGCCGGCGCAGAGAGCTGGGGCAGCGTTCGCCCGCCGCCGCAACCCCTCGAACATCACGAGCACGGCCTCGCCCGGGGCGCGCTGTACTTGCAGCCGCCCTCCCGCGCGGCTGGCCGGCCGGCGCGCGACCGTGCCCCGCCAGCGCATGGCCGGCAGGCGATCGCGCACGAGGACGAGCTCTCCGGGCTGCAGCAGCGCCACCGGGCCCTCGGCCAACAGCGGCGCGTCCGCGGCCGTGACGGCGGCCATCGGCTCGGTGGCGAGCCCGCTCGAGGCACTGGCCGCAGCGGGCGCCGTGCGCGGCGCCGGCGGCCGGAGCCAGGGAAGCGCAGCAGCAACCGCTGCCGCGGCCACGAGGAGCGCAAGCGCGACGCGGCGCGCGCCCGCCTTGATCGGACCCGTCATGACGCGAGCCGTGGCGTCAGAAGCTCCCCCCGCCGCCGGGCTGACAGTTGGCGCACTCGGGCGGTGGGTTGGGGTTGCTGCACGCCAGCGGGCAGTAGGTCACGGTCTGGAACACCTTGTCGACCTTGTCACACTCGTCGGACTCGCCCACGACGCTCATCTCGCCGTAGCCGCCGCCGCTCATGAACTGCTGCACGCAGGCGCTCTGCGCCGGCGTGGAAAGCCAGGACGGGAGCGGCGGGAACTCGACCACGGCGTTCGCGGGCGCGTAGTGCTGCTCGGTGCACACCGACGCCACGACGCAGTCCGCGGGCTTCGGGCTCTTTCCGTCGCCCGCCTTGATCGTGTAGCAAAGCTTGAAGAAGCCCGTGCAGTCGACGGTCAGCCGGTTGGGCGACCAGGGCTGGGCGGGCGGAGCGTCGGCGTTGGGGGGATACTGCGGGTAATTGCCGACCAGGACGGTGGACACGGCCACGGTCTTGCCGTTGCTCGTGAAGAAGCAGGGCACGAGGTTGTCGAGCTCCCAGTGGCCGCCCGAGAAGCACAGGCAGGCCTCCTTGCCCTTGGTCGCGCCGGGCACGGGCAGCACGGCGCCGGCGCACGGCCCCCAGCCGAGCTTGTTCTCGTCCAGGAGCTTGCACACGGTGGTGCCGTCCTTGCAGATCCCACGGTTGCGGTTCTTGCGCTTGCCCGGCCAGCAGGCGGCGTTCTCCCCTTCCTTCTGGCAGGGGCAGCCCTGCAGGTTCTTGTCGCCCGGGCACTCCGGCGTGCCGCCGGGATGGGGCGGAGGCTGCCCGCCGCCGTCGCAGGTGGTGGGCAGAGGATCGTCCTCGTAGAACTGGTCGATGGAGTGATCCTCCGGCTCGCCCGCGTCGAAGGCGAGGGTGCCACCCGATCCCGCCGGCAGATGATCGTCCTCGTAGAACTGGTCGATGGAGTGATCCTCCGGCTCGCCCGCGTCGAAGGCGAGTGTGCCACCCGATCCCGCCGCGCCCGAGCTCGATGCCGTGGCCGAGCCGCCGGCGCCACTGTGAGGCAAGCCGCCGAGCGTGCTGTCCTCGCCCGAGCAGTGCAGCGTCAGCGCTCCGGCGCCGAGCGACGCGAGCGCCCCGAGCAGACCTTGTGCCAGCAGTAGCCGCATGGGCCGAGCCATACCTGCCTCCTTGCTACCGCGATGATACCGCGACGGGCCGCCGCAGGATATGCTCCGCTGGTCAAGGAGGCGGCGATGCTCAGAGCGAAGCGGCGTTGGACGGTGATGGCCGGCTCGGCCGGCCTGCTCGGCGCGCTGGCGGCGTGCTCCAGCGGCACGGCGGAGACGGCCGCACCTACGACCGGGGGCGGCGGGGGCGGCGGGGGCGGGTCCGGTGGCTGTCCGCCCGGCCTGGCCCAGTGTGGTGGGGCGTGCACCAAGACCGATCTCGATCCGGACAACTGCGGCTCCTGCGGGCACGCCTGCGCCGAGGGCGAGATCTGCTCGGCCGGAGCTTGCGGCGTCCAGTGCCTCGGGGGCACCATCCGGTGTGGCGACGCCTGCGTGCAGACCGACGCCAATCCCGCCCACTGCGGCGCTTGCGACCACGCCTGCGGCGTCGGCACGGTCTGCTCGGCGGGGCAGTGCGGCGTCAAGTGCCTGGGCGGAACGACCGAGTGCGGCGGACTGTGCGTGGACACGGGCCTGGATCCCGCGAACTGCGGCGACTGCGGCCATGTCTGTCCGCAGGGACAGGTCTGCTCGGCGGGGCAGTGCGGCGTCGAGTGCCTGGGCGGCACCACGCGCTGCGGCGAGAAGTGCGTGGACGTGGGCCTCGACCCGTCCCACTGCGGCGACTGCGACACGGTGTGCGGCTCCGGCGAGGTCTGCTCCGCGGGCAAGTGCGGCCTCAAGTGCCTGGGCGGATCCGCCAAGTGCGGGAGCGCCTGCGTGGACACCGACGTCGATCCGCTCAACTGCGGGAGCTGCGGCGTCATCTGCGCCGCCGGCGAGGTCTGCTCCGCCGGCCAGTGTGCCCTGCAGTGCTCGGGCGGCACCACCAAGTGTGGCGGCGCCTGCGTCGATACCGAGACCGATCCGGCCAACTGCGGCGGCTGCGGCAAGGCCTGCGGCGCCGGGCAAGTGTGCTCCGCCGAGCAGTGCGGCCTGGTGTGCGTCGGCGGCACCACCAAGTGCGCCGGCAAGTGCGTGGACACCGACAGTAGCCCCGCCCACTGCGGCGGCTGTGACAAGGCCTGCGGCCCGGACGAGGTGTGCGCGGCGGGCCTATGCGGCCTGGTGTGCGCGGGCGGGGCGACGAAGTGCGGCTCGGCCTGCGTCGACACCAAGAGCGACCCGGCCAACTGCGGCGGGTGCGCCAAGGCTTGCCCGGCCGAGCAGAATCCCGCCCACTGCGGCGGGTGCAACGCCGCCTGCGCGCCGGGGCAGGTGTGCTCGGCCGGCAAGTGCGCCCTGGAATGTGCGGGAGGCACCACCAAGTGCGGCAACGGCTGCGTGGACACGGCGCTCGATTCGGCGCACTGCGGCGGGTGCAACGCCGCCTGCGCGCCCGGGCAGGTGTGCTCGGCCGGCAAGTGCGCCCTGGTGTGCGCGGGCGGGACCATCAAGTGCGACGGCGGCTGCGTGAACCCGAAGAACGATCCGGCGCACTGCGGCGGCTGTGGACAGGCATGCGCCGGCGGACAGGTGTGCGCCGACGGGCAGTGCACCTTGCAGTGCGTGGGCGGCACGGTGAAGTGCGGCTCTGCCTGCGTGGACACGAAGAACGATCCCGCCAACTGCGGCGGCTGCGGCCAGACGTGCGGCAAGGACGAGATCTGCTCCGCCGGAGCGTGCACCGTGGTCTGCGGCGGCGGCCTGACCAAGTGCGCCGGCAAGTGCGTCGACACGAAGACCGATCCGGCTCACTGCGGCGGCTGCGACAGCCCTTGCAAGGGCAATGCCCCGTGCCTGGGCGGAGCCTGCGGCTTCCTCAAGAGCTGCAAGCAGATCCTCGACAAGGGCCTGTCCAAGGGCGACGGCGACTACAGCATTGATCTCAACGGCGGCGACCCCGCGGACGCGTTCCAGGTCAACTGCGACATGCAGGGCGACGGCGGAGGCTGGACCCTGGTGGCCAACGTCAGCGGCGCCAACGACAACCACGTCAAGTCCACCGGCCAGGTCACTGCGGCCGCGCCCACCTTCCCCGTGCCGTACGAGACCACCCCGGCCGGACGCAAGCTCGCCGACGCCACGGTCGTCGCCATCGCCGCCGAGGGCGTGATCCGCGTCTCCGTCGGGGTGAAGCAGTCGCCCAAGTACCGGGCCTTCTTCCGCTACCCGGCCGGCATCGGCGGTCTGAGCTTCTCCTGCAACGACGGAGGGTGCCCGCGCATTGTCGTCTCCCACGGCTATCCCTTCCAGTGGGAGTCATCGCCCTGCACCGGCGTGAACACAGGCTACCTCGTGGCCAACTCGAGCTACTGGGTCTACGACATGCACGACAACAGCGAGTGCGGGCCGCAGTGGTACTCGTCCAAGTACCAGCAGGGCGAGCGCGTCCTGTATGCGTACTCCCCCACCGGGCGCCTGGGGATCTACAACCAGGAGTACGGCTACACCTGGGTGCGCTGAGGGGGTGACCTAGCGGATGCGCACCGCGTCGACGAACAGCAGCCCGCTCGCCGGCACCGCCGCGTCGCCCAGGTACACACGCAGCAGGAGCTGCTCCACCTTCGCGAGGCGGCCGTCGGTCGGACGCGGCACGCCCACGCCGGGGGCGCTGTCGAGCGCCCACTGGCTCGCGAAGTCGTCCTCGGCCAGGCTCACGACCTTGACCGCCTGCTCCCCGCTACCGATCCAGAGCTGCCCGCCGCCGGCGCCCGAGCGCGTCTGGTAGGTGACCGGCTGGCCGGCCACGCGCGTCACGAAGGCCAGGTTGACTCCCAGCTCGCGGCCCATGCCTCGTAGTTCCCGTCGTCGCCGGCAACCAGGGCCTCCGGCTCGTTCATGCAGTCTACGGCCCAGATGGCGCCGGTGGGGCCGTAGCGCTGCAGCCACGGCACGACGGCATTGGCGAAGAGGCTCTCGGGACGGCGCACGAGCTCGAGCCCGAAGGCGCGGTTGGCCGGCTCGAGGTACTGGCCCGCGGCAAGCAACGTGACGTAGAGCTTGACCCCGCTCGGCTGCACCACGCCGAAGACGAAGTCGTCCATGTTCGCCCAGAAGGTCGGATCGACGCCGCGGATGAGGCCCTCGACGCTGGGCTCGGGGTACGGCGGGTAGCCGGCGCCGCCGCTGCCACCGGCCCCGCCCGTGGCGCCGCCGCCTTGCGCCGCCGCGCCGGCCGCGCCGCCGCCGACTCCGGCCGTTGCGCCCGCGCCGGCAGCGCCGGTCGCACCCGTGCCACGCGCGCCGCCCTCGCCGTCGGAGCCGCCGCAGCCGCCGAGGATGGCGGCCAACGCCGCCGTGAGAACGGCACGGGACGCAGACCGGCGGGCGCGGACGTGCACCGTTCCATGATAGCCGGCAGGGCGCCGCGCGCCCAGGTTAGCCAGGTGCCGGCCCGAACGGTGGCCCCGCCGGCGCCGCGAGATCCATCAGCGCCGGGTCAGCGATGGCCAGGCCGCCCATCAGCTCGGCGTACCGCTCGGCCGACGCGATCCGCAGCCGCGGGTTGTATGCCTTCTCCTCGGCGATGCTGCTGCAAGTCCAGCCCTTGTAGTCGTGAGCCGGGTAGACCAGCACCTGGTCGGGCAGCCACAGCAGGACGTCGAACAGGCTCCGGTACTGCGCCAGCGCGTCGCCGCCCTCGAGGTCGGTGCGGCCCGTGCTGCGAATGAGCAGCGTGTCGCCGGTGAAGCAGAGATCGTTCATCGCGAAGGAGAACGAGTCCGGCGTGTGGCCCGGGGTGGCAAGCGCTTGCACCAGCATGCGGTCGAGATCGAGCCACTCGCCGTCTGCCACCCGCCGCGCGACGCTCGCGTCGGGGCACGGCTCGCCGGCCACGGTTTCGCAGCCGGTGCGCGCGGCGAGCTCCGCCAGCGCCGGCTGCGGCCCATGGGTGTGCGTGACCACGGCGTAGCGCAGGCGCACATCGAGCTCGGCGAGCAGCGCGAGATAGGTGCCCATGTGCTCCGGCAGCGGATCGACGAGCATGGCCTCGCCGCCCGAGCGTCGCGCCACGAGGTAGGTGTAGCTGCCGCTCGGACGGTCGAGAAGCTGGCGGAAGATCATGACGGCGGCCGCTGGCCGCGCCTCCGCTCGCGCCGCCGGGCCGCCAGCACAAGGCCGAGCAACGCCAGCACGAGCGCCGCGCGGCTGCTCCCCGCCCGGGCGGGCACGCGGCAGCCGCAACCAGCATCCTCCGCGGCCTGCCCCGGAGCAGGCGCCGGCGCACCGCCAGCGCCCGCCGCCTGCTCGCCCCCTGCGCCGGTCGTCCCGCCCGCGCCGCCCGGCGCCTGCCCACCGCCGCTGCCACCCGCGCCGCCCGCTCCGGCATCGACCTCGGGCGGGAAGTGCACCACCACGCCGTCCGAGACGGCATCGACCGACGGCTGGGGCGGTTTGCTGCCGTCGAGGGCGCGCACCGCGAAGAAGTACTTGGCGCCCTGGACCAGGGGCAGATCCTTCACGCTCGCCGTCTCGACCTTGCCCACCCCGGTCCACGCCGGCACGCTGACGATGCCCTCGTCCTCGCGCACGACCGCGACCTCGTAGCCGCTCGCGCCGGGCACGGCGCCCCACTTGGCCCAGAGCTCGCCCGTGGTCACGATGTTGTCCACGTCGGCATCGGGGGAGCCCCCGTTGGGATCGGTGTCTAGGACCTCGACGGGCGAAGCGATGGCCTGGTGCTTGATGGCGTAGAGGAAGCCGTCGGCCACCGACGTGAGGATCTCGTCGTTGCCGTCGCCGTTGGTGTCCCCGAGCACGGCCTCGCCCACCGAGGCGCCGAAGTTGATGGCGTGGACGAGATCGCCCGAGCAGGGATCGAACGCGTACAGCCAGCCGTCGGTCGAGCCCACGAAGGCGAGCGGCTTGCCGTCGCCCGCCAGATCGGCCGCAACGGCGGCGTCGCCGAGCTGGCCCGGCCACGCCGCCGCCTTCTTCGCGTCGTCGTCGTTCGCGTACTTCTTGCCTCCGGCGAGCACCATCGTGGTGCTCTTGCCTCCCGGCGGCAGAGAGCTGAGCTTGAGCCGCGCGCGGTAGCGCAACGAGCCCTCGACCAGCACGCGCGCGCCCGGGCACGACGCCACCGCGCCGCTCGGGTAGGGACGGTCGTCCTCGGCCGTGCTTCCGAGCTGGGTCACGAGATCGTGGGCGTAGGCCCGCACGGGCGAGACGGCGGACTGAAGCACGACCTCGAGGCTCGCGTCGCCGTCGAGATCGAACAGGAGCGGCGTCGTCCATCCCGAGAGCACGGGGCCGCTTTTCACGAGCTTGCCGTCGGCGCCGGAGAGCAGCCGCAGCGTGCCGTTCATGTTGGCCGGGCCGAAGAGCAAGAGATCGGTCTTGCCGTCCGCGTTCCAGTCGGCGGCGGCGAAGGGCTGCGCGGAGCTCGGCAGCGTCTGCGCGTCCCACAGCACGGCCCCGGAGGTTCCCGAGACGGCGCTCACGCGTGTTATCGCCTTGGTGCCGTCCCAGGTCTTGACGAAGATGTCCGGCACGGGATCGCCGTCCACGGTGCCCGGCAGCAGCGTGCCGCCGTATGGGGCGCCCTCGAGATTGGTGGCCCAGATCTCCGTCCCGTCCGCCTGCAACGCCACCACCTGGTTCGTGGGCGGATCGGTGACCGGGAGCGCCACGGCGTAGGCGGCGATGCCGGGCTTGCTCCCGTCCAGGCCGGGCACGATGGCCGGCGCGGTCGTGCGCGGCCGCGACCAGGCCGGCTCGGGCGGCGCCACCCAGCTCGCCTCCTTCGCGTCGAAGCGCACGAGCGCCCCGCGGCTGTCCGGCACGACGATCGCCTGCGGGCCGCTCGGATCGCCCAAGGCGGCGACCACGGGCGCGCGCTGGTCGCTCATCATCGCCCCGGAGTAGTAGCCGCCGATGCGCACGCCCGGCCGCCCCTTGGACAGACCGTTGGTCGGCTGGCACTTGTCGTCGAGCAGCGTGAGGAAGCCGTCGTTGCGCGCCACCGCGATCTGGGGATAGGGCTCGTCGATGGGCGGGACGATCCAGGTGTGCAGGGGATCGACATCGGCCGGGTACGGGAAGCTGCAGATCGACACGGCCTTGCCGCCCGCTGCCGCGTAGCAGTCGAGCTCCGCGCCCGCCGAGACTTTCTCGGTGACGAGATCTGCGATGCCGTCCCCATCGAGGTCGATGGTCACAAGCTTCTGCCAGCGCCCGCTGCGCGCCACGAGCTTCCAGTCCGGCTCCGTGACCGTGCGCCGGTCGGCGAGCGTCCAGCGCTGCTCGAGCGGCGGCTTGGCCAGGGCCGAGTAGGACCACGCCGCGAGCGTCGTGCCGCTCGTGGTGAGCAGCAGCGTGCCCGTTTTCTCGATGGCGGCCGTGCCGGCGGTTCGCTCTCCCGGAATGCTGGCGAGTTGCTTCCCGGTTGCCGCGTCGTAGACGTACGTCGTCCAGCTCTTGCCGGCGCTCATGCCGGAGACGACGAGCTCCGCCGCTCCGTCGCCGTCCAGATCGCTCACCATCTGCGGCTCGGCCGCCACGTCGCCTCCGTCGAAGTCGCCCACGTCGTGCTGCCAGAGCACGCCGAACGAGGGGCCGGGCGAGCCCTTGTAGGCGAGCACGAGCACGCGCCGAGCGCCGTCGCCGCCGCCGCCCTTGTAGTTCTGGATGCAGGCGAGCTCCTCGCCCGCGGCGCCGTCGACGTCCACCGGCAAGCAGGTCGCAAAGGACATCGAGTTGCCCAGGACCGGGCTCTTGGCGAGCACGGCGCCGGTCTTGCCGTTGAGAATGGCCCCGTCGGTCCAGCTCCACAGCAGCACCTCGAGCGTGCCGTTGCCGTCCACATCGACGAGCGTGGTGCCGCCCGCGCCGCACGGCACCCACGGCAGCTTCCACAAGAGGGTGGCCTCGAACAGGGGCCCGAAGGAGTAGACGAAGCCGGTCGTGGGCAGGCTCGCACCGCAGCAGCCGTGCTCCTGGATGAGCAGGTCGGAGAGGCCGTCGCCGTTGAGATCGCCCAGGCGCACGCCGCCCAAGCACCCCATCTCGGCGTCGGGCTCGATCCACTCCAGCGCGCCGCTCGCCCCGGCGAAGACGTAGACGCGGTCGCCGGCCGCAACCGCGTCGAGCTTGCCGTCGCCGTCGAGGTCGTCCACGCCCACGAGCATGCTCAGGCCGCGCGGCTCGCTCTGCCAGACGATGTCGTCGTTGGGACGCTTGGCCACGAGCCGCCCGCCCGAGACGAGCACCACCTCGACCTTGCCGTCCTGGTTGACGTCGGTGGCGACCATGCCGTTCTGCGGCACGTCGCCACCGAGGTAGGTGCGCCAGTAGGCCACCGGCTCGGTGATGTTGCTCTTGGCCGGGCTCGCGCCCGTGCGCTGCGCATCGTGCCGGGCCGTGGGCCAGTCGGCGCGGGCCGGGGCCGGGGCAAGCCAGAGCGCGGAGAGAGAGAGGCAGAGAAGGCACGCGGGAACGCCGGTCGGGATGAACCGGGACTGCGAGCGGCGCATCTTCAATGAAATCCTCCTTCGGAGCGCGGAACCGGTCGGCAAGACCCCGGGGCCGCGCGGGCATGCTACCGTTCGCGCTTCGGCGGCCGCAAGCCCGGAGCAAGATCGCGCTGCGCAGCACTGCTTCGCGACATCCGGTACACATCGCCTGGCCCAACCAGGCTTGCGCCGGGGCTGGTTGCTGTGCTACGCATTTGTTGTGCGGCGCAGTTGCTGTGCAAACCCGCGAGGAGATCTGGTCATGCCCAACGTCACGATTCGCATCGACGACGAGGGCCTCATCCGGCGGGCGAAGGTGCTGGCGGCCAGGAACGGGACGTCGCTGTCGGCCCTGGTGCGCAGGCACATCGAGGAGCTCGTCCGGCGAGACGACGACTACGAGCGCGCGCGCACGCAGGCCCTGCTCGTGATGCGCGAGGGCCTGGCTCTCGGTGGCAAGCCCCTTGGCCGGGAGGAGGTCCATGAACGAAGCCTGGACTGAGCGCAGCGTCTTCGTCGACACGAACGTCCTGTTCTACTCCGTGGACGCGACTGCCGCGGCCAAGCACGCGCGGGCCGTCGCGGTGATGGAGGCGATCTGGCGCGCCCGCACCGGACGGGTCAGCACTCAAGTCCTGTGCGAGTGGATCGTCAACCTGCGGCGCAAGCTCGCCCTCGACGGCCCGTCGCTCCGGCGGATCGTCGAGCCCTATCTGAGTTGGCCGGTGGTCGAGATCGAGCCGGCCGATCCGCTCGATGCCCTGCGCATCGCCGATGCTCACCGGCTTTCTTTCTGGGACGCCCTGATCGTGCGCGGCGCGCAGAAGGCGCGGGCCGAAATCCTGCTGACCGAAGATCTCAGCGCGGGCCAGAGCATCGAAGGCGTCCTTGTCGTGAGCCCCTTCTGATCCGTTGGCTTGCCCCGATCCCCCGAGGAACCAGACGCGCCGGCCCTGAGGACCGGCCTGGCGCATCTACCGGCCCGGCTGCAAGAGGAGTAGCCTTGGCTAGGGGCAGGTGGAGGCGATTCCCATGGCGAAGCGATGCTACCGACTGCTCGGGACGGCGCTGCTCGGCCTGCTGCTGGGCGGCGGCTTCCTGGCGGCGGCATGCGGCGGCGACGACACCACCGAGCTCGCGGGCGACTACGGGTCGGGCGCCTGGACGGCGGGCGGCGAGGGCACGGCCGGCCAGACCGGTACGGGCGGCGGCGGCCCGAGCGGCCCCTGCGAGCCCGGCACCTGGGCGGACTGCTACACCGGACCGGGCGGCACGCTGGGCATCGGCCTGTGCGTGGCCGGCCAGCAGCAGTGCCAGCAGGACGGCCAGATCTGGGGGCCCTGCGAAGGGCAGGTCACGCCGGTGGACGAGACCTGCGACACGGAGGGCGACGATGACTGCGACGGCCAGGCCAACGAGGACGGGCCCGGCTGCTCGTGCAGCCCGGGCGAGAGCAAGGAGTGCTACTCCGGGCCGCCGGCCACCAAGGGCGTGGGGATCTGCCACGCGGGCACGCAGAGCTGCAACGCCCAGGGCAGCGGCTACGGGCCCTGCACCGGCGAGGTCACGCCGGGCAAGGAGGACTGCGCCACGCCGGCCGACGAGGACTGCGACGACTTGACTCCGCCCTGCCCGGTCGAAGGCCCGGTCATCGATCTGCGCGCCGACGTCAACCGCAACGGCAAGATCGACTTGTCCGATCCCTCCGAGGACAGCGGCGAGGAGAGCTGGGACGCCGGCCACGGCGCCATCTTCCTCGCCAACATCGACGACGACGAGCAGAAGTGCCCGACGAGCGGCAGCGACTCGCTTCTCGCGGCCTGCAACGACGCCGCCGACCAGAAGGTCAACGGCAACGACGACCTCGATGACATGGCCCGGCTCATGACCGTGCCCTGGCCGAGCGCGCCCTCCGACGCCAGCGGCACGATTGCCGTGGCGAGCCCCGGCAAGAAGTACGTGCGCCTGTTCAAGAAGGGCGGCCCGTCGTTCCAGCTCTTCGATCCCGCACAGGGCAAGCTCGCCGCCGCCGATCTGAAAGCAGGCGTCGAGCTCGCCATCGAGGCTACCGATGTCGTGCGCGACGGCGCGGTGTGGAACGGCTACGTCGATGTCACGCTCAGCGTCGACGCCGGCACCGGTCCCAACGGCCCGCTGCCCGACGGCACCGACACGGTGCGGCTGCGCGTCTCGCCCGTCATGCTGCGCCACCACCTGGACGAGGCGCAGACCGTGTACGTCACCAAGCTCAACTACGACTCGTCCAAGATCTTCCGCCAGGAGCTCGCTGCTGCCGCCGCCGCGGCGGGCGTGCCCGATCCGCTCTACGAGCTCTCGGTCGGCGACCAGTGGACGCAGGACTACTTCGAGACGGCGTACACGTCGATGCCGGCGCCGGGCGGCCAGCACGTCATCCACGTCAACATCCGCTCGGCCAATTACGACAGCGACGGCCTGCGCGAAGGTGGGCGGGTCGTGTTCACGACCCTGCGCGGCAAGGACCGGGCGGGCCTCGTGCAGTACGACCCGAACCACCCCGACGACATGGATACGCTCAACTCCTTCGGCAACACGGAGACCGTTCCGCCCTACGACTACGGCGGCAAGAACTACCCTCTCGGGCGGATCATTCGCGGGAGCCACCCCCAGTTCTATCCCGACAAGTCGCTGCAGAAGCTCTTCGAGTCACAGGCCGTGCAGCCGTCGCTGCTGATCGACACCTCCTGGCTGCTGGTGGGGCACATCGACGAAACCATCAGCCACTTCAAGGCGAGCTCCCCGCGGGGTTGGGCGATCCTCGTGGCCGATCCGGCCCTGTCCAAGCAGATGCTTCAGACCCAGCAGGGCAAGGGCTACGGCTCGTACACGATGTTCAAGGGACTGTACTGGTCCGGGAGCATCTCCGCCGAGGTGTCGATCGACGAGGTCCTGGAGGATACGGACGTGATGAATACCAGCGCGTGGGCGGCCGTACAGATCGACGATCAGCTCCAGCAGTACGGCCAGGCGACGGGCATCACCCTGCAGGAGATGGTCCCGGCCGCCTTCCTGTTCATGAAGTCCGAAGGCTATGCCGTGGCGTATCAGCCGGGGACGGCGAACAACATCTACCTTTCCGACCACGACTACGGCGCACCCAAGCCGCACGGCCCGGTCATCGGCGGCAAGGACATCTACGAGAAGCAGTTGAGCGACGCCCTTCAGCCGTACGGGATCACGGTGCACTACATCGAGGACTGGAACCTGTACCACCGGCTCGACGGTGAGGTGCACTGCGGCAGCAACACGACGCGCAAGATCTCGAACAGCACCAAGTGGTGGGAGAGCGGGCTATGAGTCGGCGAGTACTGGCGGTCTTCGCGGTTGCGGCATTGCTCCTGGCAGCGCGGCCGGCCTGGAGCGCGGACGGGGGCGTGCTCATAGGCCCGGAGGCGCTTGCGCCCTCGGCGCGGGCGACGCTCGTGGCACAGATCGAGCAGGCGCGCGGGCAGGCCCCGCTGCCCTTCGATCAGCTCGCGCGGGTGCGCGAGGAGCTGCCGGCCCTGGACGCCGCCAAGCGCGGCCGGCTGGCGTCCGTCACGCCGATCCTGAAGTCGCTCGGCCGGGCGGGCCTGCTGCCCATGCTCCAGGAGCTCGCCGTCTCGGCCCGGCCGCGGGGCGAGCTTCGCGCGAGCGCATGGCTCGCCTGGCGCCTGGCGCTGGTCGAGGCGGTGGGCATGCTGCGCGACCTTCGCGCGGCGCTGGTGCTGGAAGCAATCGTCGATCAGGGCCCGAGCGAGCCCCCGCTCGTCCAGGCCGCCGTCGAGGCGTTCGCCAAGCTCGGCACCGACGCCGCGGCGGCCAAGCTCGTGGCCCTCTCGCGCACGGCCGGCCCGAAGCAGCCGCCGGTCGTAGCAGGTATGGGCCAGTGCCGCCGGCGGGCCGTGGCCGAGCGGCTGAGCGGGCTGGTGGCGACGAGACCCGCGCCGGGCCTCGCCCTGCACGCCGTGCGGGCCCTGGGCGACGTGGGCTCGGCCTGGGCCTGGCAGACGCCTGCCGTGGCCGCGAGCGGCGAGGAGCAGGCCGTGCGCGCGGCGGCCGCCGAGGCGTTGCTTGGAGCCATCGTGGCGTACGAGGATCCCGAGGTACGCCGCGTGGCGACGCAGGCCATCCTGGTCGTCGACCACCCGCAGACGCAGCAGATGATCGAGGCGCGCAAACAGGGCGCGTCGTCCGAGCTGCGCGCGGCGCTCGATGAGGTCGCGCGGCGCTTCGCGCGCAGCCCGCTACGCTGAGGTGGTGACGCTCGGAGCCCTACCCCGTCCCCAGCTCCCTCCAACGTTCCCATTCAAGCAGCCGGAAGCGTGGGGATACCGAGACGCCACGCCACGGCGCGCTGCCGCTCGTCGAAGCTCGCGAGCGTCACCTGCTGGCGCCGGCCCCGCAGGAACTCGATCGACGCCAGGTGCAGCGCGTCAAGCGTGCGGACGGCGAGGGGAAAGGGCTCCAGCGCCCGTGCCAGCACCTCCGGGGCGAGGGCGATCAGGCTCACTGACGCAAGAAGCTCGCGGGCGGCGTCCCCGTGGGACGCGGCCAGCTTGAGCGCGTGCAGGCGCGTCCAGAGCTCGCACTCCAGGAGCCGGCTCGAGACGAGCGGCTGGCTCCAGATCGAGGGATCGGGCTTGCGGTCCTCGGCCAGCAACTCGGCGAGCGCAGCGGAGGTGTCGAGGTAGATCACCCGTCGGCCCGATCCGCGGCGAGCCCCGCGAGCACGTCGGAGAGCCGTCCCACAGGCCGCGGCGGCTGGGGTCGGCCCGGCGGCCGTAGCGCCGGCGTGATGTAGCCCTGTCGCACGGCATCTGCGAGCAACGCGTCTCCGAGGGTAGCCGCCCGGTCCTGGCGCGGGGGTACGAGCTCAGCCACGACGCGATCGCGGTCGCTGATGAGGACGGTTTCGCCCCCGGCCGCGAGCCGTACGTACTCGCTCAGGCGGTTCTTGAGTACTTTGAGCCCGACGGTCCGCATACAGCCAAGGTAGCTTCCGGAGGCTTCTTGGTCAAGCGCAGAGTGAAGCCACTGCTGCTACGAGACGTACCGGTCTTCCGAGGGAACCTGGCGCGCCAATGTGGTTGCCACCTTCCAACCTGTTCCCTCTCGCTCCCTTTTGCTTTCCGTACGCTCGGGGCTCACGGCGCTGCGCGCCGGCCGGCCGCCCGTCGACAGGCCGGAGAGCATGTCGTCGCAGCTTGCCTCGCTGCGCGGGAGGAGCTTGAACGAGATGAGGGGAGCACGCGTGCGGTAGATGAAGTCCTGCCCCTGGCTCTCCTGGAACTGCAAGCTGATGGCCGGGCGGGGCGGGCTGGTGCGCTCGACGCGGTCCGCGCCCCCTTCGGCATGGGCCCGCCAGTCGCCGGGCGAGCCCGGGAGCTGCAAGACGACGCCGCTGGCGGGCAGGGTCAGGGTGGCGTCGGCCCTAGCGGCGCCGCCCGTGAGCAGCACGAGCACCGCGGCGGCGAGCGCCGCCGCAGCGCGGAGGGAGGTGCCGATCATGGGTATGCTCATCATCGGGCGGAGTGCGCGCCCCGAAGCCCAGCCTCAGCCCTTGCAGGGATCGGGCGGCGGCGGCTCAGGCGTGGCCACGGCGCCCAACTGCGCCGCCACCGCCTCGAAGCCCAGGCCGACCGAGATCCCGCTGCAGGTCTTCGTGGGATCCTGCGTGCCGTCGACGAGGATGTCCGACGCCTGCCGGAGCTGATTGGCCAGGCCGTCGAATGCGTTGCCCTTGCACAGGCCGGGGTCGAACGCGCCCGCCATCTTGCGCAGCTCGTCCACGAACCGCTCGGTGTCCATGATCCCGGCGATGATGCCCTGCGCGGCACCGCTGCGGTCTGGCGCGATCTGCATGGTGACGACGCCGTAGCTCAACGGCAGCACGAGCGGCACGGAGCCGCCCAGCACAGGCAGCTCGATCGCCACCGTGCCCGGCGCGAACGAGCCTGTGCCTGACACCCAGGTGTTCGCGGCAAGGTAGCTCTGGGCGAACTTCACCAGGGCCGAGTCGATGTCCTGCGGGTTGCTCAGGGACTCGGCGGCGACCGGCCAAGTGTCGCTGCCGTCGAGCTTGGCCGGAGAGCCCTTGTCGCGGGCGCGATACCACCTGCCCACGAGCGGGTCGTAGTCGGGCTTGGGCCCGAGCTGGTCGATCTTGACGACGTAGCTGAGCTCGCCAGCGGCAAGGGCGGTGTTGACCTGATCCGACATGTCGCTCGAGAGGGAAAGCATGAGGGGCAGGATGTTCTTGCCCCACGCGTTGTCGATGCCGTTCTCGCCGTCGGGATAGACCGCGGGGGCGGACGCTCCGGGGGCCGGCTTGCACAGATCCTTCGACTCCTTGGTCGAAATCCGTCCGTCGAGATCGTAGCCGAACTGCTTCCAGGCGCTCTTGGACGAGACGCCGTCCCAACCCTGGTCGCCCAGGAAGAGCTTCTTGATGGCCAGCACGATGCCGGGGCCGTCGCCCGGGCCTCCGCCGACCGGCGCCGGTGGCGGCAGGCCGGGGCGCCAAGAGCCTGCCGCGCCTGCCGCACCTGCCGCGTCCCCGCCTCCCGGCGGCGCGGTCGAGGTGCTCGCCCCCCCGCCTTCATGCTCGACGTAGACGACGTCGGGCTCGCAGGCCGTGGACGACAGCAGCGCGAGGCAGAGGCAGGCGAAGGGGATCTCGAGGCAGCAAGTTGGCAGCGCGTTGGCACTCATCGACGCCAATGCTATCAGAGCCGCCGCGCCTCGCTAGATCTTGTCCGAGCCCGCCTCGGGCGGGCGGCACTGAGGCGGCAGCGGGCGCTCAGCGCGGGGCCAGCCGCTCGGTCAGCCGCAAGCGCAGCTCGGCGAAGTGGTCCTCCTCGACACCCTCGACGGCGTGGCGAAGCCGCGCGGCGATCTCGGACAGCGCCGGCGGCTCATCGTCGCTGCCCGCCGGCTCCGTGTCGGGGCCCACGCGCGCGGCCTGGCGGCGCAGCCAGGCGCCGACCTCGGCGCCGGCCAGGCGCGACTCGCTCAGCACTGCGCGGATGGCGCTCTCGATGGGGCCGGCCGGCACCTCCCGGAGCACGGCCTCGACTGCCTCCCGCACCTGTGCCGCGGAGCGAGGGCCAGCCGGCGCGCGCCGGGCCGAGGCGAAGGCCCAGTCGAGCAGGCATCCCCCTCCGTGCTAACGTGGGTGAGACAGCCACCCCTGCTCCAGCGCCCCATCCGGGTCGGCGCTGCGCATCAACCGATCGAGCAGCAGCGCCTCGATCTCGCCCAGCGACCACACTGTCGCCTGGACTCCGTCCATGCTCAGCCGCTGCAGCGCCCGCACCCGCTTGTACCCATCGAGCAGCACGTACCGGTCTGCCGCTTCGGCGGACACCACCACCGGCAGGAGCTGTCCCACCTCCGCCAGCGATGCGAGCACCTGCCGCTCCTTGCGCGGGCCCGTACGCCACGGGCGTGCGGCACCGCGGCGGCTGGCTCAACCTGGTAGGTGTAGGTAGGGGCGGGTAGGATATGGTGCGACAACGTAGTTGCCGCCTTCCAACCTGTGCTCTCTCGCTCCCTTCTGCTTTCCCTACGCTCCGCTGCGCCAGGGGCACCTCGGTACCAGCGGGGCGGCGCGCCGTAGCGTTTGACGTAACACTCGGCGCAGGCTAGCCTGACATGGTGATCCGGACGTTCAAGTGCCGCAAGACCGAGCGTCTCTTCAACGACGTGGACGTCCGGGCCCTGCGCCCCATCGAGCGGCCCGCGCGCCGCAAGCTGCTGCTCCTACACCGGGCACGGACGCTCGCGGATCTCGCCGTCCCGCCCGGCAACCGCCTCGAGGCATTGGTCGGTGACCGGACCGGCCAACACAGCATCCGCATCAACGACCGGTGGCGCATCTGTTTTCGCTGGGACCGCGGGGATGCCTACGATGTGGAGATCGTGGACTACCACCGCTGAGGAGCACCCATGAACCGCCGACGCCCACGCCTTCTCGACCCCATCCACCCGGGGGAGATCCTCCGGGAGGAGTTCCTCGTGCCCCTGGGGCTCAGCGCCAACGCCCTGGCCCGGGCGCTGCGCGTTCCCGTCACGCGAATCACCGAGATCCTGCACGCGCAGCGGGCCATCACGGCGGACACGGCCCTGCGTCTGGCGCGCTACTTCGGCACCAGCGACGAGCTGTGGCTGGGACTGCAGGCCGAGCACGATCTGCGGGTGGCACGCCGCGACAAGGGCGCGGAGATCGAGGCCGACGTCCGCCCGCGGGCGGCGTAGGCATGTTCCGCCCCCCGACGCCGCGTCCCGGCGTGCGGGGTGGCCCCCCCATACGCGCTAAGCAACAACGGGCCGCTAGGTTGTCGGAGGTGGAGCACTGCCACCCCGCTCCGCCCCCGCGTCGGCCGCGGGTAGCCCGAGAAGCCGAGGCGCATGCAAGGCGCGTGCCAGCCACGGTGTCCGTCAACTTGGCGGGTCGTTGTTTCACAATCGCGGGGGTGGGCCGACGGCAGGGGTGAGCCGCCGGCCGGCCGCTCGGCGCGCGCGCCTGAGGGCGCGTGCTGTGCTAGCGTGCCCGGGCGGCTGGGCGGCTGAGCACGGCCGGGGTTGGAGGCGCGGGACGCTTCAATGCAGATGCGTGGGCGGGTTGTGGCCGGCCGGTACAGGCTGGAGGAGCTCATCGGCAAGGGAGCCATGGGCGAGGTCTGGCGCGCCCAGCACATCGCTCTCGGCATCCCGGTGGCCGTGAAGCTCATCCATGCCGAGACGGCACGCAACGCCGACGCCCTGGCGCGCTTCGAGCGCGAGGCCAAGATCGCCGCGCGCATCAAGAGCGCTCACGTCGTGACGATGATGGATCACGGTCACGACAACGGCCAGCCGTTCATCGTCATGGAGTGGCTGCAGGGCGAGAGCCTGGCGGAGCGGCTGGAGCGGCGGGGCAGGCCGCCGCTGGGCGAGACCGTGCGCCTGGTGTCGCATCTGTGCCGTGCCCTGCTCAGGCGCATGCGCTCGGGCTCGTGCACCGGGACATCAAGCCCGCCAACGTGTTCGCGACGCCGGCCGAGGACGGCGGGGAAACCTACAAGATCCTCGACTTCGGCCTGGCCAAGGCCACCGATCAGCTCTCCTGCAGCGAGATCCAAACCAAGACGGGAGCGCTGCTCGGCACGCCCTACTACATGAGCCCCGAGCAGGCCCAGGGGCTCAAGACGGTGGATCACCGGGCGGATCTCTGGTCCGTGGCCGTCCTGTGCTTTGAGTGTCTCACCGGAAGGCTCCCCTTCGAGGGCCAGGCGCTCGGGCCGCTGACGGCGAAGATCCTCAGCGCGAGCGTCCCTGCACCTTCGTCCTTGGCGCCCGAGGCAACCATCCCTGCGGCCGTGGACGCGTGGATGGCCAAGGCGCTCTCGCGCGCCCCCGCGGACAGGTTTGCGTCAGCCCGAGAGCTTGCCGATGCCTTGCGAGCGGCAAGCGGTACCGAGGAGGGCTCGATCCCGGCGGCCGGCTGGTCGCGTAGTACGGAGCTGGGGCAGTGCCCGAGCGGCGCGGGCGGCGGCGCCGCCGGCTCAGGCTCCTTGGTCGAGGCCGTTTCCTTGACCGCGGCGGACAGCTCTGCAGGGAGCGCAGCAGACGGCGAGGGTTCCCGGCCGACCGTGCCCGTGCCTGCGGACTCGCTGGCAGCCACCGTGGCGCTGCCCGGCCCGGCAGCGGCGCCTGAGCCGTCGGTGGCGACGAGCGCGCCGCAGGCCGAGAGCGGCTTCGACGGGCAGAAGACCGTGCCGCTCACGGATAGCGGCACGTTGATGCTCGCCGGTGGTGCCAGCGCAGAGCGCGAGCAAGCGGCGCAAGCGCTGGCCCGCCGCGGCCCTGGCCCGGCCCGGGCCCAGGACTACGAGCCTCGCTGGTCGCCTGCTGCGCAGCCTACCGCGACGGCGGCCTCGCGACGCGCGTGGATCCCCGTCAGCGCTGCGGTGCTGGCCACGGCGCTGCTTGGGCTCGGCGCCTGGGCGCTGCTGCGCCCGAGCGTTGCGCCCAAGCCCGCAGCGCGGCCGGCGGCCACGGCGAGCAGCGCGGCCGAGCCGGCAGCGCCGGAGCCGGCCGCGAGCGCCGGCGCTTCGTCTCCGGCCGCGCCCGGCACGGCGTCGGCGGCCGCGCCCGGCACGGCGTCGACGGCCGCAGCGCCCAAGCCGGCAGCGCGAGGCTGCGGCAAGGACACCGATTGCCCGGGAACCCAGATCTGCGTCTCTGGGCAGTGCCGGGCCGCCGCGCCGGCGGCGCGCGCCGGCAACTGCACCAAGGACACCGATTGCCCAGGGACCCAAATCTGCGTTGCCGGTCGATGCCAGCCGGCGGGCAAGTAGCGGGTGCCGCTAGAACCTCATCCCCTGCGGCTGAACGACCCAGCCGGTGCCCCCGCCGTCGTAGGGGGGCGGCACGGGCTCGGGCCGAGCCAGGAAGTACGTCAGCACCACGCCCCCGCCCACAACCGCCGCGGCCGTGGTCCAGAACCACCAGATCTCGTAGATGGGCCGCTCGTAGGGCACGAGCTCCGCGGTCAGATCGACGCGCTGGCCCGCGTGCACCTTGAGCGAGGCCGTGTATGACTCGTAGCCGTCGAGCACCACCTCGAGCTGGTACTGCCCGGCCGGCCGCTGGAAGTCGGCGGGAGCCAAGCCGACCTCGCGGCCGTCCACGCGCACGATGCCCTGGGGTGGCTTCGACTTGACGAGCACGTTGGCCGGGAGGACGTCCAGCCGCAGATCCAGCTTGGCCTTCTCGCCGGGGCGATAGGACTTCTGCATCACGGCGTCCTGGTGCCCGGGACGGGCAGCCCGGAACAGATGAGCGCCGGGATCGAGCACCACCTCGATCTGGCGCTTGCCGAGGGCGCGGGCCGCGCCCGCGGGCGCAACTCCGGCCAGGAAAGCCCCGCCGCCCTCGCGCGCCGGCACGAGCGGACGGCCATCCACCGTGAGCAACGCCGACGGCGGATCCAGCGTCACCTGTACGCGCACGAGCAGCGTCTCGAACTCGGCCGCGTAGGCCTTGGCTTCCTCAAGCTGCACCGGCGCCAGGCCGGCGGGGTCGGCGAGCACCCGCGCCACCGCCTCTCGCGCGGCCACATACCGGCCCAGCGCGCGCAGGCAGTAGGCGACGTTGAACCGCACGATCGGCGCGTCGCGCGCGGCCGCCGCCTCCTCGAACGCCACGAGCGCGTCCCCCCACTGCTCGTCTCGCGCCAGGGCCACGCCACGCCGAAACGCGTCTCGGCCCTGGCGCGTGGCCTCGTCGGCCGGCGTCTCTGCCGCGGGCGCGTCGGCAGGCACAGCGGCGGGCGAGGCCGTGCCCGGCGGCTGCGCTCCCGGCTTCGCGGGCTCCGCGGCCGAGGCGTGAGCGCCGGCCAGCCCGATCCCGAGCACCACCGGCAGGAGGCCTCTCGTGGCCCAGCTTGCGCAACGTCGCATCGCGGCCGCAGGATGGCGCCGAGCACGCGGCGGAGTCAACCCGGCGCGTACGCGTTCACGCCATCTCCCACCCGGCTCGTCAGGCGACCGCGAGCGCGAGCGCGCCCACAGGGCCGGCCCGGAGCGTACTCCCGTACGCGAGGAGCCGGCCCGCGGACGTAAGTCCGTCCCTTCGGGACGGGGTTGGGGTCCCGACGCGCCCTTCGGGCGCGTCACCC
>JACQWT010000210.1 GCA_016209145.1 Deltaproteobacteria bacterium | reverse complement strand
GAGCGCTCGGCCGCGCGGCGGGCCTCTTGCGCCTGCGTTTCCAACGCGTGCCGCAGCACGCGCTCCTTGTCGAGCTCCCCCTGCAGCTCGGCGAGGCGGGCCGTCGCCGCCGTGGCCTGCTGCTCGCTCTGCTGCGCGCGGCGGGCCTGCTCCTGCTGGCGCCGGCCGAGCTCGGCGAGCTCGGCCGTGAGCTCGGCCATGCGCCGCTCGGCCTGGGCCAGGGCGGCGCTCTCGCGCCCGGGCTCGGCACCGGCTGCGGCGCCGGGAAGCCAGGCGACCGCCTCCGCCGCCGGCACCTCGACCACGGTGTACGGATCGACTTCCAGCTCGTGCTCGCTGCCTAGCGCCACGAACCAGTCGGGCTCCTCCGAGGCGGCAAGCAGCGAGGCGTCCACGGTCACCGGTGGGTCGGCGCCAGCAGAGAAGTCGGCGATGGCACAGGCCACGAAGGGCGCCCTTCCCAACATCCTGACGCGTGCAAACTCGGCCGAGAGGAGGTCGTACAGCTCGTAGTAGCCCGGGCCGCGCCCGGCGGCGCCGAGAGGCTTGGGCCGCCCGCCCTCGGTGTTGGGCGACGCCACGAGCGCGAAGCCGCGGGCACTCGCCAGCGCGGTGGCCGCAGCGACGGCAGCCACCGGATCGGCAAAGGCGCTGAGGTCCGGCACCAGCACTGCGTCACACGCCCCCGCTATCGCATCGAGATCCTCGATCGCGCCGTAGCTCACGGGGCCTCCCGTGGCGCGACGGGCGCGTGCCGCTGCCGCCGCGGCCCGCCCGCCGTCCGGATCGAGGACGTGCACCCGCCGGCCGGTCGTCTCGCTCAGGAGCTCGCCCAGCCCGGTCGAGCTGTCCCCGAGTACGGCGACGCGGCGACCCGAGAGCAGGGGCCGGCACCAGGCGCCGAGGACGAGGGACGGGTCGAGCAGCATAGACTATTCCTCCACCACATTTGCGCCAGTCGCGCAACATCCTCGCCGGTCAAGGCGAACGGGGTTGGGGCCACGTTCGCGGGGTATGGGGCGAAGCCCCATCGTAGAATTCGCCCGCGGACGGCATCCCTGCGCGCACAGCGCACAACGGCCGCGGGGCGTTGCTGCTTGCGTTGGCCCGCTCCGTTCGCGCCGGCGTGCCGGTTTCACCTTTGGGTTGCGGGCGCAGCCCGCGCTACGATTGCGGTCAGACATGGCAGCGGATCGTCAGGCTCGGGGTCGCCCTGGGCCAGCGTGGTTCTACCTTGTGTCGCAGCGCGGCGCAGGGTAGGCGTTGCCCGAAGCGATGGGTATCGAAATCCGCGAGCTGGTGGACGCAGACGCGGGCGTCCGGCGCGCCTTCCTGGAGGTTGCGGCGCAGATCTACGCCGGCGATCCGTGCTGGGTGCGGCCCCTGGACATGGACATCGTCGATCGGTTCAACCGCCGCAAGAACCCGTTTTTCCAGCACGGCGAGGCCACGGCCTGGGTGGCCTGGCAGGGCGGCCGGCCGGTCGGCCGGGTGAGCGCGTCCGTCGACCACGAGCATCTGCGGCTGCACCGCGACGGGGCGGGCTTCTTCGGCTTCTTCGACACCATCGACGACGCCGAGGTGGCCGGCGCGCTGCTCGAGCGGGCGCAGAGCTGGCTTGCCGCGCGCGACCTGGAGCGCATGCGCGGCCCGCTCTCGCTGTGCATCAACGAGGAGTCAGGCTGCCTCGTGGACGGCTTCGACAGCTCGCCGATGTTCATGATGCCGCACCACCTGCCGTACCAGGCGGGGCTAATCGAGGGGGCCGGCCTGCGCAAGCTGAAGGACCTGTACGCCTGGAAGTACGAGATCGGCCGCGTGCCGCCCCGGGCGGAGCGCGGGCACGACGAGATCGCGCGGCTGCCGGAGGTGAGCGCGCGCCCCATCCGCAAGAAGACGCTCGAAGAGGACATGCGCGTCGTGATGGACATCTTCAACGACGCCTGGAGCGACAACTGGGGCTTCGTGCCCATGACCGAGCAGGAGGTGGTCAAGACCGCCCAGGACGTCAAGCTCATTGCCATCGAGGACATCACCCGGCTGGTGTTCATCGACGGCGAGCCGGCGGCCGTGGCTCTCGGCCTGCCCAACTTGAACGAGTGCATACAGGATCTGAACGGCAGCCTTTTCCCCTTCGGCTTCGTCAAGCTCCTGTGGCGGCTGCGCGTGCGGGGACCGAAGAGCGGCCGACTCATCCTGCTCGGGATCCGCAAGAAGTACCGGCAGATCCGGCGCTACGCCGGCTTGAGCGCCTACCTGTACGTGGCGCTCAACCGCTCCAGCCAGCTCCTCGGCATGACACGCGCCGAGCTCTCCTGGACGCTCGAGGACAACGCCGCCGTCAACGTCGGCATCAAGATGATGGGCGGCAGCATCTACAAGACCTACCGCATCTTCGAGAAGGCCATCGGCGCGAAGGCACCATGAAGGTCATCGTCACGGGAGCGAGCGGGTTTCTCGGCTCTCACGTCGCCGAGTTGCTCTGCGCCGGCGGCCAGGACGTGCGGGCCCTGGTGCGCCGCAGCTCCGACACGTCCTTTCTTCGGACTCTGAACCGCGTCGAGCTCGTCTACGGCGCGGTCGAGGATCGCCCGAGCGTGGAGGCGGCGGTCCAGGGCGTCGACGCCGTCGTTCATGCGGCGGCGCTGGTCAAGGCCCGCAGCAGCGAGGAGTTCGTCGCGGTCAACGTCGAGGGCACGCGCAACGTGCTCGATGCCGTGCCGGCGCGCGCCCCGGGGCTGCGGCGCTTCGTGCTCGTCTCCAGCCTGGCGGCGGTCGGCCCGAGCCCGGACGGGCGGCCGGTCGATCCGGCGCAGGCCGCGCCGGTCACGCGCTACGGCCGCAGCAAGCTCGAGGCCGAGCGGGTTGTCACGGCGCGGGCACAGGACGTGCCGGTGGTGATCCTCCGGCCGTCGATGATCTACGGGCCGCGCGACAAGGAGTCGCTTGCCTTCTTCCAGTCGGTGAGCCGCGGCGTGCTGCCGCTCGTGGGTGCGGGGCGCAACACCGTGAGCGCCGTGTACGCCAGCGACGCGGCGCGCGCGTGCCTTCGGGCTATCGACGCCGACGTGCCGAGCGGGGCGGCGTTCTTCGTGGACGACGGCCAGCGGTACGTGTGGCGAGAGATGGTGCGGGAGATCGAGCGTGCCTTGGGCAAGAGGGCCGTCGTGCGCATCGGCCTGCCGCTCGCTGTCTTTCGCCTGGTGGCGGCGGGCGCCGAGCTCTACGGCCGGTTGAGCGGCAAGGCCGTCATGCTCACGCGCGACAAGCTGAACGAGCTCGCCGCCCCCTACTGGGTGTGCGATTCGACTCCGGCGCGTGAGTTCTTGGGCTGGGAGCCCGAGGTGCCGTGGGCGGACGGCGTGCGCCGGTCCGTCGCCTGGTACCGCGAGCAGGGCTGGCTGTAGACGCCCTACGTCCCGTATGCGCCCGAGGCCGCGAGCTCCTCGAGCAGCGGCTCGATCTCCGGCGCAGCCTCGTCGAACGCCACCGCGACGAAGCTCGGCCAAAGGCCCTCGGGGTCTTCGGCGTTGGCCTGGATGCGCACGATCCGGCCTTCGATCCGGCGCTGCACCGGATCGCGACGCGTGAGCTGGAACGTGACCGTGACCGTGGCGCCGACCTCCAGCTTGGCGGCCGTAGCCATCAGCAGGCCGCTCTTGCTGATGTTCTGGCTCACCGCCAGGCCGTCCTGGAGCGGATCCGAGTCGACCGACATTGGGAACCAGATGGGGTAGCGCTTGGCCGTTCTTCGTTCGTCCACGGCCAGAGGATAGCGCGGGCCGGCCCGAGATCGGATCAACAATATGGGTTTGACTGGCGCGTGGTCGCTCCGTACGGTTTTTGTATGCGGGTGCCTCCCCAGGGCCGTCTCCAGCGCGCCGGCGTAGCCCTGGGCTTCGCCTGTCTCGTCCTGGCGGTCGTGCCGGGGGCGCGGCCGGCCATGGCGCAGGCCAGCGGACCCGCGGCCCCGCCCGGCGGCGCCGTGCCGGGGCGGCAGGTCGCGGGCCTCCCCGGGCCGCGCGCCGCCGCGGCGGCGGCTCGCGACGGCGCCGTGGTCGTGGGTCTGGGCCAGGCGGCGCGGCCGGCGGCCAAGGATCTGGCGCGGGCGGTCTACGGGGACGCATTGCTGCGCCCCGGCCTCGACGAGGCGAGCGCCCGCGTGCTGGTAGGCGAGCCCGTGGCGCCCGGGGCCGCTGCCCGGGCGAGCGAGCTTAGGGTCGTCTGGGAGGCCCTGGCCGCCGGCCCCGAGCCGAGCGTCGCCGTGCGTCTGCTCTCCTCGATCGGGAGCGAGCTCGGCGACGAGCTGGTCGTCGCGGTGGACGCGAGCGGGCCGTCGGCCTCGGCCCGCGTGCTGCGCGTCGCGTCGGGGCGCTTCTTGTCAGTCCGGCTCGGCGCCGAGGCACCCGGGCCGGCTGCCGGGCAGGCGGGAGCGACGGCCGCGCGCTGGCCGGACGCCGTGGCGGTCCTGCGCGGCCTGCTGGCGGCGGCGAGCGCCGGGGGCCGCGCGGCCGTGCCTGCCGCGGCGCCGGGCAGGCGGGGCGGCAACGGCAGCGATCTCGACCTGCTGGGGTCGCCCTGGTTCTGGGGCGGCCTGGGGACGCTTGCGGCCATAGGCGTTGCGGTCTTCGTCGCGGCGCAGGTCTCGCGCGACGACACCGACACGGTCCGGCTCCAGGGGAGAGTAAGCCCGTGACCGGCCCTGCCTGCTGGCGCCGGCAGCCGTTGTTGCTGCTCGCGGCTCTTGCCCTCGGCGCGGCGAGCGCCCTGGCGAGTGCCGGGCCGGCCGCCGCGGCCGCTCCCGGAGCGGGGACCCCGCCGGCGGCGGAGGCGGCCGGAGCCCACGCTGCTCCAACCCAGGCGGCGCGGCTGCCGCCGGTGCCGCCCGAGTACCTGCAGCAGGACGCGGGCACGGTGCACTTCGCCTACCATCCGTCCGCGCGCGATTGCGTCCGGCTGCTCGCCGATCTCGCCGGTCCGGTGCGAACCGAGCTCGGCACGGCGCTCGGCGCTCCGGTGCTGGGATCCGTGGAGGTGCGCGTGGCTGCCTCGGCCCAGGACATGGAGCGGGTGGTTCCTCCCGGGGCGCCGCGGGCCACCCCCGCCCTGACCTTCAGCGGGCTCGGCCTGCTCGTCCTGAGCCTCGATCCCCTGGGCACGGCGCAGGTCGAGGCGCTGTGCCGCTACGGCATGGCCCAGCTCGCTCTGGACGAAGCCACCGCCCGGCACCCGGTACCACTGTGGTTTCGGGAGGGCTTCGCGCTCGAGCTCTCCGGGGTGACGTCAAGCGCGCGAGGGCGGGCGCTCTGGTCGGCCGCGCTGCGGCGCAACCTCGTGCCGCTAGGCGATCTCGACCGGGAGCTCTGCGAGCGGACTGCCTTGGAGCCGCTGGCCGCGGCGGAGGCGGCGGACTTCGTGCGCTACCTCTGCGCCGGACCGCGCCGTGCCACCTTCGGGCGCGCCGTCGCGGCCGTCCGCGAGGGCGCGTCCCTGCCCGAGGCGATCGAGTCGGCCTACCAGACCGGCACCGGCAGCCTGGAGCTGGCCTGGCGAGAGGATCTGGGCAGGCACCGGCTCTTCCTGCCGATCCTGCTCGGGGGCACCGCCCTGTGGCTCGCGGTGGCGCTCGGCGCCGGGCTACGCCTGCGGGCGCGGCAGCGGTTGGCGCGCCGCTCGGCCAAGCAGGAGCCGGTGCACGCGGGGACGGCAGAGGAGGGCGCCGCGGGCGACGTACCCCGGCTCCCGGCCCAAGGCGCGGCGGCGGCAGCACCGCTCGCCGACCTCGGCGTGCCGAAGGTGGCCCACGAGGGGCGCTGGCACACCGTGCACTGACTACCGCTTCGAGTACTGGAACCGCTTGCGCGCGCCTGGCTGGCCGTACTTCTTGCGTTCCTTCTTGCGCGCGTCTCGCGTCAGGTACCCGGCGCGCTTGAGGGTCGGGCGGCGCTGCGGATCCTCCTCGGTCAGCGCCTTGGCGATGCCGTGCCGCAGGGCCTCCGCCTGCGCGCTGTGCCCGCCGCCACTGACCGTGGCCCAGACGTCGTACTTGTCGTTCAGCTCGAGCACTTCCAGTGCCTGGCGCATCACCATGCGGGTACTGCTGCGCAGGAAGTACTCGTCTGCCTTGCGCTCGTTGATGGTTACCTGGCCGGCGCCCGGTCCGATCCAGACGCGGGCGATGGCCCGCTTGCGTTTGCCCGTGGCGTAGATCCGGGTTTCAGCCATATTGGTCTGCCTGGTAGTCTTCTCGCTAGTGGTGCCGGCGCTCAGAGCTCCAGAGGCTGCGGCTGCTGCGCGCTGTGCGGGTGCTCCGGCCCGGCATACACCTTGAGCTTGCGCAGGAGCTTGCGGCCGAGCGGCCCCTTGGGGAGCATGCCCCTGACGGCCAGGACGATCGGCCGGTCGGGACGGCGCGCGACAAGCTGCGCGAAGCTCTCCTCGCGCAGGCCGCCGGGATACCCGCTGTGCTGGTAGTAGCGCTTGTTCGCTGCCTTGCTGCCGGTGACGACGACCAGCTTGGCATTGACGACGACCACGAAGTCGCCCGTGTCCACGTGCGGCGTGAACACGGGCTTGTCCTTGCCGCGCAGCTTGGTGGCGACGGCGCTGGCCAGCCGCCCGAGAGGCTTGCCCTCGGCGTTCACGACCCACCAGGCGCGCTCTGCAAGCGCCTCGGCGGGCTTGGCCTGGAAGGACTTGTGCACGGGGTTCATGGTCTTGTACTCGGCAGCGGCCGAAGGGCTCGCTTTTCTAGCGATCTCGCGCGGGCCTGTCAAGCTCGGCCGCGGCGCCGGGCTCGCTCGAGCCCGGGCCCACGACCTGGCCGCCCTGCGCGCGGGCCCATACTCCCACGTAGCGCGGCGGCTCGCCCGGGCCCGAGCGATCGATCCAGTACGTCCATTGCTCCCTCACGTCCAGGTGCACGAAGTGGGAGTTCGGGTAGTAGCCTACTCCCACCTTGTCGAGCGTGCGCACGTAGTCGCACAGGGCGGTGTTCGGCACGCTCTCGACCACCAGGTCGATCGCCCGGCCGACGCGGTGGCGGGAGCCGACGGCCGCGGACTCGATCCGGTAGCCGCTGACGACGCGGATCGGTCTCGTGCCGAAGGTGTCGCTCACCTTCGCCACCAGCGCGACCAGCCGGGGGTGGATGGCGATGCGCTTGCCGTCGCCCGTCGCGAGCACTTGCGAGAACGCCTGCTTGGCCTCGGGGCGGACGCGGCCGCGCTTGTCCACGGCGTAGCCCGTCCAACCGACGGAGTGCAGGCTGTAGAGCTGCACGTATCCGCGGCGCCTGGGTCGGCGGGCCCAGCGCTTCCACGACGCAGCGAGCTTCGTGCCCGGCGCCGGCGCCGCCCGCGGCGCGTCGCTCGTGGGTGGCTTCGGCGCGGCCTCCTCTCCCGGCGCGGAAGGCGGGCCCGACGGCGACTGCGGCTCTGGCGCGCCGCTCGCCAGGCGGCGTGCCGTCCCGTCGAGGTCGTCCGGGTCCGGGACGACGAGCCGCTGTCCCGGGCGGATCTTGTCCCGGGCACCGAGGCCGTTGGCGTTGCGGAGGGCCGCGACGGACACGCGGTAGCGCTTGGCAATGCTGCCGAGCTTCTGGCAGCGCTGCACGGTGTGCACGCGCGGCTCGGCCGGAGCCGCGTCGGCGGCGGCGGCGCCGGCGGCAGAGAGCGCGCGCGCTTGGTGCAGCCGGCGCGTGAAGTCACCGCCGGAGTCGCCGCGCGGTGGGATGAGCAGCTTCTGGCCGGGGCGGATGGGCTCACGGCGGCCGAGCTCATTGGCGCGGCGCAGCGCCGCCAACGTGACGCCGTAGCGCTGGGCGATCTCGCTCAGGCTTTGGTCCTCGGTGACGACGTGCACGCGCGGGTCGGCCCCGGCCCACGCTCCCCGCACGGCGCCGAGCAGCACCGTCAGGGCGAAGGCAAGGGAGTAGAGAACCCGGCGTGACATGCGGTGTTGCGGGGGGCGGCTCACGGCGCCCCGCTATGCGGCCCATAGCGCGGCGGCCACGGCGCGTCTTGGTATCCGTTCACGGGGTCTTGTGCTGGCGGGCAACGACGGCTCGCCGAGTCGGCCGTGATCGCGGCTTTCGTCCTCGGCCCGGCTCCTCGCGTACAAGAGTACGCTCCGGGCCGGGCCTCCGGGCGCGCTCGCGCTGTCCGTCCCTGCGGGACGGGGTTCGGGTCCCGACGCGCGCTGTGCGCGCGTCACCCGTGCCCCGGCCGCCTGACGAGCCGACTGGCAGGGGGCGTGAACGCATAGGCGTCTTGCCCGAAGCACGAGTGCGACCGGCGGCCCTAGGCTATGCGCCGCAGCACTTCTTGTACTTCTTGCCGCTTCCGCAGGAGCAAGGGTCGTTGCGGCCCGGCTTGGGCGCGACGCGAACCGGGGGCGGCTTGACTTGTAGGCCGTCGTAGAACTTCCACGTGCCGTTGTGCTTGCGAAACTCCGCCCGCTCGTGATGCACGACGTCACGGCCGGCGATCCGATAGAACGCCTTGAACTCGACGATCCCGCTCTCGTCGCCCTCGCCGCCGGCCTCGGTGGAGACGATCTCGATGCCCTGCCACTCCGACTGCCGGCTCCACTGCGTCGTGGCCTTGCGGTCCATCTCGCCCACGGTGTCGGGATGGTGGCTGGAGACGAGGTAGTCGATGGCCCCGGTGGCGTAGGCCGTGTAGCGGGAGCGCATCAGCGCCGCCGCGGTCGGCACCTTCTTCTCTCCGCTGAGGTAGGGACCGCAGCAGGCTTGTGTGCTCGGCCCGAGCCCGCACTCGCAGCTCATTGCTTCCTACTCGCTGGTGGCGTCGCCGGTCTTGGGTGCGGCCGCCTTGGCCTTGCGGGCGGCGCGCTTGCCCGTGCTCCGGAGCAGGTCGCGCAGGCGCGGCACCGGGTACCGCTCCAGCCTCCCGCGGTAGCCGGTGTCCTTGGTGCGGTTCTCGAGCGCCAGGACCGCCTCCACGAGCTTGGCCCGCGAGCCGTACTTCTCTTTCACCTCGGAGAAGATCTCGTAGAGCCGGAGCAGCTTCGCGTTGGAGACGTGCTTGAGGAGCTTCGCGCCGCCGCGATCGCTGCTCAGCCGCGGCAGCCACAGCTCGTCGTTGACGAACGCCTGCACTGCCTCGACGAGCTTGGCCTTGCTCTCGAAGCGCTTCTTGACGGTGGCGAGCGGGCTCTTCATGGGCATGCTCCTGCGGCCGCGTACGGCGGCGGCCCCTTGTAGCAAAACGTGGGCGCGGGCGGCAAGGTGCACGTAGCGATAGGGTCGGGGCGGGCTCTTCGCGCTGTGGCCCCTCGGCGCCGCAGCGGGGGCGGCCCCGGACCGGCGGCGCAGCCGCAGCCGCAGCCGCAAGCCGCATCCGCATCCGCTGCCCGCTGCCTCACAACCCGGGCCTGCGCAACGCACCCCTGCCTTCTCGGGCCTCTTGTGCGTGCGGGGCTGCCCCGATAGGATCCAGCTCGATCCCTGAACCTCACCCGGTGCGCCGATGTCGGCGCGCCACATGGGGGGACATGATGCTACTCGATCGGGGTTGGCGGAGGGAGCGTTGAGCGGGCCCGACTCACCATCTGACCGATCGCGTCCACCACCAAACCGAACGCGAGAAGGCCGACGACCGCAAGGAGCATCGACACGTAGCGCGAGCCGCCGAGCGGTCGCACATCGCCGTAGCCCACGGTCGTCACGGTGATCACGGCGAGGTAGAAGCAGTCGAGCTTGCTGTACGAGGCAGCCTCCCAAGCGACGGCCGCGGGCGTCGCCGCCCCTCCGTCAGCGGTTCCCGGGGGGACAACCTCGCACGGCACATCGCGCGCGCCGGACGCGTCAACCCCGCAGTACCAGTACATGATCGCCCCGAATACCAAGCTCGCCGCGATCCACAGCAGGATCGCCGCGAGCGGCCACTTGTCGTCTCGGCTAGAGTCGTACGCAAGATACGCGGGGACGAACCAGTGCAGCAGACGCGCGTAGATGAGAGCGCAGGTCACGGAGATGGCCACGGCGACCGAGCCTCCGAACAGGGCACCCGAGGGTGCAGGCGCGAGCGCGAAACCGAGCAGCAATACCGCCAACGCAAGTCCGCACCATCGCGCCAGCGGCGCGCCAGCCGGAGACGGAGTCGACTGCTCGGGCTCTTTTCCCACAGCGCAGCTCTGCCCCGCGGAGGTAGTTGGGCCGCCCCCCGCTACAGACGGAATGCGAGGAACGGGATATCCTGCGCCGGGGATCCAGCTCGATTCCTGAACCTCGCCTGGTGCGCTGATGTCGGCGCGCCACATGGGGGACATGGTGCCGTTCGAACAGGGTTGGCGGAGGTATCCGTTCACGGGGACTCGGGGCGGCGGGCAACGACGGCTCGCCGAGTCGGCCGTGATCGCGGCTTGCGTCCTCGGCTCGGCTCCTCACGTACAGGAGTACGCTGCGGGCCGGGCCTCCGGGCGCGCTCGCGCTGTCCGTCCCTGCGGGACGGGGTTCGGGTCCCGACGCGCGCTGTGCGCGCGTCACCCGTGCCCCGGCCGCCTGACGAGCCGTCTGGCAGGGGGCGTGAACGCTTGCTGGCGGAGGGAGCGTTGAGCGGGCCGGGCGGCCAGGGGGCGGCGCCGGTGCCGCTCGGTCCCGGCACAGTGGTGACGAGCCACATCCGGCTCGTTGGCGAGCTCGGCCGCGGCGGCATGGGCAGCGTCTGGGTGGCGTACGACGCGCGCTTCGACATCGAGGTGGCCGTCAAGTTCGTGGCCACGGATCTGCTGGCGCGCTTCCCGCAGCTCCGCGAGCGCTTCCGCGTCGAGGCGCGCGCCGCGGCGCAGATCCGCTCTCCCCACGTGGTGCAAATTCTCGACCACGGGCTGATGCCGGACGCTACGCCGTACATGGTGATGGAGCGGCTGCACGGCGAGAGCCTCGGCGAGCGGCTCAAGCGGGGACGGCCGAGCCTGCGCGAGACGGCCATCATCGTGGCGCAGACGGCCAAGGCGCTCGCGGCGGCGCACAAGCTCGGCGTGGTGCACCGCGACATCAAGCCCGACAACATCTTCCTGCTCGCCACCGAGTGTGGGCGCTCGCGGTGGTGAGCTACGAGCTGTTGACCGGCAGGGTGCCCTTCGCGGGCGAGACGCAGGGCGCGGTCATCGTGGCCATCACCGGCTTCCAGTGGGAGCTGCCGAGCCGGATCGAGCCGAGCTTGCCTCGCGAGACAGACGCGTGGTTCCTGCAGGCGCTGCATCGCGACATGGCTCGGCGCCACCGCTCGGCGCGGGACATGGCACGCGAGCTGGTGGTGTTGCTGACCGAGCGGCCGAGCTCGGTGGGGATCGAGCTCGGCGAGACGGACGACGATCCGCTGGGCGAGACCGTGCGGCTGAAAGCACACGGCGGCGGCGAGGGGCGACAAGACGTCCCCGCGTCCCCGCCAGGGGGCGCGTCAGCGGTGGCGCGGCCCGGCGGGAGCGGGACCGCCGCGTGGCCGCCGGCCGCGACGCCTGCGCCCATCGGCCCGAGCGTGGCACGCGCAGCGCACGGCTCGCCGAGGGGCGGCGACACCATGCACCTCGATGGTGCGGGCGCACGCACCGCCCCCGGGCCGTACACCGCGGTGCCCGCGACCGAGCTGCCGCCGACCGCGCCCGCGGGGCCGTACGCAGCGCCCCCGCCAGCCGGCGGCTCGCCGCCGGCAACGACCGGCCTGCCGGCGCATCCCGCGCCGGGGCCCCTACCCGGCACCTTCTCGGGCGCCGCTTCCACGCTGCCCGGTACGCCGCCCGAGGCGCAGGCGACGGCAGGCAAGAGCGGACTTGGCTGGAAGCTCGGCGCGGCAGCGGCCGGACTGGTCACGGTGGCGGCAGCGGTCGCGCTCCTCGTCGGGCGAGGCGGTAGCGATACCGCCATCGACCCTGGCGCGGCCAGCTCAGCCGCCGGGCCGCTCGCGACCTCGATCGCGCCCGCGGTGCAGCCCCCCGCGCCTGACGGCATGGTGGCGGTTTCTCTCGGCCGCTATCGCGTCGGCTGCTCCAAGGGCACTAGTCCGGGTTGCTACGACGACGAGGGTCCACCCCACGAGGTCGCCCTGGCCGGCTTCGCCATCGGCCGCCACGAGGTGACGATGGCCGAGTACGACCAGTGCGTCGCCGACAAGGCCTGCCCGCCCGCGGGCACGGACGAAGGCTGCACCTGGCAGGCGCGCGGCATGGAGCGAGCGCCGATCAACTGCGTCTCGGCGACGGCCGCGGAGGCTTACTGCCGTCATCGCAGCTTGCGGCTGCCGACCGAGCTCGAGTGGGAGGTGGCCGCGCGCGGCCCCGCGAACGCTCGCTACCCCTGGGGCGATGCCGATCCCACGTGTGCGCGAACCGTGATGCGCGATGGCTCGAAGGCTGGCTGCGGCGCCGGCCGGCCGCTCGAAGTCGGCTCGCGCCCAGCCGACCGCTGCGCGGCCGGCGCGCTCGACATGGGCGGCAACGTGCGCGAGTGGACCGCGAGCGAGTACGGCCCGTACCCGGGCGGCAGCGCGAGCGCGGGCCGCCGCGGCCGCGTCAACCGCGGGGGCAGCTTCCTGATGAACGCGGCCGAGCTCGGCAGAAGCTACACCCGCGGCGTCGATAGGCCCACCGAGACGCAGCCCGATCTCGGTTTCCGCTGCGCGCTGGATCTGCCCGCCGCGCCTCCTGCATCGAAGAGGACACCATGAGCATGCCACGAACAGCAC
>JACQWT010000209.1 GCA_016209145.1 Deltaproteobacteria bacterium | reverse complement strand
GGCGCGACGGGCGGCGGCGCCGCGGGCGGCGCCGGCGCCGGAGCGGCAGGCGGCGGCGCCGGCGGCCCGGGCGGCGCCGGCCCCTGCCCGGCCGATCCGCCCCTGGGCGACTTCCGCGAAGAGACGATTTACTTCGTGCTGACCACGCGCTTCTTCGACGGCGAGCCCGAGAACAACTACTACAACCGCGACCGGCTCGAGCTCGGCGACCCGAGCTGGCGCGGCGACTTCAAGGGCCTCATCGACCAGTTGGGCTACATCCACGATGACCTCGGGTTCACGGCCCTCTGGATTACGCCCGTCGCGGTCAACCGCAGCGGCCTCGATTATCACGGCTACGACGGCTACGACTTCACCGAGGTCGATCCGCGCCTCGAGTCGCCCGGTGCGAGCTTCCAGGATCTCGTGTGCGCCGCGCACGCGCACGGCATGCGCATCGTGCTCGACATCGTGATCAATCACTCGTCGAACTACGGCCTGCGCGGCGTGGTGCACAACAACCGGGCGCCGATCAAGTACTACAAGAAGAGCGGAGCCTTCCCCTCGAACGATCCCAACTACCCGTACCAGAAGAACCTCGGCGACTACACCTCACCCAACCGCGAGGACGACGACAACCCGCTCGCGCCCGAGATCTTCAAGACCTGGGACCCGGACGGGGCGCTTGCGGTCACCTGCCCGCGCTGCGGCAAGAGCATCCTTGCCTCGGGCTTCGGCGGCTACCAGAACCACGACCCCAACCACTTCTTCAGCATCGATCCGCAGGGCCTCGACAAAACCTGGTACCACCAGGACGGCTTCATCCAGGGCGGCGACTGGGAGAACCAGTACGCGCTGCAGCACAAGCACATGGCCGGGGACACGATCGATCTTTCTACCGAGAACGAGACGGTCAAGAAGTACATCATCGACGCCTACACCAAGCGCCTGGATCAGGGCGTCGATGCCCTGCGCGTCGATACCGTCAAGCACATCGAGCGCAGCAACCTGCTCGAGTACGTCCACGGCTTCCAGCAGCACAAGCCGGGGCTGTTCGTTTTCGGGGAGAACCTGGTAAAGGGCACTGGTTGGGGCACTTGCCTCGATCCGAGCGACAACGGGCCGGCCGAGATCCGGCCGTGGTGGTACACGCGCACCACGAACGACCCCTGCGGCGGCGGCCACGACGACTCGGGCTTCTCGGTGCTCGACTTCTCCCTGTTCAGCACCTTCCGCGACAACCTCAGCCAGGGGCGCTTCGGCGGCCTGGCCGGCATCTTCGAGCGCGACGGCCTCTACGGCGACGCCACGAAGCTCGTCACCTTCCTCGACAACCACGACGTCGGCCCGCAGAACGACTGGAAGTACCGCTTCAACGGCTCGGATCTGGCCCTGGCCTCGGCCCTCAACGTGCTCTGGACCGTGCGCGGCATCCCCTGCCTCTTTTACGGCACCGAGATCCGCTTCAAGGCCGGCCTGGAGATCGACGGGTCCACGGCGCCGCACGCCGACTCGGGCCGCGCCTACTTCGGCGACAACCTCCTGCCCCAGGCCATCGACGCGACGCGCAGTCACAACTTCGCCCGGCACATCAAGCGGCTGAACCAGATCCGGCACGCGAGCCCCGCCTTGCAGAAGGGCTTGATGGAGCACTACGGCAGCACCGACAACGAGCTCTGGTTCGCGCGCTCCTACGACGGCGGCGCAGCCTACGCGGTGGTCGGGCTCTCGCAGACCGGCAGCCAGATCTCCGTCTCGGGCGCAAAGGGCGGCTCCTACCGCGACGCCGTGACCGGGAACGAGGCCAGCGTCGGCGACGGGGGCACGCTCTCGTTCTTCGTCAAGGCGGGCTCGGCGGGGATCTACTTGCGGGACGGGCCGGGCAAGATCGGGGAGGACGGGGAGTATCTGAGGTAGGGGGCCGTCCCGCAGGCCCATGGCGGTTGACCGTTGGGCTACCAGCATCGGTGCTGGACGAAAGGCGGGTGCCTAACCGAATTGGGGGGTGCGGGCGGAAAAGCGAACCGCCAAGGCGCCAAGCACGCCAAGAAACCGATTGTTTTCCTTGGCGACCTTGGCGTCTTGGCGGTTCATCCGGCGGCGCTCCCCGGTTCTGGCAAGCACCCACGAAAGGAGGCGCTCTTGACGCCGCCCCGCCGCCGTGAAAGCCTTGGGACGCTGGGGCGGTTGAGCCCAGCGTGGCGAAGGAGGCGGGCATGATCGCAACGCGCGTTGGCATGGGCCGTGCAAGGGGGGGGTGGACGGGCTGCCCTCGGCGGCCTCCTGGTGGCAGCGCTCTTCGTCGCGAGCGCGGGCGGGTGCAGCGGTGCCGAAGGCCTTGAGGCTTCGGTCGGCCATGGCGGCCACGCCGAGGGGCTGGGCCGCCCCGCTCTGGCGGCCGAGCCGAGCTGGCAAGCGATCCCGGCGCTCGGAGCGAGGGTGCCTCGCAGCGCACGGCTCGCCGAGCGGGACGGGAGGTTCGTACTGCACCCCGACGTGGCAGAGGCTTCGGCCAGGCTTGCGGCCTCGGCTCCAGCGAGCGCCGGCGGTGCGCTGCGCCTGGAGCGGCCTGGCGCTTCTGGGATCTGGCTGGAAGTGAGCGCGATCGGTCGCCACGCCGTGCCGGGTTGGATCGAGGACCGCGCCGTCGTGTACCGGCGCGCCGAGCCAGCGTCGGACGTCATCGTCGCGCTCGGCACGAACCGCGTCGAGGAGCTGCGCGTGCTCTACGGATCCGAGGCGCGCTCGGCACGAACCGCGTCGAGGAGCTGCGCGTGCTCTACGGTCCCGAGGCGCCGGCTGTGGCTCGCTACCTGCTTCAGCCCGGTCCGGGCGTGTCCGCGGTGCGTGAGCGGAGCGGCCGAATCGAGGTGCTGGACGGCTCGACCAGGGTGGCGTTTCATACAACGCCCGCGTATGCGGTCGACGCCCGCGGCAGCAGGCGAGCGGTCTCGCTGCAGATCGAGCCTGGCGCCGCAGCCCAGACGCTGGTCGTGTCGGTGGACACGGGCGGGCTGGTCTTCCCGGTCGTGGTCGACCCCGAGTGGGTGCTGGCCGAGAGTTGGCCGGCCGAGGCGCTGGTCGATCTCACGAGCGTACGCATCGACAAACAGAGCGCCATCACGGGCGATGTCGCCGTGGTCGACAAGAAGGACGGCGGCGGCTTCGAGCTCGACGTGGACAAGGACACGACGATCGCCGGTTCGGTCTCGGCACACCGTATCCGCCTGGACAAGGGCGTCACCGTCACGGGCGACGCGCGGTTCAACGAGCTCGTGAACAAGGGCACGGTCGCCGGGGCGCTTGCGACGCCGCTCGGGCTGCCGCTACCCATCAGCGTGCCCGCGCTGCCGTCGTTCGAGCCTGGCGACCAGCAGGTCACGGTCGAGCAGGGCAAGAGCCTGGTGCTGGGGGCCGGCAGCTACGGCAAGCTGCGGCTCAAGCCCGGCAAGCCCGGCTCGCCCTCCGTGCTCAGGCTGCAGGGCGGCATCTACGCCTTCGCGGAGGTCAAGGCCGAGAAGCATGCCCGCATCGAGTGTCAGTGCGCGTGCGAGCTGCGCGTCAAGCGCCGGCTGCGACTGGGCGAGGCGAGCTACCTCGGACCGATCGAGGACGCGGCCATTGCGGCGGCCGACGTCGAGGTCTTCGTGGAGGGAGCCAAGCCCGGGAAGGTCGACAAGGACGAGGACGACGACGGAGGCGACGACGATCCCGAGGCGGCGGTGCGCCTTGGCAAGCAAGGCGTGCTCGCGGCGCGCCTCCTTGCGCCCACGGGCCGGGTTCGGCTCGACAAGAACGCGAGCGTCACCGGTACGCTCGTCGGGCACGAGCTCGCGCTTGACAAGGAGAGCAAGGTTGCGAAGGACGATGGCCCGGCCGGACCGGACTGCGCGCGGTGGTGCGCGGTTCTCGCGGGCGCGCAGTGCCCGCAGGGCCCGAGTGAGCCGCAGTGCCTGGCCCAGTGCGAGGCCGCTCTGACGGGCCCCTGGTGCACCGAGCAGTACGGCGCGCTCGTGCTCTGCGGGAGCTGCCGGGGCGAGGCCCAGTGCGACCAGCAGGGAGCGCCGCAGCCTATCGGATGTGCGGAGCAAGAGCAGCAGCTTGGCTCGTGCGAGGCGCTCTGCGCGACCGCCGACGACCAGAACGGCTGCACCGAGGATCACTGCGACTGCACGCTCCAGAGCTGCGACCCGCAGGCGGCCATCAGCCACACTCCCGAGCCCGAAGGTACGCCTTGCGCCGACTCCGACAAGTGCGATGGCGACGAGACGTGCAGCGGGGCGGGCGTGTGCCTGCCCGGGGTGCCCATCCCGACCGACGACTACAACCCGTGCACGCGGGATCTGTGCGATCCGGCCACGGGCATCGTCAGCCATCCGCCGGAGCTTGCGGGCACGGCCTGCCTCGATGGCAACGTGTGCAACGGGGACGAGAGCTGCGACGGAGCTGGCACCTGCACGCCGGGCGTGCCGCCCGTGGTCGACGACGGCAACCCGTGCACCGCGGACGGCTGCGATCCGCTGCTGGGTGTGACACATGCGCCGTCGCCCCGCGGGACTCCTTGTGGAAGCGGGCTCGTGTGCGACGGTGCCGGCGGCTGCGGGCCACCAGGCCCGGCGCTGGAGGCCCCGCCGGTCGATCGCAGCGTGCCGAGCACGACCTACGCGACCACTTCCTTCCTGTACGCAGGTCCGAATCCGGTACAGACCGGCGTGGCACCTGGGGCGATCGTGCCCGAGCGGGCGGCCGTAGTGCGGGGCGACGTGCAGACGCGCGAGGGCGAGCCGCTCGGCGGCGTGCTCGTGACGGTGCGGGACCATCCCGAGTTCGGGCAGACCTTGACCCGGGCGGACGGGAGGTTCGACCTGGCGGTCAACGGCGGCGGCACGCTGGTGCTGCGCTTGCACAAGGCCGGCTACCTGCCGGCGGAGCGCAGGCTGCGCGTGCCGTGGCAGGATTTCGCCCAGCTCGATGCGGTCGCTCTCGTGCCTCTGGATCCGAACGTGACGCCGGTCGACCTCTCGGCTCCCATGCAGGTGGCTCGTGGCACGGTGACGAGCGATGCCGACGGCAGCCGGCAAGCGGCTCTGTTCTTTCCGCAGGGCACGAGCGCCGAGATGGTCCTGCCGGACGGCTCGGTCGTGCCCCTTGCGACGATGAGCGTGCGGCTGACGGAGTACACGGTCGGCGCGGGCGGGCCGCGTGCCATGCCCGAGCTGCTGCCGCCCTCGAGCCGCTACACGTACGCCGTGGAGCTGAGCGCCGACGAGGCTCTGGCTGCCGGCGCGAGCAGGGTGCGGCTGAGCCAGCCCGTGCCCCTGTACGTCGAGAACTTCCTCGGCTTCCCGGTGGGAAGCGCGGTGCCGGTCGGATACTACGACCGCGAGGCGAGTTGCTGGGTGCCATCGGACAACGGCCGGGTCATCAAGGTGCTGGCAGTGGCCGGTGGGCTGGCGGAGCTCGACATCAATGGCTCCGGGCTGCCGGCCAACGGCGCCGCGCTGACGGCGCTGGGCATCACGGACGCAGAGCGGCAACAGCTTGCCATCTCGTACTCGGCTGGACAGACGCTGTGGCGCGTGCCGGTGCGAAGCTTCTCGCCGTGGGACTGCAACTGGCCCGCCGGACCTCCGCCCGACGCCTCGGGCCCAGGAGGAGGCGGCGGTCCCGGACCGGGTGGGCCCGGCGGAGGCGGTGGCCCCGGCGGAGGTGGTGGGCCAGGCGGAGGCGGTGGGCCAGGACCATGCGGACAGCCCGGCAACCCCGCGGATCCGGGGTGCGAAGATGGCGACAGCGACGAGGACTGTCCCAAGAAGGGTCAGTCGACCATCGGGTGTCGCTCGCAGGCGCTTGGCCAAGCCGTGCCGGTGGTGGGCACGCCGTTGTCGCTTCACTACCGCAGCGACCGCGTGCCGGGCCGGACGGCGGCATACGGCCTGAGCGTTCGCCTCATCGGCAGCACGGTGCCGGCGTCCCTTGAGCGAATCGAGTTCGAGGCGGTTGTCGCGGGCCAGCGCCACCGGCAGAGCTTCGCGCCGCTGCCCGGCCAGCGCGTCTCGTTCGTGTGGGACGGCAAGGATGTCTACGGCCGTCGGCTGCAGGGTAGCCAGCCGGTCACGGTACGCCTCGGGTACGTGTACCCGACCTACTATTACGAACCGGCTCAGTTCCAGCAGGCTTTCGCTGCCTTCTCGAGCACGCCCGGCGTTTCGCTGACCACGGACGAGGCCCGCGAGCACGTCACGATCTGGCAGGACTGGAACCGCACGCTGGGGCTGTGGGATGCGTCGGCGCTGGACTTGGGAGGATGGTGGCTCTCCGAGCAGTACGCCTACGACCCGGTGGCGCAGGTTGTCTACGAAGGCAACGGCCGGCGGCGGACGGCCAAGGCCATCACGGGCGTCATCGACCGAGTGGCTGGCGGCGGCGCGCAGTGGTACTACTGTCCGAGTGAGGTTCGGGGCAAGCCCGCCAGGGACGTGCAGCTCAGCTTCCCATACAGCGTGGCCCCCGCACCGGATGGTAGCCTGTACTTCGCCGACAGCCATCACGGCGTGATCTGGCGAGTGGGGGTTGATGGCCGCTTGCAGCACCGGCCGGGCTTGGCTGCTGGTGGTGGCCCACCCCGCCCCTGGGCGACGGCGGCCCGGCGACGAAGGCCCGTCTCGGCTCGGTCTTCGGCATCGCGCTCGCCCCCGATGGGGCGCTGTACGTCGCCGACGTGAACAACTACCGGCTGCGCCGCGTGCGCTCCGACGGCATCATCGAGACCGTCGCGGGGACCGGCGCCTATGGCGACCCGGGCAACGGCGGGCCCGCGCTCCAGGTGCCCATCGCGCCGTATCGCGTGGCGGTGGCGGCGAACGGAACTGTCTACTTCGTCGAGTACGCGCGGCACCGCGTCTGGCGGCTGGGGTGCGACGGCATGGTCTTGCCGGTGGCCGGGACAGGCGTGGCGGGGTTCAGCGGCGACGGCGGCGGAGCCCTCTCGGCGCGCTTCAAGAACGTCCACGACGTGGATGTTGGCCCGGATGGCAGCCTGTACATCCTGGACCAGGGCAACGCGCGCGTGCGCCGGGTCACCCCTGACGGCGTGATCGGCACCGTGGCAGGCACAGGGAATCCGTATCCGTCCCACGTTGGCGACGGCGGTCCGGCCACGGCGGCCGATCTGTTCAACCCGCAGGGCATCGGGGTCGGCCCGGACGCAAGGCTGTACATTGCCGAGTACGGCTACCAGAACCAACGGGTGCGTGCCGTCGCGCCCGAAGGGACCATCTACCCGATCGCCGGCACCGGCGGCACGGGCTTCGGCGGCGATGGTGGCCCGGGGCTCCTGGCGCAGGTGGCTCCGGGCGACGTGGCCTCGATGCCGGACGGCGGCATCATCGTGGCCGACAGCTACGACAACCGAGTTAGCTACGTCAGGTGGCCCTACCCGCGCTACAAGGATACCGCCTTCCTGGTGCCGTCGGCCGATGCCACGCGAGTCTACGAGTTTTCGGCCGACGGCCGGCACCTGCGCACGAAGCACGCGCTGACCGGCGCCACCTTGCTCCAGCTCCGCTACGACGCCGCGGGCCGGCTGGCCAGCCTGGAGGACGGCGACGGAAACGTGACCAGCCTCGAGCGCGACGCGGCGGGCGCGCCAACCGCCATCGTGTCGCCGTATGGCCAGCGAACCGCCCTGGGCCTGGACGAAAACGGCTATCTTGGCGCGATCTCGGACCCGGCAGGCGACACGCACGCCTTCACCTACTCCGCCGACGGCCTCATGCAGTCGCATACCGACCCGCGCGGCAACACGAGCACGTTCGACTACGACGCCTACGGACGGCTTGCCCTTGACAGTGGCCCGGATGGCTCCAGCCTCGCCCTCAGCCGCAGGGCCACGGCAAACGGCTTCGTGGTCGAGACGCGGACGGCGCTCGGGCGGACCAGCAGCTACGGGCTCGAGTATCTGCCCACGGGCGGCCGGCACCTGGTCAACACCTTCCCGAGCGGGCTGAGTGCGTCGATGGCGCTCGCGGCCGATGGCACCACAGTGACGAGTTTCCCCGACGGGATGAACCTGTCGCTGAAGTCGGGGCCCGACCCGCGCTTCGGGATGCTGGCGCCGCTGGTGGCGAGCCGGACCGTCTCGACACCAGGCGGCAAGACGTTGATGCAGACGCTGGCGCGCGTGGCGACGCTTTCGGATCCGGCCGACCCGCTGAGCGTGACGGCGCAGACGGACACGCTTGGGATCAACGGCCGTAGCTTCACGCGCAGCTTCGACCGGGCGAGCAGGACGCTGACGCTGACGACGCCGCTTGGCCGGCAGACGGGCACGACGCTCGACGATGCCGGCCGGCCGGTCGAGGTCGCCGCGGGCGGCCTGCTGCCGACCAGCTACAGCTATGACGGCCAGGGGAAACTGGTGCAGACGGCTCGCGGTGAGCGGCTGTGGAGCCGGAGCTACGACAGCCTCGGCCGGCTCGATATCGTCACCGATCCACTCGGCCGCACCACGCAGTACGCGCGCGACCTTGCCGGCCGAGTGGTGGCCGAGACGCGGCCGGACGGCGCGGTGGTCGCGCGGAGCTATGGTCCCACGGGCAAGATGACCTCGGTCGCGCCCCCTGGTCGACCGGCGCACCTTCTGGAGTACTCGCCGGTCGATCTGCTGCAGAGCTACCGCCCACCGGAGCTCGGCAGCGGACCGATGGCCACGGTGACGAGCCACGACCTCGACCGGAGCATCGCGGCGGTGCTCCGGCCTGGCGGGGTGCGGATCGAGTACGGCTACGACCCGGCCGGCCGCGTCGCGAGCGTGGCCACGGCAGCCGGCACGGTCAGCCGCAGCTACGACGCGCAGACGGGGCTGTTGTCGGCCCTGGGCGGCCCGGCCGGCGTGGGTCTCGGCTTCGCCCACGACGCCAGCCTGCTGACCGGGGCAAGCTGGAGCGGGCCGGTCGCAGCGAGCGTAGTGCGCGAGCACGACGACCTGCTCCGCACCGCGAGCGAGTTGGTCAACGGCGGCCACGCCGTGAGCTTCTCCTACGACGCCGACGGCCTGCTCGTGGCCGCGGGCGAGCTCGTGCTTGAGCGCGACGCGCAGAGCGGCCTGTTGCGCGGCACGACGCTCGGCTCGGTCGTGAGCACCACGGGCCACAGCGGCTACGGCGAGCTCGATCACCAGTTCGTCACCGCGGGCGGAACCCCGGTCTTCGAGGTGAGCTACACTCGCGACCTGCTCGGCCGCATCGTCGAGAAGACCGAGACGGTGCAAGGGCACACGAGCACGACGATCTACGGCTACGACCTCGCCGGCCGGCTTGAGCGAGTGACTCGTGACGGTCACGTCGCCGCCGAGTACGCCTACGACCCGAACGGCAACCGCCTCGGCCGCACGACCCCGCTCCTCACCGAGCTCGCCAACTACGACGCGCAGGACCGGCTCTTCAGCCACGGCAGCCTGACCTTCCAGTACACCGACAACGGCGAGCTGCTGGCGAAGACGGACATTCTCACGGCCGAGACCACCACCTACGGCTACGACGGCTTCGGCAACCTGCGCACCGTCAGCCTGCCCGACGGCCGGGCCATCGAGTACGCGGTCGACGGCCATGGCCGGCGCATCGTCAAGAGCGTCGACGCCGGTGTCGTGCAAGCCTTCGTCTACTCGGACCGCCTGCGGCCGGCAGCCGAACTCGACGCGCAGGGCAGCGTGGTCTCGCGCTTCGTGTACGCCGACCGGCCGAACGTCCCCGAGTACCTGGTCAAGGCCGGCCGCACGTATCGCATCGTGCACGACCAGCTCGGCTCCGTGCGGCTCGTGGTGGACGCGGAGACCGGGGCCGTGGCCCAGACGCTGGAGTATGACGAGTTCGGCCGGGTGCTCTCGGACACCAGCCCGGGCTTCCAGCCGTTCGGCTTCGGCGGGGGCCTGTACGACCCGGACACCGGGCTCGTGCGGCTTGGCGCACGGGACTACGATGCCGCGGTGGGGAGGTGGACAAGCAAGGATCCGATCGGGTTCCGGGGAGGAGACAGCAATCTGTATGCGTATGGTCTGGGCGATCCTTCAGACTCCTCCGACCCACGGGGCCTCACCGTGTATGAGTGCACAAGGTGGGGAGTCGGCTCTGCCTCGGCGATCATGCACAAGTACCAGTGCGTCGTTGTCCCTGGAGGGGTCACCAAGTGCTTCGGGTGGGGAGGGGACCCGGCTTATGACGTGTACGATCCAGCCAATTGCGTCGAGGTTGGGGACCAATGCGAGGATCTCGGCTACTGCTCGGAGTATGGCGAGGAGGCATCCTGTCTTGATGAGTGTATGCTCCAGCAGTTCTACAGCTCCCCGCACCTCCAGGGCTATAACCCAATCACGAACAACTGCTATGACTTCGCAGACGTTGCGCTCGAGGAGTGCCTGGAGTGGTGCCAATGACACGGCAATCGCGCAGGCGCTTGCGCCTCGGAGGAGTCGTTGCCGCTGCAGCCGCAGTCTGCGCCGGGGGCTGGGCATACCGCCGATACGTTGTGTTGACTGAACAGATGAACAACTCTATCCTGCTGCTGAACTACTCGCAACGGCTAAGTGAGGAGCGTGAGCTAACTGGCAAGTACCCTGCGAGCGTCGACAAGAATGATCGCTGGGGACGGCGGGTAGTCTATTGGACACGGGACGATGGCTTCGTGTTGGCCAGTTTTGGGGAAGATGGGGTGCCGGAGAGCTCAGACTATGGACGATTGATCGGAACTATGCCTCAGGAGAAGCGGCGGAGCTGCGGTGACGTCGACATCGACACTGTCTTCAACGAGCATGGCATGGTCAGTGGTTGTCTTCATTGAACCCGATATCTCCGACAACCACAACTGTCTCGGCGGGTCGGCGAGCGTGGCCACGAGTGGCCTGCGACGGCGACGTGGCCGCCGAGTACGCCTACGACCCCAACGGCAACCGGCTCGCAAGGACGACGCCGGAAGGCGCTACGGCCGGCACCTATGACGCGCAGGACCGGCTCGTTAGCTACGGCTCGCTGGCGTTCGAGCACGTCCACAGCGGGGAGCTCCGTGGCAGGACCGACACGGCGCGCGGGGAGACGACGACGTACATCTACGACGCGTTCGGCAACCTACGCTCGGTCGGCCTGCCCGACGGCCGACTCGTCGAGTACGAGGTCGACGGACTGGGCCGGCGGGTGGGCAAGCGCGTCGACGGCGTGCTCATGCGGGCATGGATCTACGGCGACCGCCTGCGCCCGGCCGCCCAGCTCGATGGCAACGGCAACGTCGTGGCCCGCTTCGTGTACGCCACCCGGCGCAACGTCCCGGACTACATGGCCAAAGGCGGCAGCACCTACCGGCTCATCACCGATCACCTCGGCAGCGTGAGGCTCGTGGTTGACGCCGCCACCGGCGCGACCTTCCAGGAGCTCACCTACGACGAGTTTGGCCGTGTCCTCGAAGACACCAACCCCGGCCTCCAGCCCTTCGGGTTTGCGGGCGGGCTCTACGATGGGATGACCACATTCGTCCGGTTCGGAGCGCGAGACTACTATCCCGCGATAGGGAGATGGGTCGCCAAGGACCCCAAGCCGCTTGCGCCGCGCGCTTTGAATTTCTCTGCCTATGTCTACAACGATCCCTTGAATACCACCGATCGCACAGGGTTTGGGAAACAGCTCGCGTGTCTTGAATCGTGTGAGGAGCAATTCGAGAAGTACCTAGCCTATTGTAACTACGTTATGGGCGCTGGCTGTATGGCCTTCTGCCTCAAGGCGCCTGACAAATTCAAGTGCGTTCTGGTCTGCGCCGCAGCGCAGGCAGCGTGCCAACTATCGGTTGCCGCCCACTTCACCATCTGCGCCGCGATGTGTCCAGACGATGAGTGTTCGGAATGAGTCTCGCCAGGTCAGTGCAGCGCAACAAGCGGTACGGCCCGCCAAGCGATGGATTGTCCCCCATGCTGCGCGGGAAGACTGGCGGCCATGTACTGGAAGGATGCGAAGGATGGCATGGATCGAGCCCTCGCCGATCGTAGGAGCTAGGAGGGAACGGTGAGGAGAAACTCAGTTTCCTGGAGAGCAACCCTCGGGAGCCACTGCCAACTTGGTGTGTTTCTGTGGCCGCTGATCGTCTCCCTTCTTGGTTTTGCAGCCACATGGTTGACAGACCTGTTCGGCCTGCCTCCGCATGGCGCCGTGGCGATTGGCTTCGTGGCCGGTATGCTATGCTCGTCTTTGTTGTCTAGCGTCTCACGGAATCTCGCGAATCAATCGTCCAGGCTCTCGCTGCTGCGCCGGAACGCCACAGGACGTGATGTGCTTCTGATGTTCCTGGGGATGGTGCTGCTTTTTCCGCTCTTCGTCGGAAACCGGGCCGAATGATTCGGTGCGGTTGACCGCGATCGACGACGCGGACAGGCGCAGACAAGCCTGATGGCCCTTGGCGCCAAGAGTGCCGTCGCAGCTTGACCGGACGGCAGCCCGAGAAC
>JACQWT010000208.1 GCA_016209145.1 Deltaproteobacteria bacterium | reverse complement strand
GAGCCGGCTGGGAGAATGCGCGAGCGCTTACAGCCGGGGCTCACCCCGACGCACAAAACGCCGCTTGACTGGTCGGATCGCGTTGACTTTAATGTGTCGCTCCTCTGGGCCGAGCCGGTGCGGGCGAATGTCTCCCGCCGAGCTCTGTCGCGGCCGTGGACGGATGGGCGCAGCGGTGTCCGAGGGGGACAGCAAACCATGAACAAGACCCAGCTCAACAAGGCTCAGCTCAAGAAGTTCAGGACGCTGCTGGAGGCCAAGCGCGACGACATCGTGCGGCGCGCCATGCGCACGCGCACCGAGGACATGACCCTGGACGCCAACGAGCTGCCGGACGAGATGGACCTGGCCTCGACGGAGTACTTGCAGTCGTTCACTTTTCGGCTGCGCGGCCGGGAGAAGACCTTCCTGTCGAAGATCCAGAAGGCCCTCGCCAAGCTCGACGACGGCAGCTTCGGCAAGTGTGAGAGCTGCGAGGCGCCGATCCTGCTCAAGCGCTTGCAGGCCAGGCCCGAGACGACCCTGTGCATCAAGTGCAAGGAAGAGCAGGAGCGCGAGGAGAAGGACTACGCCTGATCATTCCGGCGGGGCGATCTCGCGCAGCTCCGTGCCGCCGGCGTAGGCGTAGCTCACGTAGGCGTCGAAGCCCCAGACGGTGACGCCGACCGGCTCGTCGGCCCAGATGCGGTGTACGCCGTCGTTCTGCACGCCGGGTGTGAGCTCCCCGGTGTCGGGGTCGATGCTGGGGAAGCCGAACTGGCAGCGGTAGACGACGAGCTCCGGCGTGGCGCTGCCGCGCTCCTCCGCGCTCAGGCCGTCGGCCGGCGCCGGCGCGCAGGGCTGATCGGCGAGCGGGGCGTCGTCGAGCAGCACCGTCGCCTGGGGCGGGGCAACGATCATGACGAAGTCGAAGGCGTACTTGTCCGGCGTGAGGAAGACGTAGCTCTGCCGGAACTGCTCGCGGGGAGGCACGACGAGCAGACTGGGATCGCCCCCGGGCAGGCCCCGCGGCACGCTGGCCGCGTCCTGGCTCGCCATCGTCTGGACGACGTGGACGGGCTCGCTCGTCCAGGCGAGGAAGTCGCGCGTGGCCGAGAGCTCGCGCCAGTCGCCCAGCGCGGTGAGCTTGAACTCGTCGTCGGGCGGCGGCAGCGTCGTCGTGACGGTGGTGGACTTGTGGCGCGCGGCGACGAAGCGGAAGTACTCCGGCTCGGGCGCGATGCCCAGCGCGCCCCCGGCCTGCTGGACGGCGGCGGTGCGACTGGGCGTGTGCGCCAAGGCGAAGAGCTTGCCGGCGGTGCGCACCGGATCGAGCTGCTCTTCCAGGTGGTCGGCGCAGCAGCGGCGCTCGGAGAGCTTGGCGAAGCGCGGCGCGTCCGACGCTTCGCTGCCGACGAAGACGGCGATGGGCGCGTCGGCCTCGATCAGCGTGCCGGTGAAGTCGGCCAGGAAGTCACCCGTCTCCAGGTTAAGCACGTCGAACGCGTCCAGCTTGGCGTCGATGGTGCCGCCTGCGGGCGTCTCGGCCACCGGTCCCCCCGGGACCACGGCTGCCGTGCTGCGCACGCGTACGTTCGTGGCGGGCTGCGTGCCCACGATCGTGAGGAAGACGCGCAGGTTGATGGGGTAGGCGGCGCTGAAGTTGGTGTCCGGATCGTCGGTGTGAGCGATGGTCTGGGGCCAGCCGCTGACCACGTAGGCCAGCGTTCGCTCCTTGCCCTCGTACGTGAGCGCCTCACGCGGCTTCAAGAGCGAGGCATCGTTCGAGAAGACGTTGACGTTCTCCAGCGGGTTGAACTGGTAGGCAACCACCGGGAAGTCGCTGGTGATCTCGTAGGCGTGCCGTGTGAGCGCAGTATGCGTGCCGGTGTCGAACTCACCCTCCGGGCTGCCGTCCACCTCGCGCGGTCCGAGCTTGAAGACGCGCAGAGTAAGGGGGGCGATCACCGCGCTCGCCACCTCGAGCGGCGCGGGCGGCTCCCCCGGCTGCCCATCGTCTTGGAAGACGTGAACCGAGACGGGCACGTCGGGCTGCGGATTGGACACCACGACCGCGAACTGCTGCGCCGCGGCGTTCTTGGTGGCGCTGATCATGGCGTTGTCGAGGTCCACGGCCCAGTACTCGCAGCCGACGTTGCTTTTCTCTGCCGCTGCCTGCGTGCACAGCCGGACGCAGCCGGCCGAGCGACACGCCTCCCCCTTGGTCGTGTCGCACGTGAAGATGGTCCGAAGGGGCGTGCCGTCCGGGCCGCACTCGACCACCTCCTGCCCCAGGCACGAGGTCTTGTCGGGCAGGCAGTCAACGCAGGCTTCGAGGGAAGGAGCGCAGATCTTGGCGCGCGCGATGCAGTCGTCGGCTACTTCCCAGCCAGGGCCGTCGTCGGTCGCGACGCAGCGCTCGAGCCGCGAGAGGTGGCAGCGCTGCGCGCCGAGCGCGCACGCGGGGGCCGGCGGCGGCGGCGCCGGTGGAGGCTCGAACCAGCGCGTCGACGAGTCGAAGCTACAGCTCGCGGCCGCCGCGCCGAGGGCGAGCAGGAGCCACGGCACCGTGCGCACGATGCTCATAGGTGCGCCTTGAAGTAGTCGAGCGAGTACGCGGTCATGCCCGCGGGCCGCAGGTTCTTGTACGTGAGCTTGCCGTAGTCGAGGCCGTCGATGCGGGCGCCGTAGACGCCGATCTCAATCGCTCCCGAGCCCGGCGCGGCGCTGTCGGCGGCGAAGCCCACGAGGTTGGGCACCTCGGCGGCGGATTCTGCGCCGGGCACGGCCACGAGCCAGCGAATCAGGCCGCCGCCGCTGATGATCTCGTAGACGATGAGATCCACGGGCCAGCCTATGCCCTTGTACTGCACGGCGAGGTGGCGGCCGTCCCAGGGCCCGCCGGGGGTGGGCGCCAGCAGCGTGGGAATGGCGACGAAGCCGGACAGATCCACCGGCACGGCCGCGCTGATGGTTGCCACCGGGGCGATCACCGAGAGCGGCGGCGTGCCGGAAGGCCCGGTCACGGCCCGTGCCGAGCTCACGTAGCGCACGCCGGCGAGGTCGCCGTCGAGCGGAGGCACGCCGGCGATCGTCAGCAGGCCGAAAAGGGGAATGAGCGGCTCCTTCTGCGCTCCGGGGAGCACCGCATACTGTCCCTTGGCGAGCTCGAGCGCGACCGCCACGCGCACGCGATCCGGTCCCTTGGGGCCCACCGCCGGCGGCTTCACGTCGAGCTTCACGACCTGGTCGAGCGCCGGCGTCATGGAGATGTACACGAAGTCGGTCGTCTCGTTCGGGAAAACGCCCACACCCTTGACCGCGCCAAAGGCGTAGCCGGTGAACAGGCCGTAGGCGTCGTCGCGGATGCCGGCCACGGCGTACAGGGCGCGGTTGCCGGGCTGGGCAGCGAGCGCGAAGGCGTAGCCGAAGCTGCCCGGCGAGCTGGGATAAACCGCCTGCGACTCGGAGGGCAGCTCGAAGGCCTTGCCCGGCTTGTCGGTGGCCTCGAAGACGTAGGCGACACGCTTCTCGTTCGGGCCGATCTCGGCGGGAACGTTGGTCCAGGGCGAGCGCTGGAACTCGACGCCGCCTTTCCAGACGAGCTCGCCCGTGACGGTGCCCGTGTCCGATCCCTTGCCGCCGACCGGCGGGGGATCGCCGTCGCCGGCGCACTGCGGCGTCAGCGCCGGATCGAGGTAGACCGTGACCGTGTCCACGGGCACGTGCACGAAGCTGATCGGGCTGTGGCACTTGGCCAGCGCCGTGACCGTGACCGGCTCGTCCAGGCTGGCATCCTGGAACAGGGCCATCCCCGTGGCATCGACCGGCTGCGTGAGCGCACCCTGCAGATTGGACCCGGCGATGGCCAGCGCCCCCGGGATGGGATCGCCGGAATAGTTGTCGAACACCAGCACCTTGAGCGTCCCGGCGAGCGGCTTGCCGCTCAGGCCACCCTTGAAGCCGTTCGAGCTGTCCTCGTACGTGTAGCCGTCCAGGGCCGTGAGCACCACCTTGCCCGTCGAGGTCGTGATGGCCTTGGCCCCGGGTGTGCCCTTGGGCACGGTGCAGGAGAGCTCGGTCGGCGAGAGCACCGCGAGGGTGGTGCACGGCTTCTGGTCGATGCGCGCCACCGTGCTCTCATCCCAGCTCGTCTCGGCGCCGTGGATGGTGACAACGGTGCCCCCGGCCACCGGCCCGCTGGGCGGCTCCGCGTAGAGGGCTTCGTAGGTGTAGCCGGCCGGAAGCGCCCGTCGCGTGGAGGCGTCGTCGCCGTTCTGCGCCCAGACGTCGACCGGCCCCGGCTTGCCCGGCGGAGTCTGTGCCTGGACGCGCGTAGGATCGATGGGCACGACCGACTGCGCCTCGCTCTCGCCGAACCAGACGCGTGCTGACTCCTTGAAGCCCGCGCCATGCACGATGACGCGCTGGCCGCCGCTGAAGGGACCGTTGGGCGGATCGACCCCCACGACGGCGTGCGGATCGCCCTGCGGAGTCTCGCCGCTCGGATCGGGCGGGGCGGCGTCCTGCAGATTGATGTCGCCCGTGCCGGCGTCCTGGTCGGTGACGCGATGGATCCCCTCCGGCGCCGTGGCGATGCAGGAGCCGACGAGCAGCGCGGCGCCGAGGGGCAAGGCAGGCGCGAGGCAACGACGCATGGTGCAATGATAGCACAGTATGCGCAATGCGAATCTGAGTACCCGTTCACGGCATTTCCGTGCCAGCGACGACGGCTCGCCGAGGCGGCCGCGATCGCGGGGCAGGGGTGACGCGCCCGAAGGGCGCGTCGGGACCCCAACCCCGTCCCGAAGGGACGGACTTTCGTCCTCGGCCCGGGTCCTCGCGTACAGGAGTACGCTGCGGCCCGGGCCTCCGGGCGCGCTCATGCGCGCAGCCCCGCCTGACGAGCCGGGTGGGAGAAGGCGTGAACGCATACGAATCTGAAGCTCGCTCCCGGCCTGGGCCAGCTACCACGCCCCCATCGCCTCCAGCACCCGCAGCGCCGCGCGCTTGCGGCCGCCGGCCGGCTCCTCCGGAGGCGGGGCGCCGGCGGCGGGCAGTCGCCCGGCAGCCTCGGCGGCGGCGGCCGTGGCGCCGACGCAGCAGGGGCAGCCGAGCGGGCAGGGGCAGGCGCGGATGAGCTCGCCCGTCCGGCGGACGAGATCCGGGGCGCGCTCGTAGAGGCGCTCTGCCAGCCCCACGCCGCCAGGGACCGTATCGAAGAGGTGGGCCGTGGCGGCAAACCCGTCGGCCGGCGTGCGAGCTTCGCCGGGCGCGTCCGCGATGGCCTCGCCCAGGTCGCGCGGATCGCACATCAGCGCCAGCGTGCCCACGACGTGCAGCGCGTGCGAGAGGCCGCGCAGCCCCTCCAACGCGGTGGCCCGGCCGATCGTGGCGCACAGGGGCGCCGGCAGCGTGAGCCAGAAGCTCGTAGAATGCATCTCGATGTCGGGCAAGCGCACGTCGCCGTAGCCGACGTTCTCGTGGGTGTAGAACTTGATCTTCTTGTAGCCCACGACCTTCTCCACACGGCTGACCTCACCCCAGCCCGCCGCGGCCGAGCAGAGCGGCCTCTCGGCCGCGATGTCGAGCACGCTCACCTTGCGATGCCGCAGCGCGGTGGTGAAGTAGTCAGGCTCGACGCGCCGCACGTACGCCTTGTGGTTCTCGTAGTCGAGCCGCTCGACCTGGTACTGCTCGCCTTCGTGCTGGTAGATGGCCTGCTCGTGCAGCATGCTCGGGGCCGAGTGCCAGTCGAGCTCGGCGATGGCCTCGCCGTCGGCCACGTCGATGATCACGAAGTTGTCCCAGCCGACGCGGCGCAGGCTGACGTGGTTGGCGGGGAAGGGGTCGGCCGCCCAGTGGAACTTGCCGCCCGCGGCGTGCACGACGCCATGCTCCGCGAGGAAGCCCAAGGCCGCGCCCGTGTCCGGGCCGGGCAGATCGGCGTACGGCTCGCCCGAGCAGAAGGGCAGCTCGAAGGCGGCGCACTTGAGGTGCTGCATCAGGATCTCGGTGTTGCCCGGATCGATCCGGGCCTGCTCGATTGCCCCGTCGAGCAGCATGGAGGGCTGGTGGGCGAGGTACTGGTCGAGCGGGGCGCTGGAGGTCACCAGCACGGCCAGGCTCGGCTCGCCGCGGCGGCCGGCGCGGCCGAAGCGCTGCCAGCACTCGGCGATCGATCCGGGGTAGCCGGCGCAGACGACGGCGTCGAGATCGCCGATGTCGATGCCGAGCTCGAGCGCATTCGTGGCCACGACTCCCAGGATCTCGCCGTGGCGCAGCCCGCGTTCGACGCGGCGCCGGGCGTCCGGCAGGTAGCCGCCGCGGTAGGCCACGATCGCGCCCTGTGCGGCCGGGCGGTCCGCCAGCGCGTCGCGCAGGTACTTCAACATCGTCTCGACGCCGCTACGCGACATGCCGAAGACCAGGGTGCGAACCTCGGCCCGCAGTAGATCGAGCGCGAGACGGACGGCGCTCTTGACGTAGCTTGCCCGGATGCCGAGCTCGGCGTTGACGACGGGCGGGTTGTAGACGAGCACGCGCCGCGGCCCGCGCGGGGCGCTGGAGCGATCGATGAGCCGGATCTCGCTCGCGCCCAGGCCGAGAAGGCGCGCGGCGTGCTCCCGCGGGTTGCCGATGGTCGCCGTGGCGCAGATGAAGGTGGGGTTCGATCCGTGGAACGCGGCGACGCGGCGCAGCCGTCCCAGCACGTGCGCCACGTGCGCGCCGAACACGCCGCGGTAGGTGTGCAGCTCGTCGACGACCACGTAGCGCAGCCTCTGGAAGAGCCGCGCCCAGCGCGGGTGCTGCGGCAAGATCCCCGAGTGGAGCATGTCGGGGTTGGTCATCACCACGGCCGCGCCCTCGCGCGCGACCCGGCGCGCGTCGCCGGGCGTGTCGCCGTCGAAGACCACGGCTCCGAGCGCCAGCTCGGCGTCGGCGCAGAGCTGGCGCAGGGCAGTCTCCTGGTCGCGCGACAGCGCCTTGGTCGGGTAGAGGTAGATCGCCGTGGCCTCGGTGCCGGCGGCCAGGGCGTCGAGCACGGGAAGCTGGAAGCACAGGCTCTTGCCGCTGGCCGTGGGCGTGGCCACGACGACGTGGTGGCCGGCGCGGGCGTGGTCGAGGGCCTCACGCTGGTGCAGGTACAGCCCCTCGATGCCGCGCCGGGCGAGCGCGCGGCGCAGGGAGGGCGCCAGGTCGTCGGGCCAGGGGCACAGCTCGCCGCCGAGCGCATCGATCGCGCGATCGGCGCGGAAACAGGAGGCGATGGATGGCGTGGCGAGCCACTCGCGCACGACGGCTTCGATCCCCTGGGCACGAGTCCAAGGCGGGCTAGGCATGGGGCATATACTAAACATGTGCGCAGTGTTTGTCACGCGCCGCGACCTTTCCGGAGGCGCGCTTTGCCCTGGACCGCGCAATGTCGTAGACAGAGCCCGGCATGGACCAGCATCCGCCAGTCGAAGACGCCTCCCCGGAGGCACGCTTGGAGCCGGTCGGGCCGGCGCCTGCCGAGCCCGCCCCGAGCGTGCCGAGCGAGCCCGCGCGCTACTGCCCCTCCTACCTGTTCCTGATCGTGACCTCGGCCCTGTCGCTGGCATTGGATCTCGGCACCAAGGCGTGGGCCGAGAGGTTCATCGGGGATTCCGATCCGCTCACGCCCGCCCGGATCGAGATCGTCAAAGGCTACGCCTCGCTCATTTTCGCACGCAACCGTGGCGGCGCGTGGGGCCTCTTGCAGAACGAGACCGAAGCCCTGCGGCGGCCCTTCTTCATCGTCGTGTCGGTCGCGGCAATCGTGTTCATCGTCTCCCTGTACCGGAAGCTCGCGCCGGGGCAGCACGCCCTCAAATGGGGGCTTCCGCTCGTGTTGGGCGGCGCGCTCGGCAACTTCGTCGATCGGATCCGCTACGGCTACGTCATCGACTTCATCGACGTGTACGCCAAGAGCGGAAGGCAGGTACATCACTGGCCGACCTTCAACGTGGCCGACATCGCCATCTGCGTCGGCGTGGGCCTGATGGCCATCGACATGTTCACGTCCCGCAAGCCCGCCCGACGTGGCGACGGCACGCCTCCAGGCGAAGGGGCTTCGAGCGCGGCCGAGCCGCGTGCCGGCTACCCTCCGTCCGGTCCGGACGAGACAAGGAGCGTCGAGGAGCGGTGAACCCCGAGCTGTTCCGCGTCCTCGACGTCTCCTTTCCGGCCTACTTCGTGCTGCTGCTGACGGGCTTCGCCCTGGCCACGGCCATCGGGGTGCTGCGGGCGCGCCGCATCGGGCTCGATCCGGACGTCGTCGTCGACTTGGCGCTGGCCTCGCTTCTCATGGGCGTGGTCGGCGGGCGACTGCTGCACGTGCTCGCCGACGGCTACTTCTGGGACTACGTGCACCTTTGCACCGATCCCGGGAAGGTGGACTGGAAGGTCGAGCAGGCGCTGTGCACGACGCGCTACGAGGGCGTCTGGGACGCGGCGCGGGGCGTGTGCCATCCGCGCGAGGCGGACTGCTTCGCCTGGGCGAAGTTCTGGGCGGGCGGGTTGACCTACTATGGCGGCATCATCGCCGCGGTGGCCGTGGGGATCTACCTTTGTCGCCGCGATCGCCTCCCGGTCTGGAAGGCCGCCGATCTGGCCGGGGTGGCGATTCCGGTCGGGCTCGGCTTCGGCCGCATAGGCTGCTTTCTCGCCGGCTGCTGCTTCGGCCCCATCACCACCTCGCGCCTGGGCGTCTCCTTCCCGCCGCACAGCCCGGCGAGCGAGGCGCAGTTCAAGCTCGGCCTTCTGCCGAGCACCGGCGCATGGTCGCGGCCGGTGCACCCGGCCCAGATCTACGAGGCGCTGGTGTGCTTCACCGTGGCTGCCGCCTGCATGCTCTTCGTGCAGGGCCGCAAGCGCTATGACGGCCAGGTCTTTCTTGCCTTCCTGGCCCTATACGCCGTCGGCCGCTTCTTCCTGGAGCTGCTGCGCGCCGACGATCGGGGGGGCATGTTCGGCCTGTCGACCTCGCAGCTCATCAGCCTTGCGGTGCTGGCCGGCGTGGCGGTTGTGCATCGCGCCAGGCTGCGGGGGCGGCGGGCAGGATCCTAGGCAGAGGTGGTGACATCACGCCGCGGCGCGGGCCTGTGCCGCGAGCAACGTGTTCTCGAGCAGGCAGGCGATGGTCATGGGACCGACTCCGCCCGGCACCGGGGTAATCCAGCCGGCGTGCTCGGCCGCGGCGGCGGTGTCGACGTCGCCGCAGAGCTTGCCGTCCGCGAGCCGGTTCACCCCCACGTCTATGACCACCGCGCCCGACTTGATCCAGTCGCCCTGGATCATACGGGGCCGGCCGATGGCCGCCACGAGCACGTCATCTGGCTCCGGCCCACGACGACGGCGTGCGCGCCGCGCAGCTCGACCCCGGTCTCGCGTAACAGACGTAGGCAGCCGCGCGGCGTGCACGGCACGAGCCCGGGGCGGCCGGCCACGAGCAGCCCGGCGTTGACCGGGTGCAGGCCGTCCACGTCCTTGCCGGGCGAAATGGCGTCGATCGCGCGCTCGGGCGAAATCTGGCCCGGCAGCGGGAGCTGCACGAGCAGGCCGTCGGTGGACGGATCGGCGTTGAGCCCTCGGAGGAGCTCCAGCAGCTCGGCCTCGGACGCCTGGGCCACAAGACGGTGCAGCCGTCCGCGGATGCCGACCTCGGCCGCAGCCTTCTCCTTGTTTCGCGTGTAGACCACGCTCCCGGGGTCGTCGCCCACCAGCACCACGTCGAGGCCGGGCGGCCGGCCGCAGTGCTGGATGGAGGTCGCCACCCGTGCGGCGACCTCCTGCCGGAGGGCCTTCGCTATCGCCTTGCCGTCGAGAATGCGCGCCGCCATGACGGCGGCACGATACCATAGACCCCGATGCACCTCTTCGGCCTTACCGGCGGCGTGGCCTCGGGCAAGAGCACCGTGGCCGCCCGCTTTCGCGAGCGCGGGGTTCCGGTGATCGACGCCGACGCCATCGCACGCGAGCTCGTGGCGCCCGGAACCGAGGGGCTGCGCGCCGTGGTGGAAGCTTTCGGCGCCGCGGTGCTCCGGCAGGGTGGCGCGCTCGACCGTGCCCGCCTCGGCCGGCTCGTGTTTGCCGACGAGGGCGAGCGAGCCCGGCTGGAGGCCATCCTGCACCCCCGCATCCGGGTCGAAGCGCGGCGACGTGCCGCCGCGCTCGGGGCGCGCGGCAGCCGGCTTGGCTGCTACGAGGCGGCGCTCTTGGTGGAGAAGGGGCTGGCCGATGACTACCGGCCCCTGGTGGTGGTGGCCGCGCCCGAGCCGGCACAGATCGAGCGCCTGATGGCGCGCGATGGGCTCGCCAGGAACGAAGCCGTGCGGCGCGTGCGCGCGCAGTTGCCGCTGCCCGACAAGGCGGCGGTCGCCGACTACGCGATCGACAACTCGGGCACGTGCGAGGAGCTGCTGCGGCGCGCCGACGAGGTGCTGGGCCGGATCCTGCGGCTCGTCGGCGCGACGGACCCAGGTGGTTGACGTGTCGTCGTTTCGCGAGAGGCTAGCCCGGCTGCACTCCGGCGCTCGCGCCGCGGTTCCGCCGGTCGCGGGGCCGGCGCTGCCCGCCGCAACGACGGACGAGGCGCGCCTCGGCGCGCTGCGTGCACAGCTCGACGCGCTCGGCGTCGCGGGGACACCGGCCCCGGCCGCCCGTGCCGCCTTCCCCGCGGACCTGCCGTTCGAGCCGAGCCAGACCGACCTCGGCACGCTGTGGTCGCGCAGGAGCTGGTGGGGGCCGGCAGAGCGGGTCGGGACCGTGCCGCTGGGGTCGGTGCTCGGCGGCGACCGCGCGCTCGTCTCGCTGCTCGCCCTCGCGCCGGAGCTGGGCCGCTGCGACCTTGGCCGGGCGCTGTTCCTGGATGCGGAGTCCACCGGCCTGGGCGGCGGTGCGGGCACCATTGCCTTCCTCATCGGGCTGTGCTGGCACGACGCCGCGGCGGGTGGCTTCTGTTTCGAGCAGCTCTTCGTGCCTCAGCCTGGCGGTGAAGCCCCGGCGCTCGGGCAGCTTTCGGAGCGGGTGGCCGCGGTCGACGTCGTCGTGAGCTACAACGGCCGGAGCTTCGATCTTCCGCTGCTGCGCGCCCGCTGCGCCATGAACCGGCTGCCGGCGCTGCCCGAGCGGCCGCAGCTCGACCTGCTTCACGTCGCCCGGCGGGTGCACCGTGGCCGGCGCTGGCCCAAGACCCTCGTCGCGGTCGAGAAGAACGTGCTGCAGTACGCGCGCCCCCCGGACGACGTCTCGGGGGAGGAAGTCGCGCAGCGCTACGCCCACTACCTGCGCGGAGGCGACGCTGGTGGCCTGCTCCCCGTCCTTTCCCACAACGCGCTCGACGTGCGTAGCCTCGTCGCTCTGGCGGGCTTCTACGCCGAGCCGCTGTCCGAGGGCGGCAGCGCGCCGTTAGGTCGGCTCGCTCCGCCCGAGCTGTGCGAGGTGGCATGGACCATGCGGCGCGCCGGCGAGCTGGAGCGCGCGGCCATCGTGGCGGACCAAGCGGCTCGCCGAGTCGGCCGCGATCGCGGCTTACGTCCTCGGCCCGGCTCCTCACGTACAGGAGTACGCTCCGGGCCGGGCCTCCGGGCGCGCTCGCGCTCGCGGCCGCCTGACGAGCCGGCTGGGAGAATGCGTGAACGCTTACGGCGCGGCGCGCGCTGCGGACGAGCTCGACGCCGCCGCGCTCCGGCTCGAGCTGGCCAAGCTCTACGAGCACTACCGGCGTGCCTTCGCACTTGCCCTGGAGCTCGCCCGGCGCGGCACGGCCGAGTGCGAGGAGGCGCAGGCGCGGCGCACGGCCCGCCTCGAGCGCAAGCTGCGGCGGGACCTCGATTCCGCGTTGGCGCGGAATCGAGGAACAGAGAGGGCGAAGTAGCGCTCGCCTCCGCGCCGCCTCTGGGCTAGGCTGTGCGAGATGATCACCGTCGGCTGTGCCGGTTTTCCGGTCCCCGCCACGCGCTACTTCCGCGAGTTCGGCTTCGTGGAAGTGCAGGAGACCCACCTCTCCGTGCCCGGCAGGGGCACGATTCGGCGCTGGCGGCGCGAGGCCCCCGACGGCTTCCGCTTCGCGCTGCTCGGGCCGCGCAACATCGGCCAGGAGGGCTTCCGCGTCGGCAAGGTCACCCAGACCTCCCTGGACAACATCGCGGACGTGGCCGAGGCGCTCGAGGCCGCGACGGCGGTGTTCGTGGCGCCCTCGGAGTTCACGCCGACCAGGGCGAACAAGGCGGTGCTCCGGGAGTTCCTGCCCGATGTGCGCCATCGCTTCCAGACCGTGGTCTTCGAGCCTTGCGACGGCTGGGATCTGGACGACTGCGACGAGATCGGCGAGCAGGTGGACGCGGTGATGGCGCGCGATCCACTGGTCAACGGCCTGTCCCAGCGCAAGGTCGCCTACTACCGCCTGCACGGGCCGGCGGGCCACAAGTCGCGCTACGAGGATCCCGCGATCGAGCGGTTGGCGCAGATCGCCAAGGACGCGGGCCACGAGCGCGCTACGTACGTGTTCACCAACGTGGACATGTTCGCCGACGCCAAGCGCTTCAAGAAGGCGTTGAAGGGCTGACCCGCGGCGCACGGCGCCGCCGGGGCACGAAGCCGGCGATGACGGCAAGGCCCGCCACCACCCACCACGGCCGATCGCCCAGCACGCCGTAGGCCGTGCGCGGGTGCATCCAGCGCACCGCGGCGACTACGGTCTGCTCTCGTTCCAGCTCGCTCTGTGCCACGACTCGGCCGACCGGGTCGATGATGGCGGAGACCCCCGTGCTCGTGGCACGCACGAGGTAGCGGTGGTGCTCGACGGCGCGCAGCTTGGCCAAGGCAAGGTGAGCCCACGGCTCGGTGCTCGCGCCGAACCAAGCGTCGTTGGTCAGGTTGACCAGCAGATCGGCCTCGCCCCGGCGCACGAGCTGGCGAACGTACCCCGGCAGCACGTCCTCGTAGCAGATCGTGACGGCGAGGCGGTGCTCGCCCAGGCGGACCGGCCCGCCCGCATCGCCGGGAGAGAAACGCCCGGAGGCCGGCAAGAGCTCGTAGAGCCCGGGCAGCCTGTCGCCCAGGGGCAGGTACTCGCCGAACGGCAAGAGGTGCTGCTTGTCGTAGCGCCCGACGATGCGGCCCTGGCCGTCGGCCACGAGGGCGCTGTTGAGCATCCGGTAGGGCCGCGCCCCGGCGCCGCGCCCCTGGGCCGTGCGGCGTACGAGGGCCGCCCCGATCACCGCGGCCGCCCCCAGGCCGCGCGTGACCGTGTCCTCGACGAGCTCCGCGTGGCCGGCCTCGGGAATCGCCCACGGCAGCGCCGCCTCGCTCCAGACGACGAGCTCTGCCCCGGCCCGCACGAGCTCGCGGCTGCGCTCGAGGTGCACGCCGAGCGCGCGATGCTCGGCGCCAAGGGCGATGTTGCCCTGCACCAAGCCTACCCGGAGCACGGGAGAGCGTGCCGCGAGCGCGTCGATCTCGGCGCTGCGCGCCACGCCGTACATGCCAGCGGCCGGAAGAGCGCCCACGCCGACCAGGAGAACGGCCCGCGAGCACGGGGCGCGCAGCAGCGCCGCCGCGCCGACCTCCGCCACGGCGAGGTTGACGGCCACGAGGACCAAGCCGACGAGGATCGGCCCGCCCAGATCGGCTACCTGGAGCAGGGGCAGCACGTCGTGCAGGGCGGCCCCGAGGTACCAGGGGAACAGCAGGGGAAAGACGAGCTCGCTCGTGGCGAAGGCCCCGGCAAAGGCGGGCGCTGCCGGCCAACCGCGCCGGGCCGCACGCGCGTAGAGCCAAGCGCAAAGGGCGAGGCGCCCGGCCTGGTACGCGCACAGCAGGCAGAGCACCATGAGGGCAAGCGGCGCCGGTAGCCGGCCGTAGCGGACGAGCACGTCGTAGAGCCAGTAGAAGCCGGCCCCGGTGGCCACGAGGCCGCACACCCAGCCCAGGGCCGTGGCGCGCCGCGCCGGCTGGCCGCGCAGGGCAAGGACCAGCGGCGCCAGCGCGCAGAACGCGAGCCGCGACATGCCCACGCCGGGAAAGGCCAGGAAGTAGAGGGCGCCCGCGAGCGCGGCCAGGGCATAGGCTGTCCTCGTCGGGAGGGCAGGGCGCGGTGCATGAGGCCGGGCCGGTTGCAGCGGCTGCCGGCCCTCATGGTTTCGAGGTCCCAGATCGCGTGGCATGGGGGCTTCGCCCGGGTAGCGGGCGGATGATGGCCACGATGGCCCCGCCGGGGGCAAGCCATTTGGCGCGGGCACTGCCAACGGCTATGGAAGCCCGCCCATGGCTCGCATCCTGCACATCGAGGACGACCCGGCCAACCGGCTGCTCGTGCGCAAGCTGCTCGCGCGCGCCGGCCACGAGGTGCTCGACGCGCCTGACGGCATCCAGGGCGTACGCCTGGCGTGCAGCTCCCGCCCCGATCTCGTGCTCGTCGATCTGAACATCCCGGGCCTGGACGGCTTCGAGGTGACGCTGCGCTTGCGCGGCGAGCCCTCGCTCGAGGCCGTGCCGATCGTCGCCATCACCGCCGCGGGCGACCGCGACACGAGCCTGGCGGTGGGCTGCGACGGCTTCCTGCAGAAGCCCATCCAGGCGAGCTCCTTCGCCGCTACCATCGAGCGGTACCTGGGCGGAGCCCGCGAGGCGCCGCCGCCGCGGCGCGCGTACCGGCTGCGCCAGCAGAGCCAGCGCATCGTCGGCCATCTGGAGCAGAAGGTGGCCGAGCTCGTCGCTGCCAACGAGAAGCTGCGCGAGCTCGACGCCGCCCGCAGCGCCTTCTACCGCAACGTCTCGCACGAGCTTGCGACCCCGATGACGCCGGTCGTGGGCTACCTCAGGCTCTTGCTCGACGAGGAGCTCGGGCCGCTCATGGCGCCGCAGCGCAAGGCCCTGGTCGCCATGGACGAGTGCACCGCGCGGCTACGTCGCATCATCGACAACCTGCTCGACGTCACGGGCCTGGAGACCGGACGGACGCGCTTTGCCCGCGCCGCGTACGACTTCCTGGACGAGGTGCGCGGCGCCCGCGAGGCGATCGCGACGCGGCTCGCCGAGGCCGATCTGCGCCTCGTGGAGCAGCTCCCGCCCGGCCCCATGCCGGCGGTGGGCGACGGGCCGAGGCTGGGGCGCGCCATCCTCCATCTGCTGGACAACGCCGTGAAGTTCACGCCGGCCGGCGGAGCGGTCGGCCTGCGCGTCCAGGCGTTGCCTTCCGGGCACTACGAGCTTTGCGTGGCCGACACCGGCGTCGGCGTGCCCGCCGGGCGGCTGGAGCGCATCTTCGATGCTTTCTACCAGGTCGACGGCTCGGTCACGCGGGCGCACGGCGGGGTGGGCGTGGGTCTGGCCATCGCCCGGCACACTGCGCGCGGCCTGGGGGGAGAAGTGCGCGTGGCCTCGCCGGCACAGGAGCAGATTGGCGGCGTGCGCTTTCGTGGCACCGCGTTCTATCTCACGGTCGCCCCGTGCGCGCCGGGCGAGCTAGCCCCGGAGGCGGCCGCTGGTAGACCGCCGGGGGCGCAGCCCGGGTGAGGGGTCCCTTGGACGAGCGCGGACGCGTCTACCTCGACTGGTGCGCCACGAGCCCGCTGCACGCGGACGTGCGGCGCGCCATGCGTCAGGCCGAGCGTACGGCCTGGGCCAACGCCGCCAGCGTCCACCGGCCGGGTCGGCGCGCGCATGCGCGGATCGAGGCGGCCCGCCGGGCCGTAGGCCTCCTTACCGGCGCTGCGCCGAGGCGCTCGCCCGGCGCGGCGTGACGGTTGCCTGGGTGTCGCCGGAGCCTTCCGGCATCATCGCGCCCCAGGCCGTCGCGCAGGCGCTCGACGGCGTGCGGCGGCCCGAGGGCCGCACGCTGGTCAGCGTGCAGGCCGTCAACCACGAAACCGGCGTGGTCCAGCTCCTCGGCGAGGTGGCGCGGCTCGCCCGCGAGCGTGCGGCGCTGCTGCACGTCGATGCGGTGCAGGCCGTGGGCAAGATCGAGCCGGCGCTCTGGGCGGAGGCCGATCTGCTCACGTTGTCGGCCCACAAGATCGGCGGCCCCAAGGGCATTGGCGCGCTCGCGGCGAGGCCCGACGTCGCGCTCGTCCCGCTGCTCCACGGCGGCGCCCAGGAGCGCGGCATCCGCCCGGGCACGCTCGATCCGATCGCGGCCGCGGGCTTCGAGGCGGCGGCGGTGGGGGGGGCGTCCGGCCCGGCGCGCCAAGGGCCTGTCGCCGCCCGGCGCGACGAGCTGGAGCGCAGTCTGTGCGCGCTTGGCCGCACTCTTGGCATCGAGCCCGCGCGCAACGGGACCGCGGCGCGCGCGCCCCACGTGAGCAACCTCTCCTGGCCGGGCTGTGCCGGATCGGAGCTGTGCGCCGCCCTCGATCTGGAGGGCGTGGCCGTGTCGAGCGGTCCGGCTTGCAGCGCCGCGTCCGCCGAGCCTTCGCCGGTCGTCGCGGCCATGCTCGGTCAGGAGCGCGCGCGGGGCGCCGTTCGCGCCTCGTTGGGCGACGAGACGAGCGTGGAAGACATCCGGCGCGCGCTTCGTGCCTGGCAACGCGTCATCGAGCGGTTCCGGCGATCCTTGAAGTGAGATCTAGCTTCACGTGTTGCGCTTGGCCCGTGAGGGGCCACGTTCAGGAAGGCCCGCAGCCCCGCGGAAACAAGCGCGCGCCATGCACGCAGGGAGGGGCGCGCAGGCTTCTCCATTGAATGGATTTTGGCCGCGCGAGGCACTGGCTTCCCGTTCAGCCACGCCGGAGGTTTCACCTAGCGGTGCAGGTGTCGCCTTCCAGCGCCGCGTAATTTTTCAACAAGTCGGCGTCCGGCGGGTCGTTGTTCGTCATCGGTCCCCAGGGGTCCAACTGGCAGGCGCTTGCCACCCCCTCTTGAGAAACCACGCATTCGCATAGCCGCGAGCCGCGAGCCCGGACCGGGCACGATGGCGATCGCCCGCCTGCGGCTTGTGTGCCACCTCCGCCTCACCCCAGGTGGCGAGCGCCGCCGCCGACTGGTCAGCGCGCCCACAACGAAGAGAGCTGAAACTCGATCGCATCGAACGGCTCCGCCCTCACCATGGCGTTCCCCTCCCACCCATAGGCTTTGACCAAGAACTTGGCCCCGGTCACGGTCACGGCCCACGGCCCACGGCCCACGGCAAGTCAGAGGTCGGGGGCTTCTGCACTCCGGATGAGCTTCGTGAGCATGGCCGAGATGCGGTCAGCCAGGTCTTGCGCGGCGAGAACATCCTCCCCTGACGAGCGCGGGTGGCTATGACGTCTTCGCGCTCGAGCTCGCGCTGTAGCCGCCGGCGCTCGGAAGTTGTGCAAACCGTCAGTACCGGACGCCCAGCGCCACGCCGCCCGGCGCGGGCGCGAGCGCGATGGCCCGGCGTACGGCGGCCGCGCGGGCGTCCGCCGGCGGCGGAGAGCCTTCGACGAAGATGAACAGCACCGCTGCCGTCGCCGCTGCCACGCCGGCCGCGCCGAAGAGCACGTTGGTTGCCACGGCCTGGCTCTCGACCGCGTCGATGTCGTCCTCGGCGCACCCGGCGGGCGTGCCGACGCAGCTCCCGCCGAGATCGACGGAGCTCGACCACGTCGCGGCGCCGGGCCCGGCGCCCACTGCCGCCAGCACTACTGCCCCGCCGCCGACGAGCAGCGAGGCGCGGTGCCGCAGCCAGAAGCTCGCTAGGCCGGTCTCTTGGTCCGGCTCGCTCGCCGGCCGCGGTGCCAGCGGCGGGCCGGGCGCCACCTCGATCTCGAGCTTCTGGCCCTCCGCCAACCTCAGCGAGAACGCCTGTGCCCCGGGGCCTGGCGCTGTCACCACCGCCCGGTGCGCGCCGGGATCGAGCGGCAGCATCACGCCGCGGCTGTCGGCGCCGAGCTCGGCCGTGCCCAGGCCGGGTCGGCGAGCAGCGCAGCCCAGAGAATGGTCAGGCCCGTGATGTGGCACTTTCGGTATGGCATCGGTTGGCTTCCAGCTTGGCTGGTGGCGCTGCAAGTGCGCTGACGGACCTCAAGGGCCGAAGACAG